>JBEKZQ010000307.1:0-15383 GCA_049509675.1 Thermoguttaceae bacterium | reverse complement strand
CTCCCCTTGCGGGAGAGGGTTAGGGTGAGGGGTTTTCCGGCTGCCAATCGATCACATGCTGTTCGCGCCAATCCTCCCCTCACCCCGGCGCTCTCCCGCAGGGGAAGAGGGAGGAGAACAACACGATCGAAATGGCGAAGTTATTTCTCGACCGACCCTTACATTGGCGGCGGAGGAGGCCGAGCGCCCTTGGGCGGTTTCGGCAAGAACGGATTACTGGCCTTGTCGGCTACAGCGTTACCTACAAGCGCCGCAAGGCGGGGCCGGAGTTGAACACCGAGAAGAAGCGGGAGCCGCTGTAGGATGGCGAGAATTGGTCAATCGGCTGCGGGCAGCCAGGCCCTGTTTTGGTTAAGCGCGGCGTCGAGCGCGCGCAGGCCGGCGGCAGTGGCCACATCCTTGGTCGCCGTCGGCGCTGCGGAAACTCCAAAGGCCAGTCCCGAATTCGATCCGAACGCCCGCCTGGGCGGCGTGGGGAAGCGCGCCAGGGCCGGCCTGGCATTGACGTAGGCGTAATAGTGACAGTCGGCCTGCAACTGGCTCCAAGTCAGGTTCTGGTTCGGCTGATCGCAGCCCCAGGGGTTATAAAGCTGGAAGGTGTCCGTCGTCGAGTCGTAGCTGCGCACGACATAGCAATGGTCCCCGTACAGGCCAGTCGCGGAGTCGGGGTCGCCGATCTGGTTGCACGTGCCAATGGTCACGGCATTGGCGGGGTTCGCCAGCGCCGCGATCAATTGGGCCTCGCTTCCCTGGTTAGGCTGCGGCGGCGACGGTTGCCCGGGGGTGACGACGACGGCAATGGCGCCCCACTCTGCGGTCACGCTCGTGTTGTACGCGTTGAGCACCTGATTGTAGACGTTGCCCGACTGGCCGTTTGCGATGTCCAAGTAGGAGTTCACGTTTCCGCGTCCCTCGTTGCCGGTCTCGTCCCACTCGGCATAAGCCTTTTCGGCCAACGGCAGCCAGAGGCTGTTGTCGGCCCCCAAGCCCTCGTACGCGAAGGAGGTCGGGCCCAGCCAGCCGCGCGAGTACGGCCCGTTCAGGTCGAGCGGCAGGGCGGTGTTGACCGTCACGTAGTCGGCTGTGCCCTTGGCGGTGAAGAAGCGGACCGTGTAGGTGCCGTCGGCGTTGTTGATGAACATGTTCTTGACGGCCTGGGGCGAAGCGTCGGCGATGGACGCCAGGGCGGAAAGGAAATAGCAATCGCCCAGCTTGCCTTGCTGCAGGTCCTGGCAGGACGGGCCGGAGCTGCTGAACAACGGATCGGAACTGTACCAACTGGCCGAAGAATACTCATCGGCCGGCGCAAAGGTTCCCTTGATTTCCGCGCCCGCGATGCTAGGCAGGTCGAGTCCCAGAAACCACTTATTGACCAAATCGGCGAGCACGGCGGTCGAACCGCCCACCGTCAGATTTGCCAGCGAAGCGCCCTGGTAATGCGCGTCGGCCGGATTGTTGTCGTTGATCACGTCGCCGGAGAGCGCCCGGACGTAGTCCGGCATGTTCAGCCCGCTCGCGTTGGCGAGCATCTTCTTCAGGTCGTGCATGTCAGCGGCGCTTAGGATTTTTCCATCCTGTTCAACCAGTTTGAAGATGCCCAACATATCGTTGCGCGTGATGGCGCCGTCTCGCGCAAAGTCGCTCCTGGCCAGAGAACATAACGCTGAATTGTGCAAGTTCTGCGCGAACCAGGCGCTGCTCACCGACATCATCTGCCGGCATTCGAGCCCCTCGACAGCAAGCTGCCGAGGAGACAGCCCAGGCTTTCGCGCCGATTTCCGCAGTTTCCGCGTTCGGGCGCCGAACAGTTTTTTACGGACGGTTTGCAACATGACTCGGTCTCCTAACTTAAGCGGCGTTGGCGCAAAGCCTGTAAGATCGTTCACTCTGCATCTACTACGGGCGAGGGAGCGGTTGTGACACGATTTCGCAGCGAAAGGAAAAAACTGTCTCAGGACCTATGCCGGTGGCCGGCAAGCGGTCCTGGGACAGCTTCGTCCGCTTCGACGGCCAGTTCGCCGGAGCGTTCACTCGCTGGGGGCGGGGTTGGACGGATAGCCCTCTCCCGCAAGGGGAGAGGGAACCAGCCCCCTTGAATCCTTGCCGTCAGCCCGCGTCGATGGCATGATAATGGGTGAATTCCGTACAAGGGAGAACCATGACATCACGTTTTACCGGGCTGGTCGAGTTCAGCCCGCATTTCCGCCCCCGGCCGGAGATCAGCCACGTGCTGCTGGACTTCGACGGCACGCTGTCGCTCATCCGCCAGGGCTGGCCGGAAGTGATGGTCCCCATGTTCGTGGAAGTCCTGCCACGCCGGCCGGAGGAAAGCCGGGCCGACCTGGAGCGATTGGCCCTGGACGACATCATGCGGCTGAACGGCAAGCAGACGATCTATCAAATGATCCAACTCGCCGAGCGGATCCGCGCGCGGGGCGGCCAGCCGCGCGAACCGCTCTGGTACAAGCATGAATACCTGCGGCGGCTGGACCAACGGATCGGCAGCCGCCTCCAGGGCCTGCGGCAGGGCAGCACGCCGCCCGACGCGCTGCTGGTCCACGGGGCCCGATCGCTCCTGGAAATGCTTTCAGCGCAGGGCTTCACGCTGTGCCTGGCCAGCGGCACCGATGAACAGTTTGTCAAGCACGAGGCGGAACTGCTGGACGTGGCCCGCTACTTCCACGGCCGCATCTACGGGGCCCTGGACGATTACCAGAACTTCTCCAAGAAAATGGTGATCGAGCGCATTCTGCGGGAAAATGCCATCCCGGGCGAGCGACTGTTGGCCTTCGGCGACGGGTACGTCGAGATCGAGAATACCAAGGAAGCGGGCGGGCTGGCGGTTGCCGTGGCCAGCGACGAGGCCCACAATGGCTCCGGCCGCATCGATCCGTGGAAGCGGCAACGGCTGCTGGGCGTGGGCGCCGACGTGGTCATTCCCGACTACCGCGACGCGGCGGCGTTGTTGGATTGCATTTTAGGTCGCGCACAAGAGGCATGCCCATGAGTTGGTCGCGTCCGCCCTTGGACCTCAGCCGCGTGCAGGTCTATCCGTTGGCCCAGCGGCGGAATCTTCTTCGCGTCGAGGAAATCCTGGTCGATCCGGCGGCGAAGCCCAAGCCGTTGGACGCCGCCCAAGAAGCGTCGATCGACGAAGCCGCACGGCGCGTGCGGGCCGCCCGGGAGCGCGGGGCAGCGGTGATGCTGACCTACGGGGCGCACCTGCTGCGCAACGGAGCGGCCTTGCTGCTGGAGCGCATGATGTCCGACGGCTGGCTCACGCACCTGGCCACCAACGGGGCGGGCACGATCCACGACTGGGAGTTCGCCTGGCTGGGGCAATCTTCCGAAAGCGTCCGCGACGGCGTGGCCCACGGCCGCTTCGGCACCTGGGACGAGACCGGCCGGAACCTGCACCTGGCCCTGCTGGCGGCGGGCGTTTCCGCTGAAGGCTATGGCCGGGCGGTGGGGCGATTTATTGCCGAAGACGGCGTCACGCTGCCGCAGCCCGCCGCGTTGGAAGAGCAGATCCGCCGCGAGCCGTGCCATCCGCTCACGGCCGCCCGAGCCGAGTTGCTCGTCGCCATGCGCGAGCACGCACTGGCCGCCGGACGACACGCAATCGCGCATCGCTGGAAACAGGCCTCGATCCTCGCGGCCGCCTTCCGCCACGATGTGCCGATCAGCGTTCATCCGGGCATCGGTTACGACATCATCGCCACCCATCCGCTGTTCAACGGCGCGGCGATCGGCCGGGCGGCGCAGCGCGACTTCGCCCAGTTCGGCGCGGCCGTCGAAAACCTCGACGGCGGCGTGCTGCTCTCGGTCGGCTCCGCCATCATGGGACCGCAGGTCTTTGAGAAAAGCCTCAGTTGCGTGAACAACCTGCGGCTGCAGGCCGGGCGGCCCATCGTCCGGGACCACACGATCTTTGTCGTCGATCTCCAGGACGCCGGCGGCTGGGACTGGACCACCGGCGAGCCGCCCAAGACCAACCCGGCCTATTATCTGCGGTTCTGCAAGAGTTACGCGCGGATGGGCGGCCGCATGCACTATCTCCAGTGCGACAATTTGGCCTTCGTCCATCACCTGTTCCACCGCCTGAAAGCATGATCGACCACGCGGCCAAGAAAAACACCGACCTTTGTAATCCGACACGCTCCGTTAGTTGAGTTGGGTGCCACTGCTGGCTTGTCCAGCAGTGCCGAAAACACGGTTGGGCAAGCCAACCGTGGCACCCGACAAATCAACTGTGTCATGCACAATTTATGAACCACCAGCGGCTGTGCGAGATTACTGATCGCTATTCCCGGCTGCGGATGGCCGTGCTGGGCGATTTCTGCCTGGACCGTTACCTGGAGATCGATCCGGCCCGGGCGGAAACGTCGCTGGAAACCGGGCTGCCGGTGTACAACGTAATGCGGACCCGTGCCCAGCCCGGCGCGGCGGGCACGGTGCTCAGCAACCTTGTGGCGCTGGGCGTGGGTGAAATCTGGCCTGTGGGCTTCGTCGGCGATGACGGCGAGGGTTTCGAGCTCCGGCGCGCGCTGCAAGTCTTGCCCGGCGTACGCATGGAAGCGCTGTTGGAAACGCCGCGGCGGCGGACGTTCACCTACTGCAAGCCGTTGGTGATCGAGCCCAAGAAACCGCCGCGCGAACTGAATCGCCTCGACACCAAGAACTGGACGCCCACGCCGCCCGCGGTGGAAGATCAACTTATCGCCGCATTGCGGCAACATGCCGGCCGGCTCGATGCGCTGGTGATCATGGACCAGGTTGACCTGGCCGAGACGGGCGTGGTTACGCGTCGCGTGCTGGAGGCCGTGGCCGACATGGCCTGCCGCCGGGAGCAGTTGCTCATCCTGGCCGACAGCCGGCGCGGGCTGCGCGGCTATCCGGCCGTTTCGCTGAAGATGAACCGTGCGGAACTGGGCCGGCTGCTGGACGCCGCGCCACCGGCGAGTGTGCAGGAAACGATCGGTGCCGCCCTGGAACTTGCCCGGCGGCAAGGCCGCGACGTGTTCGTCACGCTCGCCGAAGAGGGCTTGCTGGGGGCCACGCCGCAGGGCGAATCGGCGCATCTGCCGGCCCTGCCGGTCCGCGGCGAGATCGACATCGTGGGCGCCGGCGATTCGGTGACGGCCAACCTGGCGGCCGCACGGACGGCGGGCGCTTCGCTGCCGGAGGCCTTGGAACTGGCCAACGCCGCGGCCTCGGTCGTCGTACACCAATTGGGCACGACCGGAACCGCCTCGATCCGTCAGATCGTCGAAACGCTGGGGCTGTGACCCGCCGCTGAGAGCCCGCCTCCATTATCGCACCCCTCCGGGAGAGGTATGACGCCGCAAAGTGCCGCTTGTATTGCCGGACGCGCGGCGTTAGAACATAGACGGTGATTCGCGTTTCGGAAACAAACGACAAAGATCCGTGAGGTGGCCATTATGAAAGCAATACGAAGTCAAATCAGGTGCATCGGTCCGCTCGTAGCCTTTTGCCTGGCCGCTTTGCCGGCCGGTGTGCGTGCCGGCGATCAAGAGCCTGTGCCAAGCGCCGGTCCCGAGTTGCGGGCGAGCGGCGGCACGGACAGCGTTTTCGCCAGCGGCGGTGGTTCGTTGCATTCCATCCTTTCCGGCCAGCCCACCCCGGCGCTGAACGGCCCCGCCGAGCAAGTCCAGAGCGCGCCCGCGGCGTCGGGCAGCAGCAACCCCATAGGCAATAGCGTCGCGCAGCCCGGCAGCGCGGCCGCCGGCGCGGCGAACCAGATCGATTGGCGCTATCGCTGGTATAACGGCCGCTGGTGGTACTGGACCGCCGAGAACCACTGGATGTGGTACGGCGAAAATGGGCAATGGGTCGATTACGATCCGCACCACCCACCGCTTCCCGTCCCATCGCAGTCTCCGATATACGCCGCCGGCCCCTATGCGCCGGGTCCCGTCCTCTATGCGCAGCCGCCCCGCTACTGGAGCGGCCGCTATCCGTACACGGCGGTCGACGTGGCTCCGTATGGCAACGTCGACGTTAGCGCCGGGCCGGCGGTTGTCGGCGTGCGCGGCGGTCATGGAGCGGTGGACGTGGGAGGCATTCACGTCCGCTGGTAACCGGACGTTTGCAGAACTAAAGCAGGCAGCGCGAACGCCAGCTCCCGATCCGCCAACGAGTTGGGCGTCTCGGGGATCAACCAGGAGCGGGCGTTTTGCCCAGGAATGGGTCGTTTTTCGCGACTTTGTCGGTGCGGATGTCTAGCGAACCGCGCCGGGGGCTGCCTTAGTTTTCTCTCCGTTGTTTCTTGGCTTGTTTCCCGGCGAAACTGACCCCGCCACGAAGGATCGAAAGTACTCCTCTCGCTCCGCGAGAGGTGGGACATGTCGCTCCAGCGAGATGAGTACGTCAGGCTGTAGGACGGATTGCCAATCCGTCCTTGGAAACCAGACGGATTAGCAATCCGTCCTACGATAGCAAGAAGGGGAGAAAGACCATGAGGTACACGCTGAACACGATGATCCTGGCGGCGGCCGTGGCGGCCGCCAGCGTGCTGTCCGCCCGGGCCAGCACGATCACTATGGCAATGGTGACCGTGGGCGACCCGGGCAACGCGGCCGATACGACCGGCTACGGGGATGTCAGCTATACCTACCAGATGGGCAAGTACGACGTGACCGCCGCACAGTACGCCGCGTTTCTTAATGCCGTGGCCACGACGAGCGACACCTACGGCCTATACAACGGCGGCATGGCCACGGACTTTCCGACCGTCGGAATCGCCCAGAGCGGGGGTCCGGGCAGCTACAGCTACTCGGTAATCGGCAATGGCAACGTGCCGGTGTTCGATGTCACCTGGGGCGACGCCGCCCGATTCAGCAATTGGCTGCAAAATGGCCAGCCCAATGCGCCTGAGGGGAACGGCACGACGGAAACCGGGGCCTACACGCTCAACGGCGCAATGACGATTTCGGCCTTGATGGCAATAACCCGCAACGCCGGGGCGACCTATTTCATCCCCACGGAAAACGAATGGTATAAGGCGTCCTACTACAAGGGGGGTAGCACGAGCGCGGGTTATTGGACCTATCCTACGAAGAGCAATACGGCGCCGATCAATACGTTGCCCGACACGGGCCACAACGCCAACTTCTACGATGCCTACGACACGGGAAATGGCACTTACACCGACCCGGCGAACTATTTGACGCCCGTCGGGGCATTTTCGGCATCTCCCGGCCCCTATGGGACGTTTGATCAAGGCGGCGACCTCTTTCAATGGAACGAAGCGAACATCAGTGGTGAATGTCGGGGTTTGCGTGGTGCGTCGTGGCGTGACTACTCCGGCTTCCTGGCCTCTTCCTTCGGCGGCGGCAGCTACCCGGCGTACGAGAGCAACATCTTTGGCTTCCGTGTTGCGAGTAGCGCAGGGAGCCCTGAGCCCGGTGGCATCGCCATGCTGCTTGCCGGCGCGTTGGCGTTTGGGATCTGGAGACTACGCCGGAACGCCTGAGTCGCCGTTCGTTCGTCGCGTAGCGACGGAGAATGTAGCTCGTCGAAAGGCGCGGCCGAGGCCGAACACAAGACAGGCCATGAGTCCGATTGCCGGCTTGTGGCCTGTCTGTGTGTTGCGTCGCTGGCTCCCGGTTCCCGGGGCGGGCCGAGTTCGCCATGGACCGGCAGGGCAGCCGGCCGCGGCCGCAAGGGCTGTGGGCCATCGATGCGCGCGATAACGATCTGCCGCCTCGGCACACTCGCCGGAATTCGCAGCAAGAGCGTCGCAGACGCCGCCCGGGCCAACGACGAGACGACGAAGACCACCCCATAGGCGCCATGATCGGCGCCCCACAGCCAAAGCAGCAGGCCGCCGAGCGCGGAACCGGCGACCATGGCCGCCGCATTGAGCAGATTGAAGACGGTGAGCACGCCCACGCGCTTGGCCCGCGGGATCGTGGCGAAGAACAACAACAGGGTCGCCAGGTCGGAGCCACCCCAAGCGATGCCCGAGAGAATTTGCACGCCGACCAGGAACGGGAACCAATGGCAGACCAGCCACAGGGCAGGCAGCGGCGCCACGGCCAGGGCGGCGACCCAGAGCACGGCCCCCGCCCCCCAGCGATCCATCAGACGTCCCAGGGCCGGCAAGAACAGGATCTTGGCCAGCGACATCGCACAGATCAGCACGGCATAGCGCCAGTAGGGAAATTGCAGGTGGTCGAGCAGGTAGGGCGTGATGTAGGGGGCGGCCACCTGCACGGCGGCCTGCGAGACCAACAGATACGCCAGCACCCGACCGTCGCCGCACTGGGCCAACGACCCAAACAGCCGTCTGGCCCCGGGCACGAACATGTCGCTGCGGGGCGGCGCCGGCTCACGCTGGCAGGCCAGCAGCGTCGAGGAGACGAAGCGGCTGGCGGCCGCAATCAGGAACAAGAGCGTGAAGGGGGTCAGACAACCGTGGCGGCCGCTGGCCTGGAGCAGCACGCCGCCGATGAGGAAGCCGGCGCACAGACCCCATTGGCTTACGAGCGTCCGCCGGGCAAAGTAGCGGGACCAGCACCGTTGGGGCACGATCGATTCGATCCAGGCGTTCCAGGCCGGTCCGGCGGCCAGGCCGGTGCCCCAGTAGAGGGCGGCCAGGGCAAACACCAGGACCAAGGGTATGGCGCCCAGCCAGGCCGCTACGGCCAGGGGTACGAAACTCGCCCCCTGTACCGCGGCGCACAGAAACACCCAGCGGCGATAAGAACCCAGCCGCCACACCATCCAGGGCGAAACCAGTTGCCCGGCCGCGCCGATCAACATCGGCAGCGTCGACGCGAGCCCCGCGGCCAGCGGGCTGGCGCTGAGGGCCAGCACGAAGGCGGGCAAATACGTTTCACCGATCCCCACCATCACGCTCGTCGCCGTTCCTTCAGCGGTCGACGCGCGCAAATCCTTTTGCAGCGCGTTCAATCTCAAGCCTCACGATTTCCTTAAATTAGGATCGGCAAAACAATAACGGTCCTGTTCTCGAAAGTAGTCATCACACTCCGCGTGATGAATTCCATCTCGCGGAGCGAGATGAGTACGATTGTTGCGACACTTATTGATTTGCCGATCCTGAGCCGGTGGCCGCCAGGCGTTCGATGACTTCCTCGCGCCGTTGTGGCAGAAGCATGTCGGGCGACTGCGCGTCGATCCACCGGAGCCGCGGCAACAGGCCGCAACGATTGGCCACCTGGATATTCAGTCCCGGCCGCGCGTTGGCTTCCAGCACCACCGGACCGTCATGGGCGTCCAGCACGAAATCGATGCCCAGGTAACCCAGCTCCAGGCACTGGGCCAGCTTCATGGCCGCCGTCAGCACCGCATCCCAACCGGGGATTTGCAGGCCGCAGATCGATTGCCCCGTGTCCGGGTGAACGGAAACGGCCCGATCCATGCACACGCCGCCGAAAGTCCGGCCGGTGACCAGGTGGACGCCGGCCGCGACGGCCCCCTGGTGCAGGTTGGCCCGGCCGCGCGAAGCGCGGGTGGGCAAACGGATCATCGCCATGACCGGGATGCCGTGGTACAAGACCACGCGGATGTCGGGAGTGCCCCCCACGGCGATCCGCTCGAAGGCCGCATGGCGGACAATGCGCTGTTCGATGATGGCCATGTCCGGCTGTCCGCCCAAGGAGTACAGCCCGGCCAGGATCTCCGCCAAATGATAGGTCAAATCGCCGAAGAGCAACCGCTCCTCGCTGGAAGTGCGGAACTCAATACGATCGTGGCTGGCAATCACCACGATCCCCCGCCCTTCGCTCCCCGACGCCGGCTTGATCACGAAGTCCGGCCGGCGTCCGATCAGGTCGAGGAACTTGGGAATGTCGCCATGCCGCTGAATCAGGGCGTACGTGTCGGGCACGGGTATCTGCCGGGCGTGGCAGATCTGCTTGGTAATCTGCTTGTCGTCCACGCGTGGATAGTACTCGCGCGGATTCCCCGGCAGCACATACTCGCCGTTGCGGCGGTTGATGCCCAGGATGCCGTGTCTTCGCAGTTCGTAGGGCCAAGCCCAGGGGCGGCGCATAGGAGTTTTCAGTGTTCAGTTTTCAGTTTTCAGTGCGAATGTTCCAATGTCCTGCTGAACGCTGAACAATGAAAACTGAAAACTCTCCGCACTTCTTCGCTGAACGTCGGTAACCTTCATTGTTATTGTTGCTCTTGCTCACTTCACGTCTCGGAACCGCCATAGTTCCGTCCAACGATAGCCGGTGTAGCGGCCGATCAGGACCAGTAAGGCAACCGTGAAGACGTGAATCTCCGGGTACTCCAAGATTCTGTGCCCTACCTCCTTCAATTGCAAGACCAAATAGATGCAGAACGCCATGCCGATCGTGGCCACGAGCAGTTGCAGCGCGAACCGCAGGCTGTCCTCTTCGCTGGTGATATAGAAACGCTCCACGGTCATGGTCAGGATGACCATCGGCAACAGGACGGCCTGGGCGGCGGGCGTTTTCTCGAAATAATCCAGCACGGAAACCGCGAACACCATACATAACACGACCAAGGTAAGAATGATGCTCAGTCGGGGAACCAACAGAAGTCTCAGGCGATCCAGCAGGCTCCGGCTGCTCAGCCCGACAATCATCACGGTGATAAAGACGATAATTCCCGTCTGCCGGTCGTTGAAGATGAACGCCAAGGCCAAGAGCGTGGGAGTGAACGTGCCGAAGGTGCGGATACCAACGATCGTGCGGACGAACGCCGTCAGCAGCGCGCCCAGAGGCAATAAGAGCAGCAGCGTCAGCACGTCGTGCATCTGCGCCGGCAAGCGCGTCAGGTTGAGGATATCCAGTGGGTTGCGCCGCGCCAGGTCGACGGCCCCCGAATTCGGCAACAGTGGGTAGGGAACGATGGAGAACCTGGCTGCCAGTTCGGTGATGCCCGAGGCCGTATTGGCGTGTACGACGTCGGCACTGTCGCGGCGGATGGGGAGGAAATTGGTGGGCAAGTCGCGGCCGAAACCGCTTTCCGGGTCGTAGGGCTCCCATTGGCCGTTGACCAGGGCCTCGACCCACACCTGCGGCTGCAAGTTGGGCTCGCGTTCGATCTTGAATCCGGTCACCAGGCGGGCGGGGATCTTGCTGGCGCGGCACAGGGCGATCATGGCCCGGGCGCGGCCCAGCGGAGTGGCCACTCCGCGGCCCAGCGCGCCGGCAGCGTCCTGCGGAGCATCCTTTGCGCCCAGTCCGATATCGGCCACGCAGTACTCGAACAGCCGCTCCACCAGTTCCGCCTTGCTGCCCTGCGTGCCGGAAAGCCGCTCCAGCGTCTGGAGCACCACCGGCTCGTTGACCTGGAGCCCCTTCTGGTTGTCCGCGCGCAGATACTCCTGCCGTTCCTTGGCGGTGATATTGGCGGTCGGCCGCAGCGAGCGCCAACTGGGGCGCGGGCTTTCCTGGATGTCGTACTGCAAGGTGAAATTGAACTGCCCGGCATGAGGGGTCGTCACGACCAAGTCGTGGCCCGCGTCGCTTCGCGACGGATGAACCCGTTCACTAGTCACCTGCGGGGTCTTCTCCTCCTGCTGAAAGACGTGCAAGTGCCGCGTGTCCTGGGGCAACGAGGTCCGCAACTTGGCGCCCGCCTTTCGGGCGTGAAAGCTGACCGAGTACGTCAGCCGCCAGAGGCTGTCGCCCGGCATCAGCTCCGTGCGGTGCCGCAAATTGGCGCGGATGGAGATACACGCCGTGCCGATCACCACCAGGGCGATCACTACCGGGGCCGTGGCACGCCTGGGACTCACGGCTCGGCCCTCCGCAGGCGGAGCACGATCGTTCCGCCTGCTTTCTCCGTGTCCGGGAAATGAACGACATACAGACAACGCCCCCGCACGTCGAGGCGGACGGCCGTCCGCTTCGCCGCACTCCCCGCCGGCTGCCAGTCGGCGGCGGACGCCCCCTCGGCATTCGATGGCAAGCTTACGCGGAAGAAATAGACGGGCGTTACCCGGCGCAACGACTCGCCCTCCCGTTGCTTCACCATCGAGGCCGCCTGCGTGTCCGGAAACATCTGCGCATAGTACTTGCTGCTGCGCGCCTCGGGAAGCCGCTCGGCGGGCACCTGCACGGTCAATTCGCCGGGGGCGGTCCATTGGGCCGCGACCGGGTCGTGCTGTGGTTGCCGCCGCGGCCCGGGCAGGACTTGAATTTCCGGATCGCCCCAGAGGCGGAAACTTAACGCCACCCGCCGCGTCTTGGCTTGTTCGTGCATGCCCAGGCGGACCTTGAGGTCTTCCAGGCAGAACAGATAATTTTGCGCATCGCGGAGCGCTTCACCCAGCGTGTCGCCGCGATACAGCGCGGCATCGGCCAAGGCATGGACCAGGGCACTGCCCGAACCGCTATGAATCGGCGTGACGCTGCCGATCACCGCGACGCCGCCCAACTCGTCGATCCGCCATAGCACCGGCTCGTCCAGGGAATCGCAACTTTGCAGGACCACCACGGGCAGTCCCTCGAGCGGCCCCTGCAAGCGGTTGCCGCCTTCGGCCACCACGGTTCGCGGCGGCGCGCCGGCGCCACCCGCCGGCGGCGCAGCAAGGCCCGCCGCCTCCTTTCCCGCCGGCCGGGAATTCTCACCCAGACTCTCTAACTCCTCCTCGAAATAGCCCTCGGAAGAGGCCCGGCTGGGCGACGGGACGTCGAACAGGTCCTGATAGGAGACATGGCCTTCGTAAATGATCCACGTGGCGTTCCTGGCGGCGGCCAGGACCTCCGGACTATCGGCCAACTTGCCGTAGAATTCGTCTACCGCAATGCCCAGATTCTTGAATTCCTCGGCCGTCACCCGGCTGATCGTTTCGCACAGCGGCAACGGCCGGCGAACGATGCTCGAATTCGCCACCATCAACAACCGCGCGGGCCGAGTGGCCAGCCGCCGCTCCCGCAGCAGGCCGCGGCAGAACAACACCGAGGCGTCTGCGAGCGATTCCAGCGGGATCCGCCCCACGCCGACGGCGGCCACGTTCGCCAAATCGGTGGGCACGCAGGGCTCGGTGCGGACCTTGTATTTCTCGTGCGCCCGCGCCAGGTCGGCGCTGGTGGCCGCCGCTGCGCCGGCCGGGGCCTGGTTGACCAGCGACTCCTCGGCCTCGATGTCCACCACGTTCTGCCCCAGCGAGCCGTAATCGGCCAGCACGGTCACGGTCCGCGGCTGCAAACCGGCACGGCCGACAAGATCCGCGATGTCGGTCTCGGCCACGGCCGCGCTGGCCGAATGCGACAATACGATCGGCGCTCGCCGGGTCAGGCTCATATAGGGCGCCAGCCAGGCCGTGGCGCCCACGCCGCTGCGCTCGTCGGGCAGGCGTGCCAAGATGATATTGCGGACATTTCTCGCCCCCCACGCTTCAATCAGGCGGCGCTCGAGATCGCGCGGCCCGAGCACGTCCAGGGCGTAGCGCGGGCCGGCGGCCCAGTGCGGCGCCATTTCGGGATCTGTCACGGCCAGCAGGACCCGTTCCGCGTGCAGCTTGCCCAACGCCTGAGCAACGGCCGCCTGGCTATCGGTCCGCTGACGAATCAGCAGCGGCACCGACAAATTGGCAGCCAAGGCGGAGCCCAGAATGAGCGCCTCGGGATCGTCCGCCACAGCCAGAACAACCCGCTCGCAGTGCTTCCAGAACCGCTTGGCGACCAACAGGCTTGCGTCGCTGGGATTTGAGCCAAGCGATAGCACCTCGACCGGCACTCTTGCCCAGGAGGCGGCCAGTTTGGGCTCCCCGTCGGCGGCAAGCATGACCGCCCGGCGGGTTCTGGCAGCCGTCACCAACCAATCGGCCTCGTGCGCGGGGGGGTTGGAGATGGCGATCAGCAACGGAAAGCGGCCCAGGGGGCCCAGTTTCGCGACCACGGGAGCGGCCACGGCCATGATCCATGGAGCGTCTTCCGTCACCGCGACGACATCGGCAAACTCGGGCCCGGCGGAGGGGGACGCAATTGCCGCCGGCGCGGCGGTCCCCCGCGAAATCGAACCGGCTAGCGCCAGAATGGCCAAGATACAAGAGCGTTGTCGCATCACCATTCGGGGCAGCAGTTTGGACCTTTACCAACGAGGGACCGAATGTATTCTCCCGATTCGTCCCAAACGGTGCAAGACCTGAGTAAGATGGCCATGCGGAGCCGCTAGTGGTCTGTCCATTTCGACATTACCGGTTGGGTGCCACGACCAACCTCCGGTCGGTGCCCGGCTTGCCCGGCAGTGCTGGAAACACGGTTGGACAAGCCAACCGTGGCACCCGTAAACACAAGTTGGACAGACCGCTAGTCCAAGCCGCCCAAAAAACCATCGAGATCCTTCTGCGGCGGTGGCTCTCTTGGCTCGTTCTGTACTCCCGGTTCTTTCCGCTTCGCGGGATCGTCTGACGCGGCGGAACGATCCACCGGCGGACGCCGGCGCGGCGGCAACGCCTTGCTCGGAATCCGTTTGGGCGGAAGTCGCTTGACCGGCTCCGCAACGACGTCGGCCGGCACACTGGCAGAGCCAGTGACACTCGGCGGCAGGTCGACCGTTTCCGGCAGCAAAGCAATCGGCGTCAGTGGAGGCGGCAAGTCCGCTTCCGCCGCCGGGGCCAAAAGCTCTTCAGCCACTTCGGGCTCCTCGGCCGCCGCCGGCTCGATCGATGCGGCCGGCAATGGTTCGGCGGCCATCGGCGCCTCGTGAAACGCGGGCCCTTCGGAGGCCGCGTGATCGAGAAATGCATCGATGTCCGGCCAGAACGACTCATCAAGCAACGGTTCTTCCATCGACGGCGGGGACAACCCCTGCCGGCGCTCCACGAAACGCGGATCTTCCCCTTCCGGCGTACTCTGCGTCGGCAGTTCCGCCGGCCGGGCAACCGCTCGTTGTTCCTCCTCCTCCTGCGGCGACCACCTCAGAAAATCGGGAAGTTCTTCGTGGCTATCGGAACTGTCGCCCGAATCGAAGACCGGAGCTCGTTGCGGCGGCGGCGATTTCGCCGGCTTGTGGGCCGACATCTTCGCAGGCGGCAGCGGCTGAAATTCCGCAGTTTCCGCGACCGGCTCCGCTTCGTCCTCGCCCGCGGCATACTTGATCGGCGGCAACTTGTTCAGATCGCCCGTGTACGAGTACTCCACCCGGAACCGCAATGTGCCGATCATGAACTCGCCGTCGGGCGGCAGGGGCGCGTGCTCGACGCGCCGACCGCCGACGGTGGTCCCGTTGAGCGATCCCAGGTCGCGAACCATCAGTATGTCGCCGCGTGCAAAGATCTCGCAATGCCGCCGGCTTACCACGGGATGACCGACGGTCAGATCGGCCTCGCTGCTGCGGCCGATGACGGTGGGCAGTTGCAACGGGACCGCACGTTTGGCGGTCTTGCCGATGATTACGACCAATTTCGCCTCCAT
>JBEKZQ010000306.1:0-8395 GCA_049509675.1 Thermoguttaceae bacterium | reverse complement strand
GTGACCACCAGGCAGTCGATGGCCAGGGGCAGGCGGTTGGCGGTCTGGATGGCGGCGGCGATTTCCGCGCCGGCCCCCGCGCCCTGCACCCGCGTGGGAATCACCAGCACGTCGGCTCCGCGCCAGCGGCGGCCGAGCACCTGGAGAAAATCGCGGATGGCCGCCCCGCTCGGGCTGGTGACCACGACCACGCGGCGGATGAAGCGGGGCAGCGGCCGCTTCCGGCCCCGCTCGAAAAGCCCCTCGGCGGCCAGCTTCTCCCGCAGTTGCCGCAGCGCCAACTCCAGGGCCCCGATCCCCCGGGGCTCGACGTGCTCGATCACCAGTTGATAGGTTCCCCGGGCCGCGTACAAATCGAGGTGCCCGCGGCAGATCACCTCCATGCCGTCGCTGAGGTCGAAACGCACGCGGGCGGCCGCCTGCCGCCACAAGACCGCACGCAGTTGGGCCCGATCGTCCTTGAGCGTCAGGTAGCAATGGCCGGACTGCGGCCGGGCGAAGTTGGAGATTTCGCCCGCGACCCAAACCAGCGGAAAGGCCGTCTCCAGCAGGTCCTTGATCGCGGCCGTCACTTCATAGACCGATAGGACCCGCGGCTCAGTTTTCAGTTTTCAGTTTTCAGTTTTCAGTTTTCAGTTTTCAGTTTTCAGTTTTCAGTTTTCAGTTTTCAGTTTTCAGTTTTCAGTTTTCAGTTTTCAGTTTTCAGTTTTCAGTTTTTCCATCACCGGGCGATAGAGGGAATCTCGCTCGACCGGCTCGCGGCCGGCCTCGATAATCAGCCGCCGAATCTGTTGGACGCTCAAAATCTGCGGGGCCTGCGATCCGGCGTCGTGATAAATCCGTTCGTGGCGGACCGTGCCGTCCAAATCGTCGGCGCCGTAGGCCAACGCCACTTGCGCGGTCCCGATGCCCAGCGATATCCAATAGGCCTTCACGTGGTCGAAATTGTCCAACATCAGGCGGCTGACGGCCACGGTACGCAGATCCATGAGGCCCAGCGGCTTGGGCAGGTGGGCCAGTTGCGTGTTCTCCGGATGGAACGACAGGGGCACGAATGCCTGAAAGCCGCCAGTGTCGTCCTGCAGCTCGCGAAGCCGCAGGAGATGCTCCACCCGCTGCTGGGGCGTTTCCACGTGGCCGTAGAGCATCGTGGCATTGGAACGCAGGCCCAGCCGATGGGCCGCGCGATGAACGGCCAGCCACGTCTCGGCGTCGGCCTTGCCGGGACAGACCTGGCGGCGCACCTCGGCTGCAAAGATCTCGGCCCCGCCGCCCGGCAAGCTGCCCAGGCCGGCGGCCAGCAGTTCTTCCAGCACGGCCGGCACGCCGCGGCCGGAAAGCTCGGCGAACCAGGCGATCTCCACGGCCGAAAAGGCCTTCAGGTGCAGCCGCGGAAAGGCCGCGTGCAGCCGGGCGATCATGTCGTGGTACCAGGAGAATGGTTGGGTCGGATGTACCCCGCCGACCACGTGCAACTCGGTGCAGCCGGCGTCGACCGCCTCTTGTCCCCGCCGGAGGATTTGCTCGTCGTCCATGACATAGGCACGCGCGTCGCCGGGGTCGCAACTGTACGCGCACAGCGGACAGCGGTAGATGCACACGTTGGTCGGGTTCAAGTGCGCATTGATGTTGTAGTACACCACGTTGCCGCTTTTCCGCCGTCGCGCCTGATCGGCCCATTGACCGACCAGGTGCAGATCGACCTGGGGCGCGAAAAGCCATTGGCCCTCGGCTGCCGAGAGGCGTCCGCCGCTTTCGATCTTGTCGCGAATCTGGTCCAGCATTGCGAGGACTTGGGAAGGACAACTTGGGTTTGTGAGGGGGACAGTCCCATTTTCGCTACGCGAAAATTGCGACAGTCCCCAACGTATTCTTTCCCGAGTCCTATAACAAGAGGTCCGCTACGCCGACTGTCAGCAGGCCCAGGCTGACCACGGCGTTCATGTGGAAGAAGGCCCGATTGACGCGCGTGAGGTCGTCGGGCCGCACGAGCCAATGTTCATAGCCCAGCAGCAAGGCGACCGCCGCCACGCCGGCCAGGTACACCCGGCCAAAGGGATAGCACAAAGGCAGCGCGGCCAGCACGGCGATCATACCCAGGTGGCAAAGTGCCGCCAGCCGCAGGGCCCGGGCGATGCCGAGCCGGGCGGGCACGCTGTGGAGCCGCATTTGCCGGTCGAAATCGAAATCCTGGCAGGCGTAAATGATGTCGAAACCGGCCACCCATAGCGTCACGGCGGCGGCCAGCAACAGCGGCGGTGCGAAGTTTTCCGCGCGCAGCGCCACCCACGCCGCCAACGGCGCCAGGGCCAAGGCGGCCCCCAGCCACCAGTGCGAAAGCAGCGTGAACCGCTTGGCGAAACTGTAGCCGAACAGGAAGGCCAGCACCGGCGCCGCGGCCGCCAGCGGAATCCAATTCTGCGGCAAGAACAAGAGCGTGCCGGCCACGAATCCCAGGGCACAGAGAAGCGTAAAGACCGCCACCGAGCCCACGCCCAGCACGCCGCGGGGCAGGTGCCGCGCCTGCGTGCGCGGATTCAACGCGTCCAGCCGCCGATCGACCAGGCGATTGAAGGCCATGGCGGCGCTGCGGGCCATCACCATGCACACCACGATGCCCAGGGCGTCCCACGCGAGGAAGGGCCGCGGCGGCGTATCGCGGGCGTTGGCCGCCCAGGCCATCGCCGCCGCCAACAGCGCAAACGGCAACGCGAACAGCGTGTGGCTGAAGCGGATCAGTTCCAGGTACTGGCGGAGGCGTGCAAGCATGAAGGATTATTCGCGTAGGGTGGGTCGAGGTCGCGCAAGCCTATGGTGGGTCTCGCAAACCGACCTAGAGTCGAGAGCCGAGGGTCTAGAGTCGAGAGTAGGGCGGCAAGCGACCGAAGACCCACCAGAACGACGGTTTGCTCGACGCCACCCTACAGTTTATGAATAATCCGGGTGAAGAGAAAGTTAAGTCCTTGCGACTTCCCCAGCGTTCGATGAGCGAATTCTCGATCGCCAGTTGGTCGCAGATGCGGCCCACCACGAAATCGATCAGGTCGCGGATCGACTTCACTCCGGGGTAGAAGCCGGGCATGGCGGGAATCATGATGGCGCCGGCCTCGGCGGCCCGCTTCATGTTGTCCAACAGGGTGATCGACAGCGGCGTCTCCCGCGGCACGAGGATCAGTTTCCGCCGCTCCTTCAAGTGGACCTCCGCCGCCCGGTGGATCAGGTTGGCGCTGGTGCCGTGGACGATCGCGCTGAGCGTGCCGCTGGAGCAAGGGCAGATGACCATGCCGTGCGTGAGGAAGGAACCGCTGGCCACGGCGGCCAGGTAGTCGCGGTAATGATAATAGTGCAGTTTGCCGTCTTCGCCGGAGCTGACCGCCAGCACGTTGCTCTTCTCGCTGGAAATGCCGGCCAGCGCGCGGATCGCCTGCAGTTTGCGATCCCGCAGGCTGGAGCCCACGTCCAACATCAGCATCCCCGGATCGAAGTTCTCCAGGTCGATCGTCAGGTCGAGTTCCTGCTTGAACACGGCCTGGGCGGCCGGGCTGATGATCAGGTGCAGGTCGCAGCCGGCGGCCGAGAGGACTTCCAACAGCCGCACGGCATAGGCCACGCCGCTGGCGCCGGTGATGGCAACGACGATATTCCGCTTCATGGCAAGCGATCTCAGATTTGAGATTTCAAATTTCAGATTTCCTTCCCACGTACAACATGCAAACACCGCCTGTCAGCCGGTGGTGCTCCGCCTGCGACAGACCGGCCTGGCGCATCCGCTCCACGAGCGCGCCGGCCTGCGGAAAGCGGCCCACGCTGGCTGGAAGATAATTGTAAGCTCCCTGGCGGTTCCTCGCCAGCGCTTGCCCGATGCGGGGCAACACGCGGTGGAAATACCAGCCGTACAGCGTGCCCAGCGGCCAGAGCGTGGGCGTGGAGAATTCCAGCACCGCCACCTGTCCCCCCGGCCGGCATACCCTGACCATCTCGCGCAGCCCGCGGTCGGCGTCGCTCACGTTCCGCAGCCCGAATGCCACGCACACGATCTGAAAGACATCGTCCGGGAAGGGTAATTGGGCTGTGTCGGCTTCCAGGAGCGTGATCCGCGAGGCGGCCCCCGTGCGGCGACACTTCCGCTGGCCGATCGCCAGCATGGGCCGGCAGAAATCGGTGCCGATGATCCGCACGCCCCGGGGACTTGCCCGCCAGTAGGCCAGCGCCAGGTCGGCCGTGCCCGTACACACGTCCAAAATGGGGGCCGTCGGGTCGCCGGGCGGCACCACCTGCACGGCGCGGCGGCGCCAGGCGCGGTCGATCCCCAGCGACAGGAGCCGGTTCAAGAGATCGTACCGCGGGGCAATCGCGGCGAACATTTCCCGCACCCGGGCTGAGGATTTGTCGAACGTCATAGCGAAGCGAACGAAGGGGAATTGGGGCCACGGATGAAACACGGATCAACACGGAGAGAGGGTGGGGAAATGGCTGTCCAATAACTAAATATCCGTGTTCTTTCCGGGTGCATCCGTGGCTAAAGTCCTTGGGGGCGGCTCCGGCCCCAGGCCGTACTGCGGCCAGCGGTCGCTGACCAGTTGCCGCACGGCCGGGCTCATCTCGGCTGCGGCCGGCCACGGTCCGGCGTGTTCTTGCGGCAGTTTTTCCGTCGCATCGATCGCCATCCGCTGGCCCAGCGTACCGGGCAAGGCCGCCGGATCGAGCGGGTCGGGCGGGCCGGCCTGAAAAAAAACGTCCCGGCCGGGATGGACGTTCGCCGCCACCGCCCGCTGGACCTGCCCGGGCTCCCGCACGTCGACGCCCCGATCCACTACGATCAGCATCTTGGCCAACATGAATTGCGGCATGCCCCAGGCCGTCGATGCCACCCGCCGGGCCTGGCCCGCATAGGTCTTGTCGATCGACAGCACGGCCCACAGCCGGGCGGCGGCCAGTTGCGGCAGGTCGTAATCCAGCAGTTCCGGGATGGCCGATTTCGCCAGCGGCAACACGATGCGGGTCAGGGCGGCATCCACCTGGCTCGCCTCGCCGGGCATTGCCAGGTGGACCATCGCCGGATAGATCGGATTGGCCCGATGCGTCAGGGCCGTGA
Source organism: Thermoguttaceae bacterium (assembly GCA_049509675.1). GTDB lineage: Bacteria > Planctomycetota > Planctomycetia > Pirellulales > Thermoguttaceae > JBEKZQ01. The sequence continues at coordinate 3,300 of JBEKZQ010000306.1, read as the reverse complement.
CATGCAGGATGGGGGCCGTGCAGGGCAGGGTGTATCGGCCCAGCGGGGCCGAGCGCGGGCCGGCCTCGACCGGCGGCTCCGCCGGGTTCACGTAGCCCTCGATCACGATATCCGATTCGGCCGCCACGCTCAGATCGACCGTGCGGCAGGCGACCGCATCCAGCGGCTTATCGCGCAGCAGGCCGGCCAGTGCCAGGCAGTCTACGGCGGGCGAAAGCCGGGCCGAAGCGGCCAGGAGCACCGCCGGATCGCCGCCCAACATGACCGCCACCGGCAGTTTTTCCCCCCGCTGCCGGCACTGCACCAGCAGCCGGGCCGGCTCGTCATGGGCCGCCCAGCAGACGGCCAGGCGATCGCGCGCCAGCAGTTGCAAGTCGAAACGGCCGGCGATCGGCCGGTGCGAATCGGGCTCGGCCGTGACCGTGACCCCCGCCGTGACCACGCGGCCCGCTTCGCCCGGGGCCGACTGCACCAGCGGCAACTGGCCCAGGTCCACGTCGCTCCCCAAGCGGACGATCTGCTGGCAGGCGGCCGATTTCACCTGCCGGGGCAGGACCTGTGCCAAGGCCGTCGGCTGACTGCCGGCCCGCCAACGCTGGAACCATCCGTCGGCGGCCGAAGCGGCCGCGAGCCGGCCGGCGCGGTCCGCCGCCTCGGCCAACGAGTCCACGCCCAACGCCCGGCAAATGCGAGCCTCCGTGCCCAGCAGATTGGTGAGCAGCGGAGCGTGGCACCCTTTGAGATTGGTGAACAGCAGGGCCGGGCCGCCGCTGCGTGCCACGCGCGCGGTAATCTCGGCGGCCTCCAGGCACGGATCGACCTCGGCCTCCACCCGGACCAATTCCCCGGCGTGGCCCAACTCGTCCAGAAAATCGGCCAGTGAGCGGTGCATGAGAACCCATTTTAGGAGTCGGAGGCGGCCAACGGAAGATGGGGACAAGTGACGGGAGTTGATTCCCCGTAGGGTGGGACGTGGTACGAGTCCCACCACCTGGAATTCAGCCTCTCTCATGGTGGGACTCGTACCTCGTCCCACCCTACATTTCAGGGCCCGCCGCCTAGTGCCGAAATCCGTTACCGCGCCCGCGCCCCCCTAGCCGCTTCCCCTTGGCTTCATTAGATTTAATGTGCCTCTTCCCGTATAGATCCCTACTGCGGAGCAGCGATTGCCATGCAAATGGATGACCTGGTTGCCTTGTGTAAACGGCGCGGATTCTTGTTTCAGTCGAGCGAGATTTACGGCGGACTGCAAGGCTTCTGGGACTACGGCCCCATGGGCGTCGAGCTGAAACGGAACGTCCGCGAGGCCTGGTGGCACGACATGCTGACCGCCCACAGCGAGTTGGACGTCGTGCCCGGCGCCCCTTCCGCCTACGAGATGACCGGCCTGGACTGCGCGATCATCATGCACCCCCAGGTGTGGAAGTGCTCCGGCCATTACGATCTGTTCCACGACTTCATGGTCGACTGCCGCGAGTCGAAACGCCGCTACCGCTACGACCAGGTGCAGGGCCGCTGGGTCGAGGGCAAAGGCCAGCGGATCTTCGTGGCCACGGAGGCCAACGGCGAGGCGGCCCGCGAAGAGACCCTGCAGCGGGCCCTGAAATTCTTCAATCTGCGGGCCAAGGATGCCGAGCAACTCGATTGGGACCGCCCGCTGGTCTCGCTCACCAGCGTAGACGACCTGGCCAAGGTGCTGGGCCCGGACGCCAAGACGCTGGGTACGCTCACCCAACCGCGCGAGTTCAACCTGATGTTCAAGACGATCATCGGGGCCCTGGGCGGCGAGGAAGACGCGGCCTTCCTGCGGCCCGAGACCGCGCAGGGCATCTTTGTCAACTTCAAGAACGTGCTGGACAGCACCCGGGTCAAGATCCCCTTCGGCATCGCCCAGATCGGCAAGAGTTTCCGCAACGAGATCACGCCGCGGAATTTTACCTTCCGCTCGCGCGAATTCGAGCAGATGGAGATCGAGTTCTTCTGCCATCCCGACACCTCGGCGGCCTGGTATCAGTATTGGCGCGATCGCCGCTACCGCTGGTACACCGAGCTGGGCCTGCCGCCGGAGCGGCTGCGCCTGCGGGAGCATCCGCGCGAGGAACTGAGCCACTACTCGTGCGGCACGGCCGACATCGAATACGGCTTCCCCTTCCTGGCCGAGGGCGATTTCGGCGAGTTGGAAGGCGTGGCCCATCGCGGCGATTTCGACCTGCGCAGCCATGCCGAGGGCAAGCTGGTGCGGCAGGGTGATCGGCTCGTGGTCGAGACCGACGCCGAGGGCAAGCCGCTGCACCGGGGCAGCGGCAAGGACCTGAGCTACTTCGACGACCTGACCAAACAGCGCTACCTGCCGCACGTCATCGAGCCCTCGGCCGGCGCCGATCGGGCCACGCTGGCCTTCCTCTGCGAGGCCTATCGCGAGGACGAAGCGCCCGACGATCAGGGCAAGCCGACGAAGCGGCTGTTCTTGAAGCTGCACCCGCGGCTGGCCCCCATCAAGGCGGCCGTCTTCCCGCTGGTCAAGAAAGACGGCATGCCCGAGGTGGCCAAGGAGATCTACAAAGCCTTGAAGCCGCATTTCAACGTGTTCTACGACGAGAAGGGGGCGGTGGGCCGCCGCTACCGCCGCCAGGACGAGGTGGGCACGCCGTTCTGCATTACGGTGGACGGCCAGACCATGACCGACGGCAGCGTCACCATCCGCGACCGCGACAGCTTGCGCCAATGGCGGGTGCAGAAGGAGGAGTGCGTCGACGCCGTGCGGCAAGGGCTGAAGGGGGAAGCGATCTGAAATTTGAGATTTGAGATTTGACAGCAGGGCAATCGGAAAATCACGAAAACCCGAAAGGACGAAAGCCCGAAAAGAATTTGAGATTTGAAACTTGAAACTTGAAATTCGAGATTTGAGATTTGAGATTGCTCGATCTTGCCGCTGCGTGCCACTGGCTCCGCCAGTGCTTCCCGCTTTTCACCCCGCCATGTCTCTATTTCGCACCAAACTGCCGTCACTGTGACTACGGCATGTCCGCCCAATTTTCAGCTTTCCGAACCTCTGCGTTCCTCCGCGTCCTCTGCGGTGAATCCTTTTTCTTAAGACGCCCGCCTTCGGCACGCGGCTTGCAATTGCCATTTGCGCCGAAATGTCGAATAATATGGGGCGGGGCCAGGCTCGGGCAATTCCGGGGGGAGGTGGATCATGAGAATCGTAGCAGTTGCGTGCGGGGCGGCCGTTTTCGCGGCCGCCGTCTTCGGCCAACATAGCGGCGCGTGGGCCAATACCATCAAACAGGGGACCCAACC
>JBEKZQ010000305.1:0-7804 GCA_049509675.1 Thermoguttaceae bacterium | reverse complement strand
GTCGCCTCGACCCGCAAAGGCAACACGGTCTATATCCATGTCACGGCCTGGCCGGAGGCGACGCTCACGCTCCCGCCGCTGCCCGCGAAGATCGTCACGAGCCGCGTGCTCACCGGCGGCCAAGCAAGCGTGAAACAGAGCGACGCCGGCATCGAAATCGCCGTGCCGAAATCCGACCGACAGGAGATTGATACGATTGTCGTATTGGAACTCGACAAGCCCGCCATCGAAATCCAGCCGGTTTCCCAGCCAGCCAAGAAATACTGAACCCCGCCTCAATGAAGCGGGACCGCGTACGCCGCTTGGGGGTTCGCAAAATACCTGCCGACGAGCCGAACTCTGCCGGCCTGGGTTGAAAACGACGCCTCTTGCAAAAGAGCAGCCGTTGCCTTGCCGCACCGTTCGCGCTACGATTTCATCGGAGCCAATTCCCGCATCTCCGAAGGCGTAAACCTGCGGCTGTGGATGTCGCCGCCGATTCGGTAAACGGGAAGGCAAATCAGGAGCATGTCGATGAACCGGATGAAATGGTCGATGCTGATGCTGGCAATGGTGGTGGTCTTGGGCTTGGGGAACTGCGTAATGGCCGCAGATGCCGCCAAGACGGTCAGCGGCAAATCAAGCTGCGGCGGTTGTGCAGGCGTCGTGCATGGTTGCTGCTTGATGCTGACCGACAGCGACGGCGGACGTTGGATATTGAGGGGGACGAGCGAGAGCCTCAAAGCGGCGTTTGACGCACGCAAAGACGGCAAGACAATGACGGCTACGCTGGCCGGTAAGCCCGTCACCAGGAAAGATGGCGCCGGCAAGGAGTACAACGAAGTCAAAGTGTCCGCAGTCAAGATCGGATCGTGATCGGTTCCGCTTGTACGGAGTGATCCGATCGGTCTTTTCGCTTATGGCTGCCAGCGGAACATGACGACCTTCGCCTTCGCGTCGTCCTCCAGGAAGACCACGTACTGGCCGTTGGCTCGCCGGACCGCGCGGACGCTATCCACGATGTCCAGGAGTCCGATTTCGCCCAGTTCTTTCTCAGCGACGAGGTTGCCCACCGGCGCCCCCGCCGCCAGCGTGAACACCTTCACGCAGGCGTACTTGAGTCCGTCCGCTTTCAGGCCGCGGGTATAGGCGACGAAGACATAGTCGCCCGCCACGTCGAAGGAGATCGGTTCGGCAGATTCGTGGCCCTGCGAGCCCTTTTCGTAAGGCAGCACCACGCGCCAGCGCAATCGCCGCTTCTCTGCGCTCCAGTGATCGTAGCAGGTCAACACCGGGCCCATCGGCTTCCAATGCTGGTTGCGGTCCTCGCCCCGATTGCCGCCCAGAAGCATGACGTCGGTGGCGGGCAGGTAGTGAAGGCGGCGCACCTCGTCGAGTTCGGCCGGCCGCGGCGTGGCGCGAATCTTGCCAAGGTCCCAGATCGGCACGCCACGCTCATCGACGCCTTGTACGGGCAGGCAACACACCCGCTCGCCGTCGGCATACCAGATATTGCCCCGTTCATCGGGAACCGGGATGCCGTGGGCGTCTCTGCCGCCGGACTGATACTCGCCGGCGTCCATCCTGCCGTCGCCGTTGCGGTCGCGCCACAGCCATTGCCCTTTCTCCGGCTGATGCGCGGGGTAGCCGTCCTTGCCGGCGACACGGCTCTTGGCCAGAAGGGCACAGGGAACGGCCGTCTCGCCGTCGCTCTGCGGGCTGAAGCGATAGACGTGCAAGAACTCGCCGGTCATGTCGGAAACAAACAAGAAAGGCCGGCCGGCAAGCCGCCGCAGCCAAACGTGGGTGGCCGGCAGGTGCAACCGCGGATCGTCGGGATATTTGAGCGGATTGACCGTGTAGCCCTGGTAAGACCACTCCCGGCCGGCCGACTTCGACCAATCCATCGCAAAGTGCTCTTCCTTGGTGAACACGTCGCGCTCGGAAGCCGGGTCGATGTCGGCCAGGTCGATGAACTCCAGTCCCAACCGCCGCCAGCGGCATTCGCCCGCGGGCGAGTAGCATTCCAGAACCGTGCTGCCGCCGGCAGTTGCACCGCTTGAGGCGACGCAGACATTGCCGTCGTCATCGACGCCGATGGCCGCCGGGCGGTTGAACCGCAGATCGCCGAACTTGCCGGGCACGGGTCCGGCAAAGATGCCTCCCTTGGCGCCGAGGGTTCCCTTCAGCCGCGGCGCCGTGTCGATGGCGTCATAGATTTTGATTTGCTGGTCCGCTCCCGCGTCGGCAACCAGCAGTCGGCTCCCAGGGTCAACCGCCATCGCCGTGGGAATGACAGCGGCCGGAAAAACGATCTTCTGTGGCAACAGTTGGCCCGCGGGCGTAAAACGCAGGGCCTGCCACGTTTCATTGGCCCTCGGCCTTTGCAGGACCCACACCTGCCCGCGACGATCCATGCACAGCCGGTCCGGCCGCTGGAGGTTCCAGGAGCGCAGCGGTCGCATGCTCAGCGTGTCGTAGACCTTGATCGTACCGTCGAAGGGGCTGCTGACGAACAGTTCCGTTTCGGTCGCCCACAGACCGCGCACGCGGCCCTGGCCGTGCTCGGCGAATTCGGCTACGGGCAGGAAGGCCCCCTGGAGCACGTCGCCCTCCTTGCCGTGTCCCCCGGGGAAAGGAGCGGCCCGGGTGATGTCGCTGCGATGCCGCCGGGAGATGCCCGACCAGGTAAAGCCCTTGGGCGGCCAGGAGCTGCCCTTGAGTCCGCCGCCTTCGTTGTCGACATTCTGCACGATGAACAGGTACTTGGAGTTGGCGGCGACCGCTTCGCCGCCCTCGTATCCCCAGCCGTGCGTATGGCGGGCCATGGCGGTCAGTTGCCCGTCGCGGTACTGTTGGACGTTGCCGCCGGCCTCATCCCAGCGGACGTTGGTAAAGACCGTGCCGTCCGGTTCCACCCACAGGCCCTCGACGTCCTGCTGCACCCAGGCAGTCTTGCCGCCAAAGCTGTTGCCGACCCACGACACGCAGTAGTGAAGATCGGCCCCACGGCTTGCAGCCGCGCACCAAGGGCAATGGGAAAAGCAGAAGATCGCGAGCAAACAAAGCAGTGCGCGTCGCATGGCAAGCCTCCGGCAATCTGACAAGTCGCTTGCAACATATCTACAGGACGCATGGCGACAGGTCAACCAGTAACAGGCGTGTCGCTGAAGACCTGACGGTTCCTGGCCGAGTTTGCCCCACCCCGTTTCACTGATCTGCGTGCAGGCCCTTTACCGTTTTCATGGCCGCGGCATCGGGGAATGGGTACTTGAGCGTCACCGGTTGCGAGCCGACCTCAAGGCCGCCCAGACGCGCGTCCCACAGCCAGGTCCACTGGCGAAGCTCGTCGCGTTTCAAGAGGATGCGGTCCAAAACCCGCGTCCGCTTCTCCTTCTGCCATCCGCCGTAATTCCAGGAGTATTGCCAGATCTCATGACGGATCGTGGCCGCGCCCGGAAAATCGGCCTCGTAGCTGGTGGGCCGATCGCGGACAAGCATGACCAGCACGCGGACCGCTTTCTTGTCGCCGGCCAGGTGCAGCGGCTCGACCCGGTTCTCGTAATGTTGCGACCGCGAAACGTCATCCAGGATAAAATCGCGGGCGTCATCCTCCGGAACCGTCTCGGCCGCGATCCAGGGATCGAACTCGTTGACCGGCGCGAATTGCCAGCCCTCGATGCGCACGCGGTTTCGGGTCAGAAGCACCAGGTCGTACTTTCCCGCGGGCAGGTGTTCGAAGGTCCAGCGATGCTCGGCGCCGGGCGCGGCGGCCGCATAGACATAGGGCGCGTCGATCTTGGCTTTGGCATCGACCGGCCGCCGGGGGTTGCCGTCCGGCCCCCAGCGATCGATCGCCCCGACAAGCGCGATGCCCTGGGCCGGACCCAAGTCAACGGTCAGCGTGCCGGCCTCGGCGCGCGGGCCGCCCGTCAGGGCAAGGCAAGCGACAATCGAGCACAAGGTTAGGATCGGCGAATCAATCAGTGTCGCAACAATCGTACTCATCTCGCTCCGCGAGATGGAATTCATCACGCGGAGCGTGATGACTACTTTCGAGAACAGGACAGTTATTGCCAATGGTCGCCGCTCTTTCATTTCTTGCTCCCTTCCAACCGGGCGATGGTTTGCCGTGCCTGAGACACCAACGGGCTGCCGGGGTAGTCCTTCAGCAGGGCGTGCAGCGTGGCCAGGGCCCGATCTCTCCGGCCGCGCGCCGCTTCGCACTCCGCCGCCAGCACGAGCAACTGATCGACGTAGGGCGAATCGGGGTTGATCGTCTGCAACTGCTCGGCCTGGGCGATGGCCTGGGCGTACTGCTTGCGCTCGGTCCAGTACCGGGCATACAGCAGCGACCAGTACCCATTGAGCTTGTCGGCCGGCGACTCCTGCTGCCAGGCGCGGAGTTCCGCGACGGCCCGAGCGAGTTGGCCGATCTTGAGAAACTCTTCCGTGGAGCGTCCGTGCGCGCCGCGGCGGGCGGTGGTTTCCGCGTAAGGGCCTGCGCGGCCGAGGGGTTGTTCGGCCTCGCCGTAGGCCCGCCGGGCGGCCGCGCCATCGCCCGTGGCCGCATAGAAGTCGGCCCAAATGCGCCGCAGTCGCGCGGCGGCCGGCCCATGCACTGCCTGCTTCAAACCGCGCCCGGCCGATTCCAGTAGTTGCCGGGCATGGGCCGTATCGACCATGTCGTTGATGGCGATGTCGGCCATTTCCGTTTCGCACTCGGCCCGCAACTCGGGGTTCTTGAGCCGTTGGCCGGCCCCGCGCCAGATGCGGACGGCCGCCGCCGCATCGCCCAGGCGGTCCCGGGCCATGGGGCCCGCCAGCCGCGCCAGCGCCATGAGATCGTCATCGCCGTTGGCGACGAATTGATCGGACCCCAGCGCGGTGCGGACGGCCGCGACCGCCACGGCAAGGAATTTCGCCGCCTCCGGCGCCGATTGCCCGGCCGACAGTTCGGCCTCGACGGCGGCGCGGCGCCGTTGGGACATCCGTTTCTCGTCCGCCTCGCGACTGGTGCGACTCGTGTCGGCCTGGGATTGGATCGCGTCGGCCTTCGCCTCGTAGGCCAGCACCCATTGCCGCAGGGCAACCGCATCCAACGTCCGCGGATCGTAATCCTTGATGACCCGCAGATATTCGTCCAACGTGTGCTGCTTGTCGGCCTGGGTGAGCGGCGGCCGCTCGATGCTGACTCGGTTGACCATTTCCACGCTCCGGCCGTTGTGTTGCATGGTCAGCTTCACGGTATACAACCCGGGGTGCAGGTAGACATGATCTGCCTGCCGCAACTCGCTCGCCTGGCCGTCGCCGAAGTCCCAGCGCATTTTCCCTTCCAGCGACAGGGCCCTGGGCGAATTGTCTCGCAGCAGCACGGCCACTAGCGGCGCGGGGTCGTCCGGCAGCGGCAACTCATCGACAACCTTCACCAGGAAGTCGGGCACGAGCCTTGCGGTCCGCAGGGTCGCGGGGCCGGCAGGCAGGTGGCCGATGGCGTAATTATGGAAAACCTCACTCGCAATGGCGGCCGGGTGTTGCGGCTTCGGCCCCTCGGGATTGACCTCCCAGGCGGCGAACATCACGCCGCTGTCGCCGGCGGCGGCGTGATAGTAGTCGAACTTGTGTGGGCCGGCCGCAAGCCGCGCGTCGCCGCGCGAGTCGGGATGGGCGTTGTACCTCGGCCCGTGCCGCCCCGGGGCCGCCACGACCAGCTTGTCGTCGACCAGCAGGAAGCTGCAATCCTGGCTCGATGTAATCAGGCCGTAGCTCCCCGCCGCCGGCACGTTCAGAATGCCGCTGTAATGGCTCAAGAATGGTTCGGCCAGAGGCCCAAACGGATTGTAGCCGTGGTGGACCTGCGCGACGTAATCGGCGCCGAACGGCTCGGCCCCGGCAAACGCCGTTCGCACCTCATCCAAGCTGTCCAGCCGGCTGCCCTGGTAGTGCCGGGTCTCCAGCAGCAGTCCGTCGCGATTGGTCCAGGCGGGCAGCGGCTGGGTGGGACTCGGTCCGCCATAGACGATCTCGTATTGCGATTGGCCGCGCAGCGTTTGGAAGGCCAGGCGGCAGAAATCGCCCGGCCCCAGTTGCAGCAGGCGCAGCGGAACCAGTTCGTTGTTGCGGGCCGCCACGAGCAGGTTGTGTCCCGGCGGCGTGATTTCGCCGTGGTGCAGGAATTCAGTGACGACGACCGTGTACGGCTTGCCGGCGGGGATTTCCACGGAGCGCGCCGCATTGAACTCCACGCCGCCGTGGCGGAACGATTGGGCCCCCAGCGGCGCACCGGGCAAGATGGCCAGGCAGAAGGCGAAGGCTAGAGAACCGAAGCACGGCGGGGCGGCACGGACACGAGAGGCTAGGGTTGTGTGCCACTGGCTCTGCCAGTGCTCTGGTCTTCCTGAACGTTCCCTGGTGCTGCGGATCGAAGTTAGCACTGGCACATCGAAAGAGGGTGCAGCCGTTTCACGAAGTTCACGAAGCACTGGCGGAGCCAGTGGCACACTGCAAGGAGACGCCCAGCGCGGCTTGCCGCGTTACGCCCTATCCACTAATGTATAGGAACACGATCGAAAATGGAAGGAACACGACCATGCCGGCAGGCACTATCCCCATGAGCCCGGAAGAAGCGGTGCGGCGCATCGCCCAGGCACGCGAGGCCCTGGTCCACGAGGTCCACAAAGTAATCATCGGCCAGGAAGAGATGATCGAGCAGATGTTGATCTGCACCTTCGCCCGCGGCCATTGCCTGACCATCGGGGTGCCGGGCCTGGCCAAGACGTTGACCGTGTCGACGCTGGCCCAAGCCCTGGCGATGCGTTTCAGCCGCATCCAGTTCACGCCCGACCTGATGCCCAGCGACATTACGGGCACGGAAATCATCGATCAGGACATGACCGGGCGGCGGAATTTTCGCTTTGTGCGCGGGCCGGTCTTCGCCAATATCGTGCTGGCCGACGAGATCAACCGTACCCCGCCGAAAACCCAGGCGGCCCTGCTCCAGGCCATGCAGGAATACGAGGTCACGGCGGCCGGCAATACCTACAAGATCGAGCAGCCGTTCTTCGTCATGGCCACGCAGAACCCGATCGAGCAGGAAGGCACGTATCCGCTGCCGGAGGCGCAACTAGACCGCTTCATGCTTTCCATCAACATCGGTTATCCCACGCGGAACGAGGAACGCGAGATCGTCATGGCCACCACGCGGACCACGCGGCCGGAAGTGAAACCGGTGCTGCAAGGACAGGACATTCTGTGGATCCAGCAACTCGTCCGCCAAGTGCCCACCAGCCAGCACATGGTGGACTACGCGGTCGATCTGGCCCGGGCCACGCGTCCCAAGGAGCCGCCCAGCCCCGACTTTGTCAAGCGCTGGCTGGCCTGGGGCGCCGGCCCGCGCGCGGCCCAGTACATGATCCTGGGCGCCAAGGCCCGGGCCTTGATCCATGGCCGCTTCGCCGTGGCGGCCGAGGACGTGCGGGCGATGGCTTACCCGGTGCTGCGGCACCGCATTTTCACCAACTTCAACGCCGATGCCGAGGGGATCGACACGGAGCAGATAATCGAGAAGATCCTGGCGACGGTGTCGGAGCCGAGCTATGGAGAAGTCCTTCCGGCCCGGCCATCGCGCGGCGAGCATCATCCGCCGGCCCGCGGACCGGCCGTGCCGCCGCCGCCGCCGCCCGGCGGCGCGCCGTCGCCGCGAGGCTCGTTTCCGCCACCGCCGCCACAGCGTTGACGGAGAACTTCAGCAGTCCCCCTCTCCCTCCGGGAGAGGGCCGGGGTGAGGGGATGCTGGAAAAGGCAGACGGTTCAGGAAGCCACGCTT
>JBEKZQ010000304.1:0-7806 GCA_049509675.1 Thermoguttaceae bacterium | reverse complement strand
AAACGCAAGAACACCCGCATTTCACAGCGGAACGAAATCGCCTATCTATACCATTGGAAATCGCGTAACCTCTTGCCGCCGTTGAGGATCAATCAACGGAAATAATGGATACAGTCAAACTATTGTAACTGCTCGTTTCTCGTGGCTGGGGGCCCGCCGCCGGGCTTGGCCGGGAGCACCTGAAGGGTCTCGATTCGATGCCGCTCGACATCGGTGTGGAACTTGAGGGTAACCCTGTCTCCCTTTTTCAGGGCCTTCAGCTTGGCCACCATGTTCCCGGAAGGCCCACTGATCGCGTAGCCATCCAGCGGCCCGTACCTGGGTTTCACCGCAACCCAGAAATCGTTACTGAATTGGACCTCGCCGGTCACCGTCCCCTTCAGCGGCGTCTTGGCTCTCTCCATTGTGAGCACCTTGTTGCCGTCATCGCCCTTGATATAGCTAAATCGCACGCGGTCGGGGACGAAGACGCCCTTGCCCTTGGGCGGGAAGCCGAACGTATTCTTGTCGAATCCTTCCGCGAGCGCGAACTTGGTGGGGCCATCTTCGCCATCGACCCAGATCATTGTGACATTCGCCTTGTTATCCGTCAGGACGCCCACAGCGGCGATGCGTTTGCCTGGCTTTGCGTCCTTGGGGCTGTCAGCGGCGATTACGCCACCCGCCAACAATGCCGCTGTCAGAACGATTGCCGCCTTTCGCATCGTTGTCTCTCCTCGTGTGTCGAATGTGTTGGAGGGCATCGTTTACCTTGGGGCGATGACGACTTCAAAGTCTGCGCCCTTGACGGCGGCAAAGGCCGTGTTCATCTGTGCGATGCGGGGATCGGGCGCGACGGAAATGAACCAATCCATGCCGTTGTCGGCAACGAGCATCCCGTACTTCTTGAGGCCCTTCAAAACGGCCTGGACATGCGGCGGAAATCCCTCAGTGGGAAAGTCCTTCCGTAGCCGGATGCGTTCGCCCATGCGGGGCAAATTCGGATCGCTGCTGTGGCCGGCGTGGTGGGTGGCCGGGTAGACGCAGGCTTTGCGGCTGCGTCGGACGGTGACGCGAATGGCGTGTTCGACCATGCCTCGTTGCAACTCGTCGAATCGTACCGTGCCGGGAAAGATCGGCAGGCCGGCGGCATCGGCCGAAGTCCAGCCGTCCGGCCGTAGCTTGTTCGATTTCAAGTCGAACACCGAGGCTTGCGCACACTGCCAGCCGGCAGGCGTCTTGAGGGCTTGGTAGAACTCCACCAGCAGGCCACGGGTCGGGTCGATGATGATGCCGTGGCGGTCGTTGCCACGATGCAGCACGTCGCGTTGCACGCCGTCCAAGTCCGCCTTGTATCCAACCGGCCAGTCCTCGATAGGCAGGTTGTCGGGAATTGGGAACGGCCCCTTGTCGGATTCGCCTGGGTAGGCCACGATACGGATGGGGACCAGCTTTTGGTTCGGTGGAACAAAGACCCAGTTCATGTCGCTGTTGTGGTGCAGCGGTTTGCCGGGGCCGATGCTGGCGATAATGTTCCGCGAATTGGGGTGTAGTGGCCAGCGGGAAACATCGGTATTCCAGGGATTATCGGGCGGGAAGATTTGCAGGCTCGCCAGAATCTTGTCCGACTCGGGCGTGCCGAATAGGACGGGCTGTGTGATGCGGACCTTGCCTGCCGTCGGCTTGCCGGCTGCAAAACAAGGGGGCACTAGGACAAGGAACGCTACGATGCTAAGGATCGTGTGTCGCATGGTGAATCCTTTTTGGTGTTGATTGGTTGTTGCTCGTGGCTCAGTGGTGGTGATGATTGTAGTAGTAAGGAACAAGGATCGTCGACAGGCAGACGACCACCGCCGCCTCGACATAGCCGAAAGCGATACCGAGTATCCCATCGCACAGCATCACGTCGTCTCCATGTACTGTCCCTAATCCTCGAAGATTCTCGCTGCGTCGAATACAAGGTATCCGCGTCGGGGCCGGTCGTCAAGGGCCGGACGGGGGCTGGCCGCACCGGCGAGACCTGGCCCCCAGGAGGCCGCCAGAAGCGATGGCGGGGGGTGGGGCGGGCACGCGATGGCTTCTCACGCCAGGCAAGAGCGGCCTTTGGCCCGTTGGGGGCTGGAACCGTCTCGGGCCGCCGACCGTCAAACCGGCAGACAGCGGCACTGACGGCAAGGTAGAATAGACTACAGCGTGACCTACAAACGCCGCAAGGTTGGGCCGGAACTGAACACCGAGCGGAAGCGGGAGCCACTCCCCTAGGGGGCACAAGATACAAGCCCTTGGTTTCCAGGGGCTTGCGTCGTTTCTTGGTTGCCCTCGATTTGCTCAGCCGGCCGGTTGTTGCCAAACTCGTCTTCAACAGTCTGACCTGCTCACCTGCTCACCTGTTCTCCTGTTCTTTTCCCCCGCCCCAGGCTAGGGAAAACCCCTAGTTGACAGTTTCGGAAAATGTACGATAATGCTGGGGCTGACGGAATTGGCGACCGGCAACAGCAGGGAGCGTGGCAATGCCAAACAACACGTATTTTTTGCAAGAGTGCCCGACGTGCGGGCGGGGCGTGCAAGTTCGGGTCGAGTACTTGGGTCGCAAGGTGGTATGCCGACATTGCCAAGGCAAGTTCGTAGCCACCGATCCCGATAGCGTGCGAGGCGTGCAAGTCGAGCATGGCAGCGCGCTGCTGCGCCGCGCCAACGAGTTGCTGGAGTCGTTGTCGGTCCATCGAGATCATCAGGCCACGCCGCCTTCAGCCCGCCGTTAACCGTCCCAGGTCCTCGAAGAAGCGGGGATACGTCTTGGCCGTACAGCCCGGGTCGCAGATAATCACGCCCGGCACTCTCAGGCCAACCAGCGCCAGACTCATGGCCATGCGATGATCGTCGTACGTCTGCAAGCGCGCCCCGTGCAATGGGCCGGCGGTGATCTCCAGACCGTCGCTGCGCTCATGCACGTCGGCGCCCAGCTTGCGCAACTCGGCCGCCAGTGCGCCGATGCGATCGGTCTCCTTGTGCCGGATATGGGCCACGCCGCGGATGGCCGTGGGGCCCTGGGCAAACAGGGCTACCGCGGCCAGCGTCTGCACCGTGTCGCTGATCGCGTTCATGTCCGCCTCGATGCCGCGCAAGGGGCCGCCGGCGACCGTGATCTGGTCCGGGCCGTACTGGACCGTGCAGCCCATCCGCGCCAGGCACTCGCAGAAGGCCACGTCGCCCTGGATGCTATCGCGTGAAAGGCCCTCCACGGTAACCCGGCCGCCGGTAATGGCCGCCAGCGCGAAGAAGTAGCTGGCCGCGGAGGCGTCGGGCTCAATCTCGTAGCGGGCCCCGCGGTAGGCGCTCGGGGCCGGGATGCGAAACCGTCCGTCGGCCGATGGTTGCACGGCGATGCCAAAGGCCTCCATCACGCGGAGCGTCATCTCCACGTAGGGTTGCGACACAAGCCGGCCCTGGACAATCAGTTCCACCGGATGTTCTGCGCAGGGGGCGGCCATCAACAGCGCGCTGAGGAACTGGCTGGAAAGGTTGCCGGCCACCGTAGCTCGGCCGCCGGGCAGCCCGGCCGCCTGAACCACGACCGGCGGACAACCGCTGCCGAGCGCGCTGACGGCCGCGGCCCCCAATTGTTCCAGCGCGTGCAACAGGTCCTGGATCGGTCGCTCGCGCATGCGCGGCGTGCCGTCCAGGCGGAAGCGGCCGTGGCCCAGCGTGACCAGGGCCGTCAGGAAGCGGACCGTCGTGCCGCTGTTTCCCACCATCAACTCGGCGCCCGCCGCCGGCGGCCGGCCGCCGCAGCCGACCATCCGGATCGCCTGCCGCCCCGGCTCGTGTTCGATCACGAGCCCCAACTGCCGCAGTCCATCGATCATCACCCGCGTGTCGTCACAATCCAGTACGCCGGTGAGCGTCGATTCGCCCCGGGCCAAGGCCGCGCAGACCAGTGCCCGATTGGTAATGCTCTTCGAGCCCGGCGGCCGGATCGAACCGCGTACCGCTCCACTGGGACGGATTTCCAAAAAGTCAGTCATCATGGTCGCGGATCATTGTACCGCGCGCAAGGCGATCTTCCATAGAGTGGCGTCGTTGCGGAAGTACAACGCGCCGTCGGCCGCAGCCGGCGTGGCGAGAATGCCGCCGTCCAACCGTCCGCCGCCCACCAGCTTCCCTTCCTGGCCCGGTTGCACCACTTGCACCAGCCCGTCGTAGTTGACCACGTAGAGATGCCCGTCGGCGAGGATCGGAGTGGCCCAGAACGGTCCCTGCAACCGCAATTGCCAGGCGACGTGGCCGTCGCCCGCGTCAATGCCGGCCAGGATTCCGGGCGGTTTGACGACGTACACGCGATTGCCGTCGGCCACGGGGCTGGGATTATCCAGGCGCAGCCGCGGCTGATACCAGAGCGCCTGCACGCGGCGGCCCGAGGACTCGCTGAGCAGGGCGTGCAATCCATAGGCGGGCAGATAGATCCGTTGGCCGCAGGTAGTGACCGAACCGATCGTGTCGCAGCCCGCCGGATGCGTCCACAACGTCCGGCCCGTTTCCGGATCGTGGGCGGAAAGGGCGGAACGGCCTTGCATGAGCACGACGTCGCGATCGGCCCCGCTGCCGCGCAGCACGGTGGGCGACGACCAGATGCCGGCCTGTTCCCGTGGGATTTGCCAACGGGTGGCGCCGCTGGCCGCCTCGAGGCCCAGGGCGAACGATTGGCCCTGGTTCTCCAGTTGCACGACGACCGTCCGGCCCACGACCAACGGTGAACTCGACATGCCTGCGTCGTTGCGCGTGCTGGGGCTTTCGTAGCTCAGGCCCCGCAGCCACTGCAGGTTTCCCTCCAGATCGAAACAGGCCAGATCGTTGGACGAGTATAGGGCGAATACGCGGCGGCCGTCGCTGGCCGGGGTGGGACAGGCCACGGCACTGAACGGATTGACGGTCGTGTGGCCGGTGGCCCAGAACTGGCGGTGCCACAGCAGTTTGCCCGAGCCGGCGTGGAAGCACGACACGTGCAAGCGGTCCTGGTGCGCGCCGCTGGACGAGGTCACCAACACCCGGCCGGAGACGACGATGGGACTGGACGGCCCGCGGCCGGGCAGGGGGGCCTTCCAGGCCACGTTGCGTCCGGTTTCGAGATCGAACGTGCGGGGCAGCCCGGTTTCCTTCGACACGGCCGTATTGTCGTTGCCGCGGAACTGCCGCCAATCGCCGCCGCCCGAGACGCACACTATCAGGGCGGCGCACGCCAGTCGGGCCACGTTACTGTTTCGGCCGGATTGCGACATGCTTTGACCTTCTATTCCGCCGTGGTCCGCTCCAGCACCAATTCGTCATGCTTGCGCCACGATTTCTCGATCTCTTCCAGCGACTTGCCCTTGGTTTCGGGCAGGAGCACCAGGATGAGGAGGAAGGTGACGGCCGAAACCGCTGCGTAGATCCAGAAGGTCAGCCGCGGTCCGACCTGTGGGCTCTTCATGCAGATGGGGACCGTTTCCACGACCAACAGGCAGGCCGTCCAGATGGTGAAGGTGGCGATCGACATGGCCCGGCCGCGGAGCTTGGCGGGGAAGATCTCGGCACAGATGACCCAGGGCAGCGGCCCCATCGCCGTGGCGAAAGCCCCCGTATAAAGAATGACGAACCAGAGCAGCCACGGCGAGTGCGGATTGACGGCGAAGAGAAAGCCGACGGTGACCAGGGCCGCGACCTGGACCGCATTGCCCACGAGCAACAATGGCTTTCGGCCGGCCTTGTCGACCAACAGGATGGCGACGAACGTGGCCAGCAGGTTCACCAATCCGATGCAGAAGGACGAGTGGAAGGCGGCCTGGGCGTCGCCGGTGGCGTTCTTGAAGATATCCGTGGAGTAATACATGATGGCGTTGATGCCGCACAGTTGCGAGCCGGCCATCAAGACCAGGGCAATCACCAGCGGCAAGCGGTAGGCGGCCGAGAACAACTCGCCGAAGCTGCCTTGTTCCTCGGCCAGGACCTCGCGTACCGCCGCCACCTCGGCCTCGGCATAGCTCGACCCGCCGATGCGGCGAAGCGTTTTGGCCGCTTCCTCCTCGCGGCCAGCCTGGATCAGCCACTTGGGACTTTCGGGGATCCGCGAGAGCAATAGCAGGAAGCCGAGCGCCGGCAATGCCTCGGCGGCCAGCATCCAGCGCCAGCCCAGCCGCAGGTTCCAGTCCAGATCGCCCAGCGACTGGATCGTCAAGTTGGCGAAAAGCGTGATGAAGATGCCGATGACGATGCCCAGTTGGAACAGCGTTCCCAGCCGGCCGCGCCAAGCGGGCGGGGCAATCTCGGCGATGTAGACCGGACAGATCATCGAGGAGACGCCGATCGCCACCCCGCTGAGCATGCGCGCCAGCACGAACTGCACGAAGTTCTGCGGAATGGCCGACAGCACGCCGGAGACGGCGTACAGCAGCGCGCAGAGGAACAGAATGCGGCGGCGGCCGAAGCGGTCGCTGAGAAAGCCGGCCGACATGGCCCCCGGCACGCATCCGATGATCGCGGCGGCCGTGGCCAGGCCGATCAGCAGCGAGTCTTTTTCCGGGTCCAACTGAAAATGTTGTTGCAGGAACGTATTGGCCCCGTTGATCACCGCCGTGTCGTAGCCGAACAAGAATCCGCCGATGCCGGTTACCGCCGCGCAGAACGATACGAACCCCAGATGGAAACCGCCGCTATGGCTGCGCTGCATGATAGGACTCCTTTTCTGCCATCATAGCTGTTCTGCCGCCTGCCGCAACGGCTGGAGTGCATGGGTGTGCGGCAAGATTTCCTGGCAGGCGTTTCCAATGAAAAGCAGAAGAAGGGCAATGCGAAGATGAAGCATGTCGGCCAGGTCCAGGTACCGCAAAAGGCCTTCATTGGGGTTCTTGCAGCGGACAGGAAGTGACGACTCAGGGTTGCAGGTCATGGCCGTGCCGGGTATCTTAATGAATATGGACCTTATGACTGAAGATCGTCGCCCGTCGCAGGACACTGCCCGTTTGACGCCGCGCGAGCGGTTGGAACGTTTCGTCGCGTTGCAGAGACGGGCCAGGCAACTGCTTGCCGCGTCGCGCGAAGGCTACCGGCAGTACTGGGTGCGCAACCTGCGTCAGCGCAGCACTCATGTTGAATTCTGAAGATCCCCTGAACGTCTTTCAGCTTCTGGCTCGCGCCGGCGTGCCATTTGTCATCATTGGCGGACACGCCGTCGTCTTTCACGGTTACGTGCGTACCACCGAGGACGCCGATCTCATCTTTGAGCGCTCTCCGGCGTCGGAGGCTGCCCTGCTGGAGGCCCTCGAATCCATCCACGCCTGCTGGATCAGCGATCAGCGCGACCCTGCCACTGGCCACGAAAGGCTCGTCCCGGTGTCGCCGCCCTACGTGCGCGGCGAACACTTGATGATGCTGACCACGGATCTTGGTTTTCTCGATCTATACGACTACATCCCCGGCTTTCCGGATATGCCGGTAGCCGACGTCTTTTCCGACAGCATCGAGCTTGACAACCTGCGATTTGTTTCCCTGCGCTGGCTGCGCAAATTGAAGCAGGCCGCCGGCCGCCACAAAGACCTTGACGACTTGGAGAATCTTCCCTCTTCCTGAGCCTCCCGCGCGACGTGGTGACGGTCAAGATCCTGATTAACGGAGCGGACAAAACGGGTCAGCGGACAAAACGGGACAAAACGGGTCAGCCGGGTCAAAACGGGCGGGTCAAAACGCGGGTCAAAACGCGGGTCAAAACGCGGGTCAAAACGCGGGTCAAAACGCGGGTCAAAACGCGGGTCAAAACGCGGGTCAAAACGCGGGTCAAAACGCGGGTCAAAACGC
>JBEKZQ010000303.1:0-7830 GCA_049509675.1 Thermoguttaceae bacterium | reverse complement strand
CATTACCGGTTGGGTGCCACGACCAACCTCCGGTCGGTGCCCGGCTTGCCCAGCAGTGCTGGAAACACGGTTGGACAAGCCAACCGTGGCACCCGTAAACTCAAGTTGGACAGACCACTAGTTCATTCTATTCTCTCATGGTCGCCTGTACCACGCTCATTCACAAGCCGTTGCTTCCTCGATCCGGTATTGGATTCGCCTTCCGCGCATCAGATCGTACAAGACCTCGACGCGCTTTGCATTGACAAGGGCGTTGTGGGATACCGCTTCACCCGGATTATTCATCAAGTTCAGCAGGCCGAGAAGCGGCTGGCCGATACCGGAGCATCGCGGTCCGAACGGGTAGCGGGCTAAGGCTATACCTTCGCCACGATCACGGGAAGCAGCGGCGAAGGCCTGATGCCGCCGGGCGGGAAGCCCAAATGCCCTCAAGTGCATGATATCTTCGATGGCCGCGATGTGGTATGCTATTGGTGTTCAGCAAAGTAATGCAATGGCAGGCGCGTTTTTTCCCCGCAAGACCGGCCTCCCGTTGGTCGGCCTCGTTGCATGACTATTCTGAGGCTCAATAATTGAATGTCGCGCATCGTCACCCTACCACCGGAGGCAGCAGCGGGCTCGGACGGCACGAAGGCCGGCGGCTGGTGGCAGGACGCGGAGGACGGCCGCCGCCTGCTCTGTCGATTGTGTCCGCGCGGCTGCTCCTTGGCCCCGGGCGATCGCGGGTTCTGCTTCGTCCGGCAAAACCGCGACGGGCAGATGATCTCCACCACCTACGGCCGGAGCACGGGCCTGTGTGTCGATCCGATCGAGAAGAAGCCGCTCTTTCAATTCTATCCGGGCACGGCGGTGCTGTCGTTCGGCACGGCCGGCTGTAATCTGGGCTGCAAGTTCTGCCAGAACTGGACGACGACGCGGTCGCAGGACGTGGCGGCCGCCTCGGAGTGGGCCAGCCCGGAAGCCGTGGCTGAGGCCGCCCGCCGGCTCGGCTGCCGCAGCGTGGCCTTCACCTACAATGATCCGATCGTGTGGGCAGAATACGCCATCGACACGGCCCGCGCCTGCCGGGCCGCGGGCGTCAAGACGGTTGCCGTCACCTCCGGCTACATCAGCGCGGCGGCCCGCGGCCCGCTGTTCGAGCAGATGGACGCGGCCAACGTCGATCTGAAAGGTTTTGACGAGGAATTCTACCGCAAGTACGCCGCCGGGCATTTGCAGCCGGTGCTGGACACGCTGCGCTGGCTGGCCCGCGAAAGCCAAACCTGGCTGGAGATCACGAACCTTATCATTCCGCAGGCGAACGATTCGGCCGACGAGATCGGCCGGATGTGCCGGTGGATCGCCGCCGAGTTGGGACTCGACGTGCCGTTGCACTTCACGGCCTTCCATCCGGCCTTTCAGTTGAATGACCGTGGACCGACGCCTCCGCAGACACTGGAGTTGGCACACGACATCGCCCGGCAGGCCGGCCTGCGGTATGTCTACACCGGCAACACGTTGGATCCGCGACGGCAGACCACGTATTGTCCCGGCTGCGGCCGAGCGGTGGTCGGCCGCGAGGGTTATCTGCTGGGTCAGTATCAACTCCGGCAAGGCCGTTGTACGCATTGCGGTACGGTGGTGGCTGGACGATTCGACGATGCGCCGGGCAACTGGGGCGGCCGGCGGATGGCGATTCGCATCGATCCGCTGATTCGGCCCGAATTGTCCCAGCGCCCGGCCCCGCCGGCATCCCCTTCCGCTGCGGCCGTGTTGCCGGTTGCCACGACCGACAAGCCGGCCGGGGACTGGTCCATTTTTCGGCGTGAAGGCGCGGACGTGCGAAGCGACGATGGCCGAAAACATGGACCTGTCCCCCTCCCAGCCGCGCTTTCGAGCCAACAGGAACAAGCGGTTTTTCAAGCGGCCGGCCGGCGCGTGATCGCGGCGGTGCGCTCCGAGCGCGGAGGGTCCATGGCCGCCGCTCTAGCCGACGCGGCCGGCCTGCGCGTCTATGGCACGTTCGTCAGCCTGAAACGCCAGGGGCAGTTGCGTTCCTGCTGCGGCTTCTTGGGCCAAGAGGTCTCGCTCTGCGAAGCCCTGGACCGGGCGGCGGTGCGGGCGGCCAAGGACGATCCGCGTTTCCCGCCGATCTCCGCGGCGGAACTTCCCTCGCTCAGCATGGAAGTTTGGTTGCTGTGGGGGCCCGAGCCGATTCTCGCCCGCGGCCCAAATCGCATCGCGGAGGTGACGATCGGCAAGCATGGGCTGCAAATCGCCCGCGGCGCGGCCCGGGGACTTTTGCTGCCCGGCGTGGCCGTCGACTATCACCTGGACGCGAAGGCTTTCTTGGAACAGGTTTGCCTGAAAGCGGGCTTGCCGCGCGATGCCTGGCTGTCCGACGATGCAACGTTGACCCGTTTCGAGGGCTACGCGATTCGCGGCCAGTTGGCCGACTGCATGGCCGGCCATTCGGCCGGAAGCGGCGGGGGCGAGGTGCGGCCCCCGGCTGTGGCGGGCGCGTTCTATCCGGGCACTCCGCACGAAGTGCGCCGGATGGTCGAGGAACTGTTCGCTGCTCCGTCCGTTGCGGCGCCGCAAGCTTGGGCGGCGGCCCTGGTGCCGCATGCCGGCTGGATCTACTCGGGCCGGTTGGCCGCCGCCGTGCTGCAACGCGTTGCCATTCCCGAGCAAGTAATTGTGCTCTGCCCGAGGCATCATCCCGGCGGCGCGGCATGGGCCGTCGCGCCGTACCAGCGGTGGTCGTTCCCGGGCGGCGAAATGGCCTCCGACCCCCTCCTGGCCGAGCGTCTGGCAGCGGCCATCGCCGGGTTGGAACTAGATGCCGTGCCGCATCGGCAAGAGCACGCCATCGAGGTTCACCTGCCGCTGCTGGCCCGACTCGCGCCGCAGACGCGGATCGTTGGAATCACGATCGGCGCCGGCGACCTGGCCGGCCTGCGCGGCTTTGGGCAACAGTTGGCCGCTGTCCTCGGCGCGCTGCCCGAGCGGCCTCTGCTCCTTATTTCCAGCGACATGAACCATTTCGCCGACGATGCGCAGACGCGGCGCCTGGATCGCCTGGCCATCGATGCGCTGGAACATCTCGACGCCGAACGATTGTGGACGACGGTGCATCAGAATCGCATCAGCATGTGCGGCATGATGCCGGCGGTGGTGGTGCTGGAAACACTGCGCGGGTTGGATCGACTGCGCGGCTTCCAACTCGTCGGTTACGCCACCAGTGCCGAGGTCAGCGGCGACATGCAGCGTGTCGTCGGCTATGCGGGCGCGCTGCTGGGCGAGCCTGCTTGACACTTCCACAGTGCCTCCGGCCAAAGGGGACAGTCCCCCGCTTGCGGTTTCGCCGCCCCTTGTTGAACCGGCGTCACATTCTTACCGCGTTTAATACCAAATCGCCGGAATGTTCTCGTCGCCGGACCGGGTGGACATCGCCTGGAAGGTCGTCAAGTCGATGTCGTAGCTCAGACTACGCACGGCCCCATCGGCCCATAAGAACATCGCCACGTTGCTGTGATAGCTCCAGAAGTGCATGTTGTGGTTGCCGTCGGGCTTGCCCTTGCTCAGCCCGAACTGCGTCGAACAGAGATTGTCGCCATTGCCCGTGCTGTCGCCGTAGCCGCAGTAGGTCCAACCCCAATAGAGGTCGTTCGGCGTGCCGCGCTCGCCCATGAGGATGGTGTTCGAGGCCCCGTCTTTGACATCGTCCACACTGATGCCATGATTGTTCGACAGGAGGATGCCGTCCTGGGCGGTGGGCGAAGTCCCCATCATGCCGAGATAATTCGTGCAGCCGTGATATCCGTATCCCGGCATGGCGTACCAAATCTTGCCGCCGTTGGGGTCGTCCGGACAGACATCGACCGGGAGCACGAAGTTTCCGGGATCTTGCCCTCGGGCCACTGAATTCCCCATCTGAAAACAGTCGCCGTTGTACTTGTAATTTATCATCTGGTAGATTACGTCTCCCTCGAGGTACGGCAACACATGGGACTGGGCGGTCCACCAACTGCCCTGATAGCTGGTTGTAGTGCCGGGCACGTTTCCGATGGGAAAGGCACGGTACGTATTATGATAGCCCAGGAAGGCCAGCCCATATTGCCTGAGGTTATTAAGGCACGCCGTTCGCCGGGCTGCTTCTCGCGCGGACTGTACTGCCGGAAGCAGCAGCCCCACGAGCGTTCCGATGATGGCAATGACGACCAGCAACTCGACCAGCGTAAAACCGAGCCTGGTGGAAAGGTGGGGCAGATTGCCAATCTGCCGCTTCCTTTGGCAGGTTGGCAACCTGCCCAACGTTGCAGTTGTTGTGGAATGCGCCATAGTGTGCCGCCACACGCGGATGGTGGTATACCTATTTGTCCAGTTTGAAGTCACATTGATAGGGGCCATTGGCCGGCACCTCGGCCGATAGAGTCCACGAAGTCTTTCCGCCGGCCGCCGGCGCCTTCTTGTTGCGAGCCTCCAACGCCGCCCCCTTGGGAATGACCATGTTCACAACGACGCGGTGGGGGCCGGCGGTCGGGCCGTCTTGCCGGTCGAACCGGTACTCGCCATCGGTCAGGCTGGTGGTCGCCGCCGGGCCGGGCCTGCCCTCTGCCGGCAGAAAGCTAATCGAACCGCTGAATTTTTCTCCGCTGGCCGGGGTCACCGTGCCGCAGACCGGCAATCGACCGGGCCCCGCCCGGCCGCAACCGACCACCACGGCTACCACGAAAAGGATAGCCCAAATCGCGGCCCTCGGCCCAAACCGTGCAAAGTATGACATCTTCGTCTCGCTCCGGAGCCTGAAGAACCTTGACTTTGGCATTATCGCTCCCGCTGGGCAACCGTACAAGTGTTTGCACAGGTTTCTCAGGAGAACTGCAAAGTCGGGATCTGGTCCATTTTTCGGCTGATAGGCATTGCCATTTGGCCGAACTCATGACCGAAAACATGGACCTGACCCCTTCTGTAGCAAGGAAAGCAGGCTTTTCCTCATTTTGCCCAGTCAGCACCCGCTTGTGTTACTGCGGGCTTACAATTCCCGTAGTAACAATTGCCGGTTTTGGGTAAACTAGGCGAACAGGATCGGCCCCGCACACAACAGCGCCCGCACGGAGGTTGCCATGCCGCACCGGCCGTTTCGTTTTCTTCATGCCAGTGATTTTCATCTGGAAATGCCGTTGGGCGGGCTGGCGGAAGTCCCCGATCATTTGCGCGAGCCGCTAGTGGACTCTCCGCTGAGGGCGGCCCGCCGGGTCTTCGACGCCGCATTGGCCGAGGAGGTCGAGTTCCTCGTGCTCTCCGGCGACATCCTGCACCCGCAACGCGCCGGCCTTCAAGGACCACTCTTCTTGGTGGAGCAGTTCTCGCGGCTGGCCGCGGCGGGCATCGCCGTCTATTGGGCCGGGGGCCCTATCGATCCGCCGGAGGCCTGGCCGGCGGCCTTTCCTCTGCCGAACGGCGTGCAGCAGTTTCCCACCGGCCGTGTCGCCGAAATCGTGTTCTCGCGCGACGGCCAGCCGTTGGCTCGGCTCTGCGGCACCAGCCACAACGGATCGGCCGCCCCGCCGCCGGCCGCTTTTCAGCCCGACCCGGCCGGACTGTTTTCGCTGGCCGTCTTCCACGGCGCCGCCGATGCCGCGTCGCTCCAGTCGCAGGCCATCGACTACTGGGCCTTGGGCGGGCAGCACGATCGGACGACGTTGTTTAGTGCCTCGCACGTGGCCCACTATCCCGGCAGTCCCCAGGGACGTCGGCCCGAGGAGGCCGGGGTCCATGGCTGTACCCTCGTGCAGGTCGACGATCATGGGCAGGCGCGGACCAGCCTGTTGCCCACCGACGAGATCCGCTATCTGGACGAACAGATCATCGTAGACCAGCAAACGACGCGCGAGGCCCTCGAAAACCTGTTCCGCCAGCGAGTGCAGGCCCTGGTCGAATCGTCGCCGCGCGCGGGCCTGCTCCTCGCCTGGACGCTCTCCGGCAGCGGCCCGCTGATGGCTCAATTGCGCCGCGGCGGCTTGGCGGCCGAGCTGCTCGATTGGCTCCGCACCGAATACGGTTTTGGCTCTCCGCCCGCGTGGAGCGCCACGTTAGAGGTCCAGCGGGCCGACGCCGCCGCGGCGCAGTACTACGATCAGGAGACGATTCTGGGCGATTTCCTGCGTGCCGTGCGCCAGGCCGAGGTCAACTCCGCGGAGTCGCTGCAGTTGCAAGCCTATCTGGCTGAATCGCATCTGGCCGGCGGCCTGGCCGCGGTCGCCGCGCTGGACGACCCGGCCGCCCGCGACCGCGTGTTGGCCGAGGCGGCTTGGCTGGGCCTGGAGTTGCTCGGCGGCGCGGAACCGACTCCCGCCGCGATTAGCAAGGAACGACCATCGTGAAGATCACAGCCCTGGAAGTCGATGGCTTCGGCGTCTGGAGCGGATTGAAAATCCATCGGCTCTGCGACGAGCTGAACGTGGTGTTCGGCCCGAACGAGGCAGGCAAGACCACGCTCTTGCAGTTCGTCCGCTCGGTGCTGTACGGATTCTCGCCCCAGCGGCGGCGCTATTTGCCGCCGCTGCACGGCGGTCCGTCCGGCGGCATGATTGCCGTCGCCGGCCCCAACGGCAGCTTCGAAATCCGGCGACTCGACGAGGACTCCGGCGAGCGGCTCACGATCACCGCCGCCGACGGAACGCGCCAGGGCGAACACGTGCTCAAGGTCCTCTTGTCGAACATCGACGAGTCGATCTTCAACAACATTTTCGCCATCGGCCTGCGCGAGATCCAGGAGCTCGGCACGCTGGGCGACACGCAGGCCGCCGAGTTGCTCTACAACATTGCCGCCGGACTGGATCGCGTTTCGCTGGCCGAGGTCCTGCGGGAATTGGAAGCGTCGCGCAATCGGATCCTGGACCGCGGCGGCGGCCCCTGCCAGGTGCTGCAATTGCTCGCCGATCGGGAAAAGCTGCGCCTGGAGAGCGAGGAACTCCAGGCGTCCACCCGTCGTTACAGCCGCCTGGCCGCCGAGCGCGATCAACTCCAGCGCGAAGCGGAGCACCTGGAAGAGGAAAAGAACCGTGCGGAGTACCAGGCGCAGGTTGTCGAGCTGGCCATCGGTCTGGGGGATCGCTGGACGCGCCGCGACGCGCTCCGGGCCGAATTGGAATCGCTCGGCCCGCGCGTGCCCTTGCCCGAAGGCGCCCTGGAACGCTTCGACGCACTCCATGCCAGGCTCGAGAAGCGGCAGCACCGCTTGCAGGTGATCCAACGGCAACGACAGGCGCTGCGCGGCGAAGCCACCGGGCTGCAAGTCAGCGAGGCCCTGGTGCGGCACTCTGCGCGGATTGAAGCCCTGCAGGAACACCAGTCGTGGATCGTTACGGTCCAGAACCAGGTAAGCGAGTTGGAGCAAGAGGTGGCCGCGCTTGTAGCGTCCGGCAGCGCCGAGAGGCAGCGGCTGG
Source organism: Thermoguttaceae bacterium (assembly GCA_049509675.1). Lineage (GTDB taxonomy): Bacteria > Planctomycetota > Planctomycetia > Pirellulales > Thermoguttaceae > JBEKZQ01. The sequence goes on along the minus strand of JBEKZQ010000303.1, from coordinate 397 downwards.
GGCTCGGCGGGCCTCCCGGTGCAGCGTCCGCGCCCAACCTCTCGCGGGCGACTTGGGCCGCACTGCGACCGGTGGCCCAGACGGTGGGCGAGTGCCTCCAGCGGTGGCGGCAAGCGCAACGCGACACGGCCGCCGCCGAGGAAGCCGTCAAAGGCCTGGCGCAGCAGATCGAAACCGCCTTGCCACCCGATCAGAAGGGCGATCTGGCGGCCGCCATGGATCGGGCGGGAAACCTCGTGGCCCAACTCCGCCGCCGCGGACAGATCGATGAACGGCTGGATCAGATGACCCGCAACCAGTCGGAGTTGGCCGAGCAGAGCAAGAACTTGCTCGGCCACCAGATCCTGCCGTTGGGCGCGTTGGTCGGCCTGGGCGCGGTCTTCGTGCTCGGCGCCGT
>JBEKZQ010000302.1:7842-13981 GCA_049509675.1 Thermoguttaceae bacterium | reverse complement strand
GAGCATCGTCGAGTGGTGGCGGCGGCTGAACGAGATCTACGCCACCGGCTACGAGTATCCCCGCTGGTACGATTCGTTGGCCGACCTGGAGCCCCAGCGGTTGCGACGGCTGGCCGCGGAATTCCACGCCGATTATGCCTTGGCGCACATCGAGCCGACCGACTCGCCCCTGCCGCTGCCGATCGTCGAGCGAAACGAGAGCTACATTATTTACTGCCTTCGGTGAGCCGTGTATGGCAAATGTCTCGTGGCAAGTGCTTTTCAATCCGTCCTGACTCCGGTATTCTCTGTTAGGCAAACCACGTTAGAACCCGCCACCGTCCGATGGGGGGGTATTGTCAACAAACGTGAACTTGTGTATACTGCGGTGCCTTGAGTCAGGGTAAGGACGCGGTAATGCTGGACTACGCGTTAGAGCTTCAACACCGGTTCGAGAACAGCGCTTGCGGTGAACACCGGAGGGAACGGGGGCAGGTTTTCACGCCGCCCCAAGTCGCCCGGTTCATGGCAAGTCTCTTTGGAACGATTCCCCACGATTATCTCCTACTCGACCCTGGGGCGGGCATCGGCACGTTGACCGCCGCATTCTGCGAGAGAATCGGCAAGCTACGCTCCCGGCGGACCGTTACGGCCCATGTTTTCGAGAATGACCCCCAACTTATTCCGCTGCTCAAACGGAACCTTGACAATTGCAAGCGTGTTCTGTCCGAAGCCGATCATACCTTCAACTACATTCTGCACGTTGGAGACTTCATTCTCGCAACTTCTCACGGTCTGAACGGTCAGCAACTCTTCAGTGAAGACGTCTTCACAACGCAATTTGACGGCGTGATCATGAATCCTCCCTACTTCAAACTGCGCAAGGATTCGACCCACGCTAAACTAATGGCGAAGATTGTTCACGGCCAGCCAAACATTTACGCTTTTTTCATGGCGCTAGCCGCAAGACTGCTCAAGCAAGACGGCGAGATTGTGGCCATTACGCCCCGCAGCTTCTGTAACGGCCTGTACTTTCGCGGCTTTCGTCATTGGTACTTTGACCGCGTTGCCCTCGACCATATCCACATTTTTCAGTCCCGAACGGAAACCTTCAAGCATTCCAATGTTTTGCAAGAGAGCATCATCACCAAGGTTCACCGGCTTGGCACGCCATCGCCCACGATTGCGGTTACAACCAGTTTTGGAGCAGACCTAGCCGACGGTTTGCAACGCTCCGAGGTTCCGGCAAGCGACATCATCGACAACTCTTCAGGCGACCACGTAATCCGTATCCCCGAAGGCGACGACGATCGCGAAATAATCCGATTGGTCGAGTCCTTTCCGGTGCGTTTCGCCGAAACCGGCCTGTGTATTTCGACCGGCCCTGTCGTCCTGTTCCGCGCTAGCGAATACCTTCTTGCTGACGCAACCGACAAGACGGCGGTTTTCCTGCTCCATCCACACAACGTCAAGCCATTCGCAACGCTTTGGCCGTCGACAAAGAACGGCAAACCCAAAGCCTTCAAATGTTGCGGCGGCTCGTTACGCCTGTTGGTTCCCACGAAGAACTACGTCCTCATGAAACGTTTCAGTGCAAAGGAAGAGAAGCGAAGGCTGACCGCCGCTTGCTTTCTCGCGGCTGAGTTTCCTTTTCCTTACGTTGGAATTGAGAACCACGTCAACTACGTTTACCACGCCCAGCGCGGTTTGACCGAAGATGAAGTGTACGGGATTGCCACCCTGCTGAACTCCACTTTGATTGACCATTATTTCCGCACAATCAGCGGCAGTACTCAGGTCAATGCAACAGAGATACGGGCAATGAACTTTCCCGACTTGAAGACGTTGGCGAGAATCGGAAAACAAGCAAGACGCAATCCAGAGGAAGCCGAGGCCGTTGTACTGAATGAGTTGGGCGCTACGGGTTCCCTGCATGGTTCATTTCAATGGGCCGAAGTTCCTGGGGCCATATAGGCGACGCGAGGATTGACGTTCACCCGGAACCTACGGCGGAAAGAACCACCGGCCGTTTCCCTTAACGCTCCACGAACCACCCACAAGCCGCTATGCACGTAGTTTTCGACCTGGACGGCCTGATGTTCAACACCGAGGAGATCTACACGGTGGTGGGAACGGAGTTGCTGCGCCGCCGCGGTTTCGAGTTCACGCCGGCGCTGAAAGACGCCATGATGGGTCTGCGGCCGCAACCGAGTTTTGAAATGATGATTCGCTGGTGCGGACTCCCCGAGACCTGGGAGGCTCTGGCAGACGAGTCGAACGCGCTGTTCCTGGAATTGCTCCGCGATCGCCTGGCGCCTATGCCAGGCCTATTCGATCTGCTTTCCGCCTTGGAGACGGCCGGCATACCCAAGGCGATCGCCACCAGTAGCAGCCGGGCGCTGGCCCAGGCCTGCCTCGAGCCGCTGGACCTGCTGCCGCGTTTCCGGTTCGTGCTGACGGCGGAAGACATCATCCACGGCAAACCGGATCCGGAGATCTATTTGCAGGCCGCGGCCCGATTCGGCATAGCGCCGCCGGAGATGCTGGTACTGGAGGACAGTCAGAACGGCGCTCGTGCGGCCGTCGCCGCCGGCGCAGTGACCGTGGCGGTGCCGGGCGCGCATAGCAGCACGCACGATTTCAGCGGCGTGGCGCTGGTGGCCGGCAGTCTGGCCGATCCGCGGTTGTATCGGGTAATAGGAGTTAGGAGTTAGAAGTTAGAAGTTAGGAGCTAGTGGTCTGTCCATTTCGACATTACCAGTTGGGTGCCACTGCTGGCTTGTCCAGCAGTGCTGGAAACACGGTTGGACAAGCCAACCGTGGCACCCGTAAACTCAAGTTGGACAGACCACTAGAATGGCGCGGCGCTTGCTGCTAAGGTGACATTGCATCGCTTCCCCGCTTCTAACTTCTAACTCTGCGCTTTCACTGCTAGCACTGCTTGCGCGGCCTTGTCGGGCGCGGATTCTCTTGACGCCGCGCGGTCCCGAGTGATAGATTGATCTTTTCAGGCTTGTGCGGCAGGTTTGTCAGGTTTTCCAGCAATCAGGGAGGAGCGGCATGCTAAAGACGTTGGGGATCGTCCAGGCGTGCTTCGGCTCGCAGCGCTTCCGGGCGAACATTCGCCGCAAGCTGGGCGGCCGGTCGCTGTTGGAATTGGTCGTGCGGCGGGTGACCGATGCGACGCAGTTGGACGGCGTGATCGTGGTCGCCTGCGACGTGCCCGAGTGCCGGGCGCTTACCGCCCTGGTGCCGGCCGACGTGCCGGTCTTCTATAGCCGCGAGCCTGATCTATTGACGCGCTTCGTGCGCGCGTTGGAAGAGTATCCGGCCGAGACGGTCGTGCGGGTCCACGGCGACAATCCGTTCGTCGATCCGGCGTTGATCGATCGGCTGGTGACCGCCGCCCAGGCGCATGGGAAGTGCGACTACGTGACTTATTGTACTCGTGACGGCCGGCCCGCCATCCTCTCGCCGGTGGGCATTTATGCCGAATGGTTCCGCGCCCGGGCGTTGCGTCGCTCGGCGCGGCTGGCCGTAGACCCGGCCGACCGCGGCGAGGTGACCCGATACTTGTATGCGCACGCGGAGAAGTTCCGCGTGCGTTTGATTCCCGCCCCCGCCGAGATCGATCGCGAAGACGTGCGTTTGACCATCGACAGCGACGAGGACTGGGACCATGCCCTGGCAATCTACGAGGCGCTGGGGCCGGAGGCTTTGGAATGGCAACGGATTGCTGAACTACTGGACCATCAGCCGGCATTGCGGCGACGCATGGCCGTCTTGAATCGCACCCTGTGTGCGGAAGCCTGATGCCGGCTGCCGAAGAAGGCGAACACTATGAGCAGGATGCTCTCCGGGTCGCCGGACCCATCTGCCGTGGAATTGTCGGCGCAGACCCCCTGGATTTGCAAGCTGCCCAGTCGTCTGGAGCCGTTGCCGGGCAGGATCGATGGCCTGTTGTTCGACGCCTGCAACGTCCTCTACGACGACACCGCCTGGCGACGTTGGCTGTTGCGGCGGCTGCGGCAGCTCGGCCTGGAGACCAGTTACCGCTGCTTCTTCCGGCTGTGGGAGCGGGATTTCTTGACGGAGGTCTATTGCGGGCGTCGCAGTTACCGCGAAGCCCTCGCGGCACTGCTCCGCTCGGCCGGATTGTCGCACGGGCAGATCGAAGAGGCGCAAGCGGCCTGCGAGGCCCGCTCGCACGTCGAAGGCGAAATGCGTCCGTTGACCGGCTTGCGCCGCACGATGGAGCAACTGCACGCCGCCGGCCTGATCCTGGGCGTCATCTGCAATTCGGAGCATCTTGGCATCGTCCTGCGGGAGCGGTTCGACCGCTTCGGTTTCGGGCAGATCCTCTCGGCCGTGGTCTCTTCGCGGGAATTGGGGCGGGCCATGCCCGATCCGGCCTGCTACCTGGCGGCCCTGGCGGGCATGCGCCTGCCACCCGAACGTGTAGTCTTCATCGGACATGATGCGGCGCAATTGGCCGGGGCCACGGCGCTGGGCATGGCGACGGTCGCCTTCAACAGCGACCCCGATGCCCGAGCCCAACGGCATCTGGACTGCTTGGACGACCTCTTGCCGCTGACCGGCCGGCCGCAGCCTTCCGCAGACTCCGCCGGTTCTTCTGGAGTGTTGAGCCGGCCGGAGAAAGCCGCCGCCTGACACAACTGTGCAGGGCGGAAAAAGGGGACAGGCGCCGTCGCCGCAAGCTGTTGCGACGGCGCCGGCCAACGTGGCGACGGAGCCAGTCCCCCCCTGCCTCGCAAAAAAAACGCAGTAGTCCTTATTGACCTTTCCGCCCCGATCTGCCTATCATCAACGGTTTCGACGGAACAACATCCCGGGGTCACGGAATCGTCCGCGCACGACGTGCGGCACGCCCAGTTTGCTATGGAAGCATTACAGGTCAGTCCGGTCCAGGGGCAGGCTTGGCCGCGGTTCGCTTTGCCGCACGCGAGCAGCGCGATTCGCCCCCTCACCGTGTTATTAGCGGCTGGCCCACCCGCAGAGGGGGAAGGCGTAGAAGCCGAGCCCCGCGTGCCGGCCTTGGCCCATGCGCTGGCCATCGCGGGGGTTGCCGCCCGCGTCTGCCGTCTGGAAAACGAATCGCTGGCCGGGGCCGATTGCCTGCACCTGTTTGGCAGTTGTCCGGAGCATCTGGGCACGGTGGACAAGGCCCATCGACAGAACGTGAAGGTGGTGCTCTCGCCGCAATTGGGACTGGGGGCGGTGGAGAACCCGCGCCGGCCGTGGGCCGTGGCCCGGCGCGTGGCCAACTGGGCCCTCTCGCTGGGCCAAGCCGCCTGTCCGCGGTTGATTTCCTGGCGCCGTCGGCTTTACGGGGCAGTCGATCTCTTGCTGCCGAACTCCAATGCCGAAGCGGCACAACTGATGCGGCGGTTCGGCGTGCCGGCCGGGCGGATCTTCGTCGTGCCCCACGGCGCCGATCCACAACTGGCCGCCGCCGATCCCGAGCCCTTCGTGCGGCATGCCGGCCTGCGCGATTTCGTGCTCTCGGCCGGGCCCATCGCGCCGGAGGAGAATCAACTGGGCTTGCTGTGGGCCATGCACCGCGTGGATCTTCCCATCGTGGTGTTGGGCAATGCCGCGGCCGGTAAGGGTTGGTACCTGAGTGAATGCCGCCGCGTGGCGGGCGATCGGGCCCGATTCCTGCCGCAGATCGGCTACGGCAATCCCCTCTTGGCCAGCGCGTTTGCGGCTGCCAAGTGCCTGGTCCGGGTGAGCTGGGCCGAAACATTGCCCCCCGCCGTGCTGGCCGCCGCCATGACCGGCGCCCCCTTGGTCCTGCCCGAGGGAGGCTGTGCCGGCGAATACTTCGGGCGACAAGCGCTGTATGTCCGGCCCGACGATCTGCCGGGCATCCGCACGGCGGTGTTTACGGCCATGGAGCGGGGGCGGAGCAAGGACCTGGCCCAGCACGTGCGCACCTACTTTTCCTGGCACGCGACCGCCAAAACCACCCGCGAAGCCTACCTCAAGCTGCTCCAGAGGGACTCGCCATGATCGCCAAAGCTCCCGAACGGAAGGCCCCACGGCGACCGCCCTCGGCGCTGGTTCGGGCCCGATGGCTGGTGGCGGCCACGTTGCTGCCCCGACACCTGCGCTCCCCGCAGGAGGGCCAGCGCGGATC
>JBEKZQ010000302.1:0-7834 GCA_049509675.1 Thermoguttaceae bacterium | reverse complement strand
CGTGTGTGGCTGTTCACCCTCTCGACCTTGGCGGTTGCGGCCGCTTGCTTTGGTCGTTTGGCCGGATTGTGGGATTGGTAGTCAAGGAGTTAGGAGTTAGTGGTCTGTCCAACTTGAGTTTACGGGTGCCACGGTTGGCTTGTCCAACCGTGTTTCCGGCACTGCTGGGCAAGCCAGCAGTGGCACCCAACGGGTAATGTCGAAATGGACAGACCACTAGAAGTTTGCGGACAATGGCAATGCTTGTGCGAGAATAGTTGGAGGGACTCGTTGCGCTCGGCCCACCCTACGGTCTGCTAACTCCTTCCTTGACGGGCCGCCTATACTTTACAAAGCTCCGTCGCCGAGTAAGATAGCAGGTAATTCAGCGGCTCCCAGGGGATGGGAGGCCGCAGTTTTTTTTAGAGGCAGAAGCCATGTCGGATCGCATTCCCATGACCAAGACCGGCTATGAGAAGCTCAAGGCCGACCTGGATCATTTGCGCGACGTCGAAATGCCCAAGATCCTGGAGGGGCTCGCCACCGCCCGGGCTGAGGGCGATCTGTCGGAAAACGCCGAGTACCACGGACGCCGCGAGAGCCTCGCGATGGTGCAGGCCCGCATCGATCTGCTGCGAGACAAGCTTTCCCGCGCCGCCCTGGTCGATCCGGCCCAGATGCCCAAGGACCAGGTGGCGTTCGGGGCTACCGTGGTGGTCAGGGATCTCGATTTCGGCGACCGCGAGGAATTCACCCTGGTGGGGGCTGGCGAAGAGGACTACGACACGGGCAAGATCCTCGTCACCAGTCCCTTGGCCCAAGGCCTGATGGGCAAGAAGATCGGCGAGCGGGTCGAGATTGCCGTTCCGCAGGGCACGTTGAAGTTCGAGGTTCTGGAGATCCGCCCGGGCGAATAGGAAAGACATGAAAGCCATGCGACTGCCGCGGGTGGCCCCGATCGACTCCTCTCCGCTGGAGATGGTCGAGCTGCCCATGCCGGAGCCGGGACCGGGCGAGGTGCGGGTGAAAGTGCATTGCTGCGCCGTGTGCCGTACCGATCTGCACGTGGTGGAAGGCGATCTGCCGCAAGAGAAAATGCCGATCATTCCCGGCCACCAGGTCGTCGGCATGGTGGACGCCCTGGGACCGCAGTGCGAGCGGCTTTCCCTCGGCACGCGCGTGGGCCTGGCCTGGCTGCGGTGGACCTGCGGCCGGTGCCGCTTTTGTGGCAGCGGGCGGGAGAACCTCTGCCCGGATGCCCGCTTCACCGGCTATCACGCGGACGGCGGCTATGCCCAGTACACGGTAGCGCCCGAGGCATTCGCCTACGAAATCCCCGCGGTCTTCGGCGACGTGGAGGCGGCGCCGCTGTTGTGCGCGGGCATTATCGGCTATCGCGCACTGAAGCGGGCCGAGGTGCCGCCCGGCGGGAAGCTGGCCCTGTACGGCTTCGGCTCCTCGGCCCACGTCTTGATCCAGATTGCCCGGCATCGCGGCTGCGAGGTATACGTGGCCACCCGCGACCAGGAACATCGCGACCTGGCGCGGAGCATGGGGGCGGTCTGGGTCGGCGCCCGGCCGGAGGAGTTGCCGGTGAAGGTCGATAGCGCCATCCTCTTTGCCCCGGTCGGGGCGCTGGTGCCCCCGGCGCTGGAGAAGTTAGACCGCGGCGGCACGCTTGCCCTGGCCGGCATCTACATGACGCCGATTCCCGAGATGGACTACCAACGCTGCGTGTTTTTCGAGCGCGACATCCGCTCGGTCACCAGCAACACGCGCGCGGACGGCCGCGAGCTGTTGGCCGAGGCGGCCGAAATTCCCATCCGTCCGCGAACGACGCTTTATCCTCTGTCGGAAGCCAACCGCGCCTTGCAGGATCTGAAGGCCGACCGGATCAACGGCACCGGCGTGTTGATGTGCGAAGGCTGAAACTGGGGATTTGCGATTTGAGATTTACCTTCACTAAGGGAGCCTCAATTCCGCCGACCACCTGCCCGATAGATGCCCGACAGGTGATCTTTCCCTAACCTGATGCGACTGCTATACTTCGGCAAGACATCGCTTGCATCACCGACGCGCAAATGGCCCCATGATCTCGGTCGCCAAGCTTATCCAGGAATTAGGCTACGACGACTCGCCCAACTTTCTGGCGGGCGGGGCGCTCGCACGGGTCCCCAGCTTCGCACACATCTTTCGGCGGGCTGAAAAGCATTGCGGACTAGCCGGCGTCTACACGCTTCGTCAGGATGCTTCACTTCTCGATGGATCATTGGTGCCAGTGGTCTACGTCTGTGAAGCGAAGTCTGAGGAGGACGCGCGGCAGATCCACCGCCTCGTCTGGAATCAAGACGTCGTTCCCTTCGTAATCGTTCGCACGCCGCAGAACGTGCGAGTCTATTCAGGCTTCGGGTATCGCGACGCTTCAAACACGTCAAAACGAGCCGCATCGCGCATCTTGAACGACACCGTTACGGCAAATGACATTGCGTCCAAGCTCGTTCCCAGCTTCCACGCCGATCGCGTCGATGATGGTACATTGTGGCGCCAAAAGGGCGAATTTGTCACGCCGGATATGCGGGTCGATTGGCGGCTGCTCGGCAATCTGGAGCAATTGGGCCGGGTACTTCGCGATGACATGAAACTCGGGCCCCATGTCGCCCACGCCCTGATTGGCAAATACGTTTACCTGCGCTATCTCCGTGACCGGGGCATTCTCTCGAAAAAGCGGCTCGCTGAGTTTCATATCGAGGAGCAATCGGTCTTCAGTCGTGACGCTCAAATAGCTGCACTGCGGTCCCTTGTCGAGCAATTGGACGATTGGCTTAATGGTTGCGTCTTCGACATTCCTTGGAAAGAAGGAGTCGGGGAGGAACACGTCAAAGAAGTCGCTGGAGCTTTTTTCGGAGATGATCCACAGACGCGCCAACTGAACCTCTTTGAAGACTACGATTTTTCGTACATCCCCATTGAGACCCTTTCCGTCGTTTACGAACAGTTCTTGCATTCGCAGGGAAAGGCCAAGGAGGCCGGCGCATACTATACACCGATTCCTTTGGTCAACTTCATTCTTGATGAACTCGAAACTCGTTCGCCTATCAAGAAGGGGATGCGAGTGCTGGATCCATCGTGTGGCTCCGGTGCGTTTCTCGTGCAATGCTACCGCCGGCTGATCGAGAAGGAACTCTTTAAGCGAAAAGGCGAAAAACTTCGCCCTGTTGAACTGCGGGATCTATTGCAGGAGCACATCTTTGGCATCGACCGCGACGAGGATGCGTGCCAGGTCGCCGAACTGAGCCTTACGCTGACCCTGCTCGATTATGTTGATCCACCCGACCTGACCAACACGAACTTCAAACTCCCAAGACTGCGATGTGCAAATATCTTCGGCGGCGAACGGGAGGATTTCTTCAACACCGACTCGCAATTTCATAAGAGGACCGGCGAAAAAAAATATCATTGGATCGTGGGCAATCCTCCCTGGACCGAATTCAACGACGAAAAGCCGCGCCCGGAAGATGAATTTGTGACCGCTTGGAAGACAGCCAACGGGAGCCAATACCCCACGGGCGGCAATCAAATTGCAGAGCTCTTCGCTTGGAAGGTTACGGAGCACGTTCAAGGCCACGGCAACATCGGGCTGCTGCTGCCCGCGATGACTTTGTTCAAAGACGAGTCGACGAACTTTCGCAAGGCGTTTTTCCGCAGCATGAAAGTCAACGCAGTCGCGAATTTTGCGAACATGGCGTACGTCCTGTTCGCCGGCAGGTCGAAGGTACCGGCAGCCGCATTCTTCTATCAATTGCGATCAGATGGGCGAGACCCGATTGGCGAGCGAGAACGGATACGGACGTTTGCTCCGTTGGTGACGAATCAAGAACCCAACCGACCTCTGCGTTTCAACAGGAAGATGAATACCTGGACCATTACCGTGAACGGGAGTGAAGTGCGCGAAGTCGACCTTGCCGACGCAGTTGAAGGTGACGCGCTCACATGGAAACTCGCCATGTGGGGATCGAATCGAGATAAGCAGCTTCTCGAATCATTGAAAGAGCGGTTCAAGGAACTCGGCGAGATTGCTCATGGGAAAGAACTTCGGATTCACGAGGGTTTTCAACCGAGAACGCATGGAAAGTACGTTGAAGAGATTGTCGGGAAGAAGCGTATAAGAAAGAATGCGCTACGTCGTTTGGATCGTCTATTTGCCTTTCCAGAATCTGCGTTCGAGAGCTTTCCAGCAGACTCGGCTCACGCCCGGCCTGGGCGAGACGAATTACCAGTTGTGGTATCTCGGCCCCCACACATTCTATGTGACGCCGCTCGGCGATTTGCGATATATAGCGATGACTTCATCGTCGTTGGCGCGAGGCAACCAGCTATCGCAGGTCCCCAGTCCGCTTTCCTTAAGATCCTTTCGCTGTATCTAAGTTCCGATTTCGCTAGATACCACCAGTTCATAATGTCTCCCCAGTGGGGTGTATCATTCAATCGTGCCAATGTTGACACCCTGAAAGGCATCCCTGTTCCTCTCTTGAACCTTAGCGAGGTTGAGTTTGCCGAGTGGCTGGACCTATATTCGCGAATCATAAACGCTCCGTCAAGTGTGCTAGCCAGGGTGCCGCGCTCGGGAAGCAGGAAACGATCGCCTGGGCGGCAGTCGCTCTTGTTTGGCTCGGAGGAAGCAAGAGACGGGCTCCCCGAGCTAATCCGTGAGGTCAACGATCGCGTCTACAAGCTTCTCGGTCTGCGTGAAACAGAACGAATGCTGATCGAGGATTTTGTTAACGTCAAGGCATCTGCCATTCAAGGAAAGATCTCGAAGGAAGCCGCAGGCATGCCGGATCGAAGCGAACTCCAACAATACGCTAGAGTCTTGAAATTGGAGCTCGATGAGTTCTTTGAAGGCGATCCTCGCTTGCGTCACAGAATCGGTGTTCTATACGATGAAGGCTCTCGAACCGGAATGGTCGAAGTCGAATTGCGGAAGAATCACCGCGGTCCCCTGCCAATAGAGCTGAAGCCGGCCGACGCCGGCACGTCTGCGGACTTCGAGCGCGCGAGACGGCAAGTGCGCGAGAAACGGAGTCAGTGGCTCTACTTTGAGCGCAACCTGCGGATCTACGAGGGATCACGCGTGTTGTTGCTGAAGCCGTTGCAACGAATTCACTGGCTCCGCAGCCAGGCGCTATTGGATGCCGACACGATTATCGCCGAGACGCTTGCTGCCGAGGGGAAATGACTTGTCGCTTCAATCCATTCCTGGTGGTGCGATTGGCACTCCTGACCGCCGCGAATATGTCGTCCAGTTCCGCCGACACTGTCACCAACTTATCGCTGTTGGGTACAGCAGAATCCATGGAGAGGACCATTGCGGATCTGACGAAGACTTGATCACGCAACGGCTTAAAGAGACCATGAAAGCGGCCCAGCGGGAGAGAACTCTGCCCCGATGGGCGGATCGATACTTCATCACCGATCAGGCGCCCGTCAGTGTACCGGACCGTGTCGGCAAGGAGCGGCCGAAGATCGACATCGAAATCGAATCGACGGAATCTCGCAACCGCCCAGTGTATCATTTCGAGGCCAAGCGGCTTCGGATCGACCGCTCAGATTCGGTCAGCGACTACCTCGGCCCGGCTGGGGTTGGCATGTTCTTGGGGGAGTTGTACGGCCGTTCGGGAGACGAAGGCGGCATGCTCGGCTACGTACAGTCGGAATCCCCTGAGCACTGGGCCGAAGCGATCAGTAACAAAGTTCAACGCGATCCGAAGGAGAATCATCATTTGACTCGCGACGGCACGTGGACGGAAATCCGTTTGTTACCAATCCTCAAACACACCTACGCCACGCGGCACAATCGACCAACACTCTGTAGCATTACCATCTATCACACGCTGCTGGATTTCCGACGTCGCGAGAAGAACTAGCCATCCATGCCGGCCTTGCGACGAGCCCGATCGCGAACCTCCGGCCAAGGCGACGCGGTCATTCGTCCCGCGTCGTACTGCTCGGAACGCCGTTGCGACTCGGCGACCCACTCCTCGCTGGGAGGGGCCCAATCTTTCGGCGCCATGGTGTCCCACAGAGCATGAATAAGCCATGCTCGTTCACCGGCCGGCAGGGCTTGTGCAGCGTCGATAATCTCTTGAAGTGTGGTCATGCTTCCATTATATCCACAAGTGCAGCCGGCCGCCCAGCATGTCGGGAACGGCCTTTTCCACGTGCTGCCGGATCTGGTTGGCATGATAGCGGGTGCTGAAGTGCGAGGCAATGACGAGCTCGTTGGCGAAACGATCGCGGCGCTCCAGGAAATCGTCCAGGTGCATGTGCCCGAACTTGTGGATCTTGTCCTTGCGATGCGAAGGGGCCACGAACGTCAGCTCCATGATGAGGATCTCCGCGGCGAACATCGCCTGGCAGTCGTCCAGCCCCTTGGGCGAGCTGTCGCCCAGGTAGGCGACGCGCGGAATGCGCACTTCGCTGGTGATCTCCGTGCCGGCCAGCCGCAGATCGCGAATCTTCTCGCCGGGCAGGCCCAGAAACTCGGGTTTCAGCTTCCGCCGCCGCTGCCAGACGACGAACCCCAACGAGGGCACGGTGTGGCAGGTGGCGGAAACGGTCACCACCAGCTCGCGCGAGAGTTGGATCTCGTCGCCGGCGCGAGTGGGCACCAACTCGCAAGGCAGCCGGCCGCGATCCATGCGGCTGAACAGGCGCAAGATGCGCTGCATCGGCTCGACGGCCGCCTCGGGCAGGTAAATCACCGGCGGTTCCATCTTCATCATCCGCCGCCGCGCCACGTAGACCGGCAACGCCACGAGGTGGTCCATGTGCGTGTGCGAGACGAACCACGTGGGCGTGCCCATGAAAGACCAGGGCTGGGCGCCCAGGTCAAAGCCCAGTTTCAATTCCGGCACCCGCCAATAGGTCTGGACGGCGGCGCGGGAATAGCCCTCGATGGTCAAGTCCTTGTGGGTCAGCGTCTTGACGGGCAGATTATGGATCATCCGTGGCTGGCGTGCTCGTAATTGTCGATACTGGACAGGTCCAGCGGCTGGGAACATTCAGCGTTGGGCAAGAGCCAGATCTCGCCGAACAGTTCGTTCTGCTGGACCCGCACGTGGTGGTGCCGCACCAACTCCAACACCGCCAGGAAGATGCCGATCAGGGCCGACTTGTGCAGACCGGCATCGAACAACTCGGCAAAGGCCAACTGCCCTTTCTCGACCAGCCGGGCCTGGATACGCGCGATATAGACGTGGATCGGCGTCTCGTCGTAGACGATGCTCGACGGCTTGGCGGCCACGTTGTCGCGGATGATCCGGCCGAAGGCGCTGACCAGGTCCCATAGCTCCACCTCGTGGATGGGCTCCTCGGCCAGATCCCGGCGCCGGCCGGGCAGATCGCTGCTGAGGCGCGGATAATGCTGCTGCCAGATCCGGCTCCGCTCCTCCAGGATGCTGGCCGCGTCGCGGTACTGCTTATACTCCAGCAAGCGGCGGACCAATTCCTGCCGAGGGTCCTCGATCGCCTCTTCCACCTCGTCCCACCGCGGCAACACCTGCTGCGACTTGATCTCGATCAACAGGCTGGCCATGGCCAGGAAGTCGCCCACCGCATTGACGTCCAACTGCTCCAGCAGGGCGATGTACTCCAAGTACTGGTCGGTGATGACCGAGATGGGAATATCGACGATTTCCACCTCGTGTTTGCGCACCAGGTACAAGAGCAGGTCCATCGGTCCGCGGAAGATATTCAAGTCGACGCGAAAATCCATGAGCGGATCGTGAAGAAGGCTGGTGCCAAATTCCGGAGCATAAACAGTGTAGCGGCTTGCTGCCTGGCGGGCTAGGAGGTA
>JBEKZQ010000301.1:0-7847 GCA_049509675.1 Thermoguttaceae bacterium | reverse complement strand
ACCTGGCCGAGGGTCTGCAAGTAGGTCGTCACGTTGGACGCCAGCGTTTGCTGGGCGCTGACCACGTCGCCGAACGACGCATTGGGGTCGATTTGGCGGCGATCGTAGGCGCCGCGATACGCGCGGACCTGATCGGGCAAGATGTAGCGGCGATAATACTCCAGCGCCTCCAGGCTGTTCTTGTAATTCATATACGCGGCGGCCAACAGGTTGGTCAAATTCTGTTCCGCGCGATGCGGCTCCTCCTCGGCCCGCAGCAGGGCGCCCTCGGCCGCCATGATCGCCCCCTTGTTGTGGTCCCATATCGGGATCGGCACGCCCAGTGTCAAGGTTGGAGTCACCTGCTTGGGAGCGAGGCTGAAATCCCTGAGCACGGCCATGTTCACGTCCACGTCGGGCAGCGGCGTGACTTGGGCCAGTTTCAGGTTGTAGCGGGCCTTGTCGATGCCATTGCGGGCCGCCAGCACGTCCGTGTGGTTGCGAAGAATGTAGGCCAGAATGGCGTCGAAGTCGTAGTAGGGGATGGCCAGATCGACGCGGCCGGCCACCTCCGCCAGCGGCAGTTGCCGCACGTTGATCGCGGCCACGAGTTGCTTCCAGCAGTAGATATAGGTCTGAATCGCCTGCCGGTAACCCAGTCGCGCGGTGAAGGCTTGCGCGCGCAGGGCCGCCGGTTCGTAGGGTGCGGCAAACCCGCCTGCCAACAGGTCGGCCTGGAGTCGATAGACCTGCTCCGTGAAGCACACCAAAGCCTTGTTCACCCGGACCGTCTCCTTGGCCACCAGGACGGCGAAGTAGGCGTTGCGCACCTGGGTGGCCAAATCG
This sequence comes from Thermoguttaceae bacterium, assembly GCA_049509675.1. Taxonomy (GTDB): domain Bacteria; phylum Planctomycetota; class Planctomycetia; order Pirellulales; family Thermoguttaceae; genus JBEKZQ01. Next base: position 7,022 of record JBEKZQ010000301.1, on the reverse strand, counting down.
CTGCGAGCCCGCCGCAAGGCCAACTCGGCGTTGTGCAAGTCCATCTCGGCCGCCGACGTCTGCAAGCGGAGCTTTCCACCCGTCTTGATCGTCTGGTCCACGCCGAATCCGTCGGCCCCCGGCGTGCTGCCGTTGTTGGATGGCTGCATCTGATAGCTGACCGTCGGATTGGGGTAGGCATTGGCCTGGATCATGTTGCCGCGGGCCGTTTCAACGTCGGCAGCGGCCTGCCGAAGTTGCGGGCTGTTCACGGCGGCGATCTGTTGCAAATCGGCCAAGGTATAGGGCCGGCCGCCGGGACCCGCAGCGGGGATCGGCACGGCGGGCAGCGGTGGCAACGCCGGGAACAGCCGCTCGATTTCACGCTGCCTGGCCGCGGGCTCCTTGGGCAGCTCGAGCCGCCGGGCCTCCGAACCGGGAATCTCCGCGGGAATGTTCAGGTCCAGGCGCCTTTCCCCGACCGACCTTTGGTCGGTGCCCGGCGGCTGATTTGGCGACTGTCCCGCCTCCAGCCAGGCGACGGCCTGCACGTCCATTGCCTGCCGCGGCGATGACGAAACACCGTCGTTCGCAACGCGCATCGCAGGCGCGGTGGCCGCGGCCGAAGGCATAGTCGGTGGACTCGCCGTCACTGCCGGCGGTTGTTGATCGTAAGGATGAGAACTGAGCGCGCAGGCCGATTGATCCACTCGCTCCCGGGAGTTGTAGACACATCCTCCTAAGAGAAGTATTGCGGCGATTGCCAGGTGTCTGCGCGGTATCATGGCAAGAACCCTCTGGCGGCAAAGTTTGCCACCGTGCCGTCATTGGGACGAAGCTGCCCAGCCTATCAGCGTATGATGGCTTCGTGGTGGGACGATAACGACTGTATCGGCGATGCTGTTGCACTCGCTTCAGCAAGCTCCCCTATGTCCTACACTTTGTCCATACTGTACAACGAATGCACAGACACTCGCGCGGGCAGTACCTACAGAATCATCTCTAAGGTACAATACTCACGGTGTTGAATCGTCGAGCCCAAGGGCGGCCGCGTGATGGCGGTCTGCACCGCGCAGCCGGGCGTCCAACTCTACACGGCGAACGGATTGCTGAGGAGAACCATGCAACGACCGACTCCCGTTTGGGTTCTCTTTGGAACGGCTGTTCTCTCCGGTCTACTCTCGGCCGGTACCCTCGATTGCTTTGCGGCCGGACTGCCCGCGGGCAAGGAGTTCGTCAATTCGCTCGGTATGAAGCTCATGCGCATCGCGCCCGGCGAGTTCGTGATGGGCAGCGGCGAGTCCCCGCCCCGCAACGCGAAAGAGTGGGAGTCCCGCGACTGGGACGAATCGCCCGCCCACAAGGTGAAGATCTCCAAACCGTTCTTTCTCGGGGCGTGCGAAGTCACCAATGCCCAATACGAGCAGTTCGATCCCGAACACCGCAAGCTCCGCAGCAGACAGGACGCATCGAAGACTGACGACGAGCCGGCAACCTTAGTCACCTGGCAGCAGGCGGCTGATTTCTGCCGCTGGCTCTCGCAGAACGAGGGAAAACCGTATCGCCTGCCAACGGAGGCGGAATGGGAGTATGCTTGCCGCGCGGGTACCGCGACCGCATACAACACGGGCGACGGGCTCAGCGCGGATCGGGCCAATTTTGGCGTGGCCCGCGACGGCAAGACAGGCATCACAACCGTGCCTGTCGCCAGCTACCAAGCCAACGCGTGGGGCCTGCACGACATGCACGGCAATGTGGCCGAGTGGTGCCTCGACTGGTACGGCCCCTACGCGGCCGGCCAACAGACGGACCCGGTGGGGCGGGCCGACGGCTACGCCCGCGTGACCCGCGGCTGGAGCTTTCTCCCGACCACGCACCCCCAAGGTGCGGTGCGCTACTGCCGCTCGGCCAACCGCTCGGGCCATCTGCCGGAGGACGCGACATATTGTACCGGTTTCCGCGTGGCGATGGGCGACGTCCCTGCCGGCAAGCCGCTGCCGGTCCTGACGCCGCGGTGCCAGGAAGACGTGAAACAGCGGCCCGCGTCCGCCGCTGGCCCCGATCCGGCCAAGCCTTACTTCGTCGATTTCGACGCCGAAGGCAAGGCGCCCGCGGTGCCGCGCGACTCGTACGGCCCGATCTTCAGCCAACACAACCATTTCTCGGCCGTGTGCGTCTGCCCCAACGGCGACGTGCTGGCCGTGTGGTACACCACCATGCAGGAGGAGGGCCGTGAGTTGGCCCAGGCCGCCAGCCGTCTGCGGGCTGGAGAGGATCACTGGGACGTGGCCTCCTGGTTCTTCGGCGTGCCTGACGTCAACTGCCACGCCCCGGTACTTCTCAGCGACGGCAAACGGATCTACCATTTTTGCACCCAGTCGCTGCACGGTTGGGACTACGCCAGCGACATCATGCGGATATCGGACGACAATGGCGCGACGTGGTCCAAGCCGCAAATTATCTTGTCGCGCGACGATCCCGACCACCTGAGCCAGCCATGTTCCGCGGTGGCGACCAGGGACGGGACGCTCGTGCTGGCCTGCGACGGCGATTACCACGAGGTCGAACGCCTGCTCGTCAGCACCGACCGGGGCAAGACCTGGAAGGTCGCCAAAGGCGACCTCCGCAAGACCGCCAAGAGCCGGTACGTCATTCATCCCGCCGTCGTCCAGCGGAATGACGGCACCCTGGTGAGCTTCATGCGAGGGCCGAACCCGATGCCGCTTTTCGCCTCCGCGGACCTGGGGGATTCGTGGGAGGAGAGGACCACGCCCTTTCCGGGGATCACCGTCGGCGAAAAGGCGGCGGCGTTGAAACTGGCCAGCGGCGCGCTGCTGCTTTGCAGCATCGACAACTCAAGACACGTGGTAGGCGGCGGGACCTTCGCGGCGCTATCCTTCGACGGTGGCGCGACTTGGCCTCACGTCCGCAAGGTGCAAGGGCCAAGCGGTTATATGTCTTTGGCCCAGGCGCCTAACGGGGTGGTATACCTTGTCGGTCCCAACGGCGGCCGCATCGCCTGCGCCGCGATGAACGAAGCGTGGCTGAGGGAAGGCAAGCCGGTGTCCACTGCCCGATAGAATTGCATTTCAAGCGAAGGAGATGGCCCGTGAAAACTCGCAATCAAGAGCGGCTGCTGTTGGCATTACTCGTACATGCGGTTCTGGCGATGGCGCTTCTGCGCGCGGCCCGTGCGGAACAGCGTGCATGTCGCTTGCCCGATACGGATCTCAAGCAGCAGGTGATTTGGGGTGCGACGTGCGAATCGCCCGACGGTTTGGCGCTGGCTTTCGGCGGACAAGACCAGAAGGCCGACGACGGTCAGCCGCACACCCGGATCAAGGAAGGCAACCGCTGGCGGGCGATTTGCGCCGATCTCCAGGCCCGCAATCCCTTGCAGAAGTTCCGCGCGCGATGTTGGGCCATCCGTGACGTGCAAAAGAAGGCCGCCGCGCAGGCCAGGTTCATCTTCTTCCAAGGCTTGCCCGCTGCCGAGGAAACCAATCTCGTTGCCGCGCAGTTGCTCCCTGCCCAGCAGGAGGTGGGCGAGGAACTGACCGCACTCTTGGCCGATCTGCAACAGGCGGCGAGCGGTGGGAACGAGTACGAAGCGGGACAGGCCCGTTTCGCGGCGGGGCAACTCCAGCCGGCCCGCACGCAGGGAAAAGCCATCGCGGCGGCGCTCGCGACGGGCGTGACTGCCGAGGCCATTGGGCAGATGGCCGCCGCGCAGATTGCCACGGAAAAAGCGGCCGAGGCGCTGGACGCCGAGCCGCCGCCGCGCACCTTGAGCCGCATTGCGTATGACGCCAAGACGCGGCTCTTTGTGCTCTTCGGCGGCGATCACCTCGACTACTTGACCAATGACACCTGGGTTTTCGATCCGGTCCAGCGATCTTGGCGGCAGCGCCATCCGGCCGCCGCACCCCCGCCACGCGGCAACCATGCTCTGAAAGCCGCCGGCGACGGCAAGGTGGTTCTCAGCGGCGGCTATCAATACACCTCCAACACGGACTATTGCGGCGGCCAGTATCGGGACATCGGCGACGGCCCCTGGATTTACGACGTGCAGGCCGACGCGTGGTCCGGCGACGGCAAGCCCCAGCCGCCCGACTCGCGCATCTATCGGACCGGGCCCTTTCATCCGGACTTCTTTCTGCGCGGGCCCAGAGCGGATGCCGCCGCCACGGCCGCGGCAATCCTCTCCGTGCCGGTCAACATCTGGGTGGAACTGAAGCCGCCGCACCGCCCGGAACTCGACCGCGTCTGGGGCACCGCCGTGCCGGACCCCGATCGCGACCTGATCCTGGTTTGGAACGGAGGTCATTCGTCGCACGGCGGCAGCGACGTGCTGCACTACCACATGGCGACCAATCGCTGGGAACTCCCCTTTCCCGTGGAGTTCCCGCTGGGGCAGCTTTACAGCAACACCTCGTATCCCGAGGGCTTCAACCTCAACCGCCGTCCCTGGGTCACGGGCCATACATACCAGAGCTATGGCTTCGATCCGGTTTGCAAGAAGCTTTTCTTCACCGGCCGTGAATGGAACTGCTACGTTTACGATCCGCAAGTGGGCGACTGGACCGAGCGTTTTCCGAAACCCAAGGGAATGGCGTACGACAGCAGTTACTATTCGCTGACGCTCTGCGCCACGCCGCGCGAGCTCTTTGCATGGACGGCCGGCGGCGCCCTGTTCCGGCTCGATGCGGCCGCGAAACGCTGGAGCGAAGTTGCCATCCGCGGGCAAGAGCTTCCGCCCGCCGTCGTCGATTCCTCCACGATGATCTACGACTCGCGGCGCGATCGCTTGTTGTTCTTTCAGACCCAGTACGGCAAGGAATACAAGGGGCAGGTTTACCAGTACGACATGGCCAGCCGAACGGCAAGCGTGCTTTCGCCGAAGAACATGGCCGCGCTTGCCGCGCTGGGCATGCACGAGATCGACCGCGGCTGCTACGATCCCCAGACGGACCTGGTGCTCATGTCCAGCCTTCTGCCGCCCGCGGAGTCCAAGGCCCGGCGGACGCTGGCCTACGACTGCGGTGGGAATCGCTGGGTCGCCTTGCAGATCAAATATCAGATCGAAGGGGAGAATCGGCCCGCCATCCCGCACGGCGGCGGCCACTCCTGCGGCATGATCTACGACGCCAAGCGGCAGGTGATTTGGGGCGTCAACACGCTCGAACGTCGCATCTACGTCTTGCGACTGGCGGCGAAAGGACCTCCGCAGGCGCAGGAGATCGTGATGATGCCCGAAGAACCGCGAAGCAATAACCGTGCTGTTCTCGAAAGTAGTCATCACGCTCCGCGTGATGAATTTCATCTCGCGGAGCGAGATGAGTACGATTGTTGCGACAATTATTCATTTGCCGATCCCGCGCAACCTTTGGCGAGAGCGGCGATCGCCTCGGCGGCCTTGATCCTGGCGGGCACCCGGCTTGAGGCCCGGGGACCGGCGGAAAGCGCGCCCAGCGCCACGCCCCCGTGGGACGCCAGGTGCGTCGCCGTGGAAGTGCCCCGGGAGGTCCTCACCGACCAGGTCTTCACCGGCAAGATCACCGTGCAGAACACCGGCAGCGCTCCGTGGGCGAGCATCCCCTATGCCGGCGAACCCAATCCGCAGCCCGTCCTCTATTCCCAAGACCCGGAGCATAACAAGACCTGGGGAACCGACTTCGTTTACGTGGGGCAGGGCAAGGAGATCGCCCCGGGCAAGGAGTTCACCTTCGTCTCGGACTTCAAGGCCCCCAGTGTTCCCGGCGAGTACGGCTTCCAATGGCGGCTGGCCCGGCGGAGCAAGGACGGCGCGACGGTCTTCTTCGGCGCAGCGACAGTCCGCAAAATGATCCGCGTACGGCCGCGGCCCGAGATGCCCCAGCCGGTCCGGCCCGCCCGCGATGCAGTGGGCAAGAAGGTGCTCGGGATCGACGATTTCCAGTACGTCGGCTCGTTCAGGCTTCCGGAGAGGGTTGGGGAAGGTGGGGCGGGCTATTCGGAAATCGGCATCGCGCTGCGGAAAATGCCCGATGGAACCAGGCGACTGCTGACGAACTACACCCATCCGCGCCAGACGCTCTTCGAAGCGGAGATTCCTCCTCTGGCCCGCTTCGACGGCACCGACCCCAAGCCGCTCCGCCTGGCCGAGGTGAAGAAGGTGTGGGGATCGCTCGCGCTGGACATCCCCAAGATCGGCGACCTCGAGCGGATCGGCCCCAACGGCGGCCTCTGCTGGGATGAAGACAGCAAGACCCTCTACTGGACCTTCTACCACGGCTATTGGACCGGCAGAGGTTTTCCGCTGCTCAGCGCCTCGCGGCTTGAGGACGACGGCAAGATCACCAGCGTCGGCCGGTGGCGATTGCCGCAGACGGTCGGCAAGTGGAAGTCGTACTGGGGCGGCGTGACGAAGCTGCCCGCGGACTTCGCCCGCAGTTGCACCGGAGGGCGGACGATGGCCCTGGGCTTCGGCGGCTACTACAGCATCTGCGCCGGTTGCAGCCGTGGGCCGGCCTTGGCCGCCATCGCCCGGCCCGATCCCCGTCGGGACGAATTGGACATCGCCGAGTTGCTCTGCTACCCGGACCCCGCCGCCGCCCCGCGCAACGGCGACTACTTCTACGGCCTGGGCAACATCTGGTACGACGTGCCCAATGGCCCGAACGACGGCTTCTGGACCATGGACGACTGGTGCCGGAGCGGCCTGTTCATCGACCTGCCGGAGAAGCACGGATACGTCGCCTTCGTCAAGCTGGCCAACGGCCGGATCGGCTACGACTACGGGGCGATCGGGGCCGCGGGGGCCTCGCACTGGTGGTATTTCTACGACCCCAAAGACCTCGGCGAGGCGGCCAAGGGCCTGAAAAAACCCGGCCAGATCCTCCCGCACGGCATGGCCAAGGTATCGTACCCGGGTCAGGGAGAACAAGCGCTCCGGCAGGCACAGCAGCAGGGCGCCGTCCACGTGGGCGGCATCGCCGGCAGCGCGACCGGCGCCTGTTTCGACGAGCAGGAGAAACTGCTCTACGTCTGCAAGCCGTGCTCGA
>JBEKZQ010000300.1:0-7890 GCA_049509675.1 Thermoguttaceae bacterium | reverse complement strand
CGCAGCACGCCGCCGCCAACGGTCGTTCCCCCGCTGTACGTATTGGTGGCGGTCAACTCCAGGGCGCCGTTGCCGGTCACGTTCAGGCCGCCGCCGCTGCCGCTGAGCACGCCGCTGAGCCGCGCATCGAGCACGGCATAGCCGCTGGTCGTCACTTGCACCGTACGGATCGCGGCCCCCAGGTTGATCGGGTTTTGGAAATCGACCATGGAATCATCGCTGGCCGAGCCGAGCAGCAAGGTCGATCCGTCGGGCAGGAAGCCGTTCGCCGCCCAGGTCACTTGGGCCGACGCCCCGCCCAGGTTCACCACGCGATTGGCCCCCGAGGCGCTGAACCCGCCGGCGCCGCTGAACTGCACCTGGCCGGCACTGGTTCCGAGGGCGCGGGTGAAGTCGCCGGCCGCCAGTTCCACCACGCCGCCCGCGAGCGTGAGATTGCCGCCGGGCAGTGCGGCCGAGTTGCTCAATCGCAGCACGCCGCCGGCGATTGTCGTGCCGCCGCTGTACGTGTTGGCCGCGGTCAGCTCCAGGGCGCCGTTGCCGGTCACGTTCAGGCCGCCGCCGCTGCCGCTGAGCACGCCGCTGAGCCGCGCATCGAGAATGGCATAGCCGCTGGCCGTCACTTGCACCGTGCGGATCGCGGCCCCCAGGTTGATCGGGTTCTGGAAATCGACCATCGAATCATCGCTGGCAGAGCCGAGCAGCAAGGATGATGCGGCGGGCAGGAAGCTGTTCGCTCCCCAGGTCACTTGCGCCGACACCCCGCCCAGGTTTACCACGCGATTGGCCCCCGAGGCGCTGAACCCGCCGGCGCCGGTCAACTGCACCTGGCCGGCACTCGTTCCGAGGGCGCGGGTGAAGTCGCCGGCCGCCAGTTCCACCACGCCGCTGCCAGCGAGCGTGAGATTGCCGCCGGGCAGTGCGGCCGAGTTGCTCAATCGCAGCACGCCGCCGGCGATTGTCGTGCCGCCGCTGTACGTGTTGGCCGCGGTCAGCTCCAGGGTGCCGTTGCCGGTCACGTTCAGGCCGCCGCCGCTGCCGCTGAGCGCGCCGCTGAGCCGCGCATCGAGCAAGGCATAGCCGCTGGTCGTCACTTGCACCGTGCGTATCGCGGCCCCCAGGTTGATCGGGTTTTGGAAATCGACCATCGAATCATCGCTGGCGGAGCCGAGCAGCAAGGCCGATCCGTTGGGCAGGAAGCTGCTGCCTGGCCCCCAGGTCACTTGCGCCGACGCCCCGCCCAGGTTCACCACGCGATTGGCCCCTGAGGCGCTGAACCCGCCGGCGCCGGTAAACTGAACCTGGCCGGCACTCGTTCCGAGGGCGCGAGTGAAGTCGCCGGCCGCCAGTTCCAGCACGCCGCCGCCGGTGAGCGTGAGATTGCCACCGGGCAGTGCGGCCGAGTTGCTCAATCGCAGTACGCCGCCGCCGACAGTCGTGCCCCCGCTGTAAGTATTGGCCGCAGTCAGTTCCAGGGTGCCGTTGCCGGTGACGTTCAGGCCGCCGCCGCTGCCGCTGAGCACGCCGCTGAGCCGCGCATCGAGAACGGCGTAGCCGCTGGTCGTCACTTGAACCGTGCGTATCGCAGCCCCCAGGTTGATCGGGTTTTGGAAATCGACCAGGGAATCATCGCTGGCGGAGCCGAGCAGCAAGGCCGATCCGGTGGGCAGGAAGCTGCTGCCTGGCCCCCAGGTCACTGGGATCGACGCCCCGCCGAAGTTCACAATCCGGTCCCCCCAAAGCGCGCTGAACCCGCCGGAGGCAGTGAATTGCACCTGGCCGGCACCGGTGCCCAGGGGGCGGGTGAAGTCGCCGGCCGCCAGTTCCAGCACGCCGCCGGCGAGCGTAAGATTGCCCGTCCCGCCACTGGTTCCCGTGCCGCCCGGCAAGGCATTGGGATCGGCCAAGCGCAGCACGCCGGCCGAGACCGTCGTCCCACCGCTATAGGTGTTTGGCAAGTCGAGTTCGGCGACGCCAGAACCGGCCTTGTTCATGCCGGTCGTGCCGGTCAGGAGGGCATACATGTAAACGGTAGCCCCCGAGGCCACGCTGATGGTGGGCGCCGCGCCCGAGAGATTGACGGGATAGTAGTTGCCGCTGCCGTCCGTGTCGGAGTAGACGGTGTAACCATCGACGTTGAACGTCATTTTGTGGACTGTGACCGCCCCATCGACGAGCACGTCGTAGTAGACAGCGGTGGTAAACAACGCGTCGGAGCCGTTGGTCCAACTGGAATAGGTGGACCCGGACAGCCAATTCGAGTTCGTTTTGGTGGTGTCCCAAGAACCCCAGTCGGAACCGAAGTCGTCGCCGACCCAGGTGAGCGTGGCGCCCGAGGCGAGGTCGGCGCCGGCCGCCAGGGACCATGCGGCTGCTGCCGCGACCAGGGCGATGAGGAGTTTTCCGGCATTCATGGCTGTTTCGGATTCTTGGGCGGAACCCGCTCCTCATGCCGCGGCGCGCCCGGCAAGGAGCCGCCCGACAACCGACCCTCGACGACCGCCCGCAGCAGCGCGAACTGCACCGCGTAGACCGCCTTGAGTTGGTCGTCCGGGACCACGTCGCCGGTGACGCCCATGTTGACGTCGGTGAACCGCGTGCCGCATCCCACCACGGTAACCGAGCCGTCGCCGCAGGCGAGCTGGGCGGCGACGGGCCGGCCGCCCGCCCAGGCCAGCGGTACGCCGCCGCCGACCGCCGCGGCCGAGGTGATGGGGATCGAAGGCCAGCCGGCCCGGGTAACGAGCGGGCCGCTGGCCGCCGCGGCCGGCTCGAGCGCCAGACCGAACGGCCGCAGCAGTTCGCCCGCCGTCGAGCCGGTGTTTTCGGGTGAATCGACGACGAGCACTTTGCCGCCCCCCCGCACGTAATTCGCCAGTTTGTCGACGAAGCCGGCCGGCGGGGCCTTGTGGGGATGGAAAAACACGATCGCGTTGCCGGAAAACACGTCTGGCCCGCTGCGGCGCGAGGTGAAGTATCCCAAACGCAGGATCCAGCGCTCGAAGATTCCAAAACCGGCAGGCATGTCGTCGCGAACCTCGATGAAACCGCTCTTCGACAAGGGGCAGTCGCAGAGGGTGCGATCGACGACGACTTCCCGCATGGGCCGCACGCGCGGGGGCGAAGGGCAGGCGTAGCGATGGAGGGCCCGGCTTCCCAGGGCCGCGGAAGTCCAGCCCAGCAGGCCGGCGGCCACGAGCAGGATCCCGCCCGACTGCCAGCCCCGCGCCATCCACAGGGCGGCCAGGGCCACGGCCAAGCCCGCCGCCAGGAGCCAGGGTCGGGCCTGGACGGGGCCGCCCTGGTGGTTGAGCCACTCGATCATGCCCAGCATCAACTCGGAGTTTCCCGGCTCGAATGCGCAGAAGTTGGAGAAGAGGGTGGAATCCGTGAAGGCCGCCACCCGCCCCTGCCCAAACCGCGCCGCCCAGAGCTGGATGAAGGCCCCGTATTGCATCTCGGCGGAGTCGTCCGGCTGGGGATAATAGTTGTCGGCGTGGTAATCGGCCGTCAGATTCTTCAGCCCCACGTTGCGGATGACCGCGCGGCCCGAACTCGTGCCCGGATCGATCGAGCAGGAAATGGCGAAATCCAGCGCCGGCATGTACTGGATCATGGGATGCGGCGCCAGCGGCTGGTCGTAATGCTCCTCGAACACCGAATCGACGCCGAAGAGGCAATCGAAGCGAAAGGAGAAACCGAGCTTCTCGGCCACGCTGTTCAGGGCCGTACCGGAGCCGAAGACGTCGGTATGCTCGCCGATCATCATCAGCCCGCCGCCGCCGGCGACGAAACGGGTGATGGCGTCGATTTCCGCGGCGGAATACGGCCGCGTGGGGATCTTCAGCACCAATACGTCGCACTGTGCCAGGGCGGCGTCGTCCACCGGTTTGGTCAGCCGCGAGACGTGGTAGTAGCGCCCGCAATAGTCGAAGATGCAGTAATAATTGTAGCCCGACATGTTGCCGTACCACGCGGTGTCGTACGGCTTGTCGGTGCGTTCCCAGACGTCGCCTTTCGCCGGGGGACACTCCTCGATGAGGACCCGGCCGTCTTTGCGATTGCCGACGGGCTCCCAGTAAACGCCGAATCCGACCAATGCGGCGGCCGTGACCGCCAGCACGACGCTCAAGGGCCGCGCCGAAATTTGAGATCTTGGATTTGAGATGGGATTGCTGCCCTCAAGGTCCTCGCCGCGTGTGCGGGCGAATCGCCAGGCCAGCAGCACCGGCCCGGCCAACAGCGCCAACAGGAGCCACGGGTTCCACAGGAGCTTCATTGAATTCAGCGGGGCCTCGTAGTCCGTGCGCAGCACGCCGTCGAGGTAAATGGCCACCAACAGCGCCGCCCGAAAAGGCAGCCACAGGGCGATCGGCAGCAGCAGTCCGGCTGCCGGCCGGGCCCAGCGCCGAAGCTGCCGGCGGCACGGCAGGCCCGCCCCGTTCTTGCACCACAGAAGCACCATGCCGCCGACGATGAAACACCACGTGGGCGGATCCAACAGCAGTTCCCAGGTGGCGGCGAAGAGGTGCGATTGACGCATGGAGAAGACCGCCACGGTCGTGCCGTGGGCGGCGGCGTCGACGCCCAGCGCGGCGAGCACGGCGGCCAACAACTGCGGCAGCAGGCAGGGCAACTCGTGCGCGCGCGACGTCGCAACTTCATAAAGCCACATCGCCAACGACTGGCTCAACAGGATACATCCCGCCAAGAGGCACGTGCGCCCGGCGGCCGCCAAGAATCGGCCCAACGGCGTCCGCGGTCCGGCCGCCAGCGCACACGCCAGGCCCGCAGCGATCAACGCCGGGGCGGCGCAATAGGGCCACGGCATGAGCCGCACGCTGAGCCACACCGCCGGGGCAACCAGCGCCAGGGCCAGAGCCGCGATCTTCCCGTCCGGCAAGCGGAACTGCCGCGTGGCCAGCAAGACCGTGCCCACGGCAACCGTGACGGCCCAGGCCCGCGGGTTCGCCCCATGATAATAGCCCAGGCCCACGAGCCAGGAGACGGACAACAGGGCGAGGCCGATCCAAGCGAGCATGGAACTTTACTCCGAGGGCGCGGGGGCCGGTTTGTCGGCCGGCTCGACCGCCGGCTTGGGCGGATACCAGGGCACGGCGTCGGTCAGCAACGGCAGGAACCACCGCCAAAAGACCGCGTTCTCACGCATCCCTTCGAACGGCGAGCCGTCTTCATGTTCCAGATTCTTGTTCATGGCAAAACAGGTGTCGCCGATCACCGCCACCGCTCCCCGCCCGTACCGCCGCGCCACGATCACCGGCTTCCCTTCGCCGTAGTAGGTGACGGGCACGGCCTGCGGGTCGTCGCAATAGACGGGCCAGGCGGCGTGGAAGCGGACGAAGGCATAGTAATTGTTGCCTTGAAAAAAGGGGCTCTTGAAATACCCCAAGGGGTGCGGCTTCTCGGCCGAGGCCGCGGCAGCCGTTCCGGGCAGGCCGACGTGGAACCCCAACTCCGACAACAGCCGGCGACTGGGGCCGATCCGCTCCCAGCCCACCGCGTAGATCAAGACCCCGCCCGCCCGCACGAAGTCCGCGACCACTTCCCGCTCGCGGGCGGAGTATTCGCGGGCCGGGGCGTCGACGAAGAGGAGCTTGGCCCGACCGAGCCGCTGGGCCGTTGCTTCCGAGAGCAGCAGGGGCAGGTAGCCGTTGCGGATGAGCGTCAGTTCGAGGCCGCCCAGGCCGTCTTCGCGCCATGATTCGGGCGTGTCGGCATTGAGGTGGCCGCCGTCGATGTAGGCCAGGTTATTAGGCGACTTGAGGTTGCCATCGGGCAGGACGTCCCAGGCATGATGCGTGACTGCGGTGCAAACGGCCAGCGCGGTTGCCAGCGAGAGGGCGACTGCGGCCGGTCCCCAGAAAAGCGGCCGCCACACAAGCAGCCCCAGCAACAGCAAGGCCGCCGCCAGGCCGGACAGTTGCCGCCCCAGCGTCTGCGGCGTGCTTCCGCCGCCGACAAGATAGGTGAACAGCCGCGCGGTGTACTCGTGGCAGCCGGGCATCAGGCCGTTGACCAGCATCGACGGGTCGCCGAAGCAGATCACCTTGCCGGCGCCCAGCGGTTGTTCGGCGGCGAGGAGCACGTCGCCCAGTTTTTCGCCCGCATCGTAGCGCTCGTTGCCCAACATCGCGTTGGGGTTGTCGGGGTCGCCCACGTCGGCCCAACCCCAACGCCCCACCAGCATCGGCCGGGCCGGCCAGCGGGCCGCGACGCTCGCCCCGATGACCACGCCGAACTGGTTCGACTCGTCGCCGATGCCCGTCGAAGTGGGGTGTCCAATCGCGTCGTACGAGTGCAACCAGCCGCCGATGGCGAACACGGCCGAATCGAACGGCACCCGCATGGCCGTCGGGCCCAGCACGTCGTTGATGCGGCTGCCGCCGTCCTTCTCCCGGACCGTGTGCTCGCCCATGACCATCAGCGATCCGCCCCCGCGGACGAAAGCATCGATCCGCTGGAGTTGCTCTTCGCTCCACGGCTGGTTGGGGTAGATGATCAGCAGGGCGTCGGCGTCTTGCAGATCCTCTTGCGAGAGGTCCGGCGAGATCAGCGTGCGTGCGCCCAGGCTTTCCAAAAAGGTGGGAAGCATGCCGTACATGCCCACCGACAACCGCCCGTACTGGCCATACTCCGGCTTAAGCCAGTTGAGAAAGCCCTTTTCATAGAGCACGATCTTCTTGCCCGCCAGGTCCGGCCTGCTCCAAACCAGCACGCCCGCAACGGGGATGGCCGCTGAGAGGCAAACCAGGGCTGCCACGACTGCCAGGCCGGCGCGACGATCGGCCGCGAGAAAGGCCGACAGCGGCGAGTAGCATGTGCCGCATGGTTGCTGGCTCGGGCCGTTGGGACAAGCCGCGACTGCCCGCTTTTTCGCCACGAAGACGTACAGCAGCCCGGCGGCGATGATACTGTCCATGGCGGCAGCCAAGGCCGGCAGGCACCAAGGCACGAGCTTGCGGAGCACGTCGGCCGGCGTGGCGGCGGGCAAGTCGTAGCCCGCCGGCGGATGCCCCGTCGCGGCCGCCGGCAGCGCGGCGAGCACGTCGGCAGAAAACGCCAATGCCAGCAGGTAAAGCAAGTGTCCGAACAGGACCACCGCCAGGGCGCAGCAGATTCGCCTTGCCGTCTGCCAGCCGGCGGCGCCCGCGCGGAATCGCAGCGGCAGGAGCAGCGCGAGGTACAGCATGGGGAGCAGATAGTCCACGCCGCCCATCGTAGCTCCCACCCACAAAGGCCGGCGGGCGAGTGCTCCGGCGACGGCGCCCAGGGCGCCGCCCAGTGCGTCGGCCCCGTACCACGCCAGGCTCATCGACGTATAGGCCGTGCGATAGACGGCCAGCACCACGGCCGCTTCCGCCGCCATCGCAAGCGTCGCCTTCCCGCCCGCCGCCTGACCTTGGGCCAACACCAGCAAGAGCAGCGGCGCCGCCAGAACGTTGACGGCCGGCAGCGGCGAAGCGATCATCGCCACGGCAGCGGCGACGGCCGCCGCCGACCAGACGATCCGCAACAGGGCGCCGCCGGGACGCACGAGCCGCGGCCAGGCCGCCACGACTGCGATCCCCAGCGCCGCAACGCTCAGGGCATGACGGAGCCCGTGGGCCGTCAGGCCGGCCGATCCCGCCGCGATCCAGGCCGCCGCCAGCCCCGCCGCTGCGGCAATCACCGCACCGCAAACGTTGCCCTCCGCGCCGCCGGCGCGAGATCCGGCAGGCTCAAGTGGCGCATTGGTGGCAGACATGACGAGGCTCGAACCACTTCAGATACGGATAGAGAGAAAGGCAGCCGCAAAGGCCGCCTTTTCAATCATAGTCGCGATTAGAAAAGAAGTCGAACGATCCCGCAAGCAGCCATTACGACTGCGGC
>JBEKZQ010000030.1:0-22038 GCA_049509675.1 Thermoguttaceae bacterium | reverse complement strand
CCGTTGTACTGGTGGGGCTTCGGTCGCTTGCCGCCGGTCTGATTCGTTTACCGGGTGCGGAGCAGAGTTTCGTCGGTTTGCGAGCCCCACCATAATGTTGCGCGACCTTGACCCACCCTACACGAATAATCCGGGCCAAAGTCATTCTTTCGCCGGTCCCGATTGGCCGATGCGGTCACTCGAAGCGAACCCCCGCCTTGCCGCCGGCCTCCATGATGTACCGTCGGCCCTTGTCGTACTCCTCGGCTGTCGAGAGATGTTCCAACATCAGGGGCACGTCGCCGGGCAGGCCGGCGAGCCGCTTCAGATACGTGCCGTAGTCCAGCACTCCCTTGCCGGGAAGCACTTCCAGGATGTGGACGTTCATTTCCACCGGATTCGACCAGGCGATGTCCTTGGCGTGACAACTGACGATCCACGGCCCCAGCTTGTCGAACAACTCGTTGAGCACGGCCGTCGTGTTGTAGAACCGGCCCGGCGAATTGACCACGTTGCACGGGTCCAAATGGACGGCCATCGCCTTGCGGTCCACGGCGGCGATCAACTCCCGGTAGGAGTCGGCCGTATCGGGCAGGGCCCAGCCCATCATCTCGTAGCAGAAGCGGGCCCGTTTCGGTCGCACCGCGTCGATGATTTTCCGGGCGTTCTCCACCGCTGCGTCGAAGAATCGCCGGGAAAGATTCTCGGCATGCGGTCCGAACCATACCTGGGGATTGAAGGAGCCGGCGATGTCCACGCAGCAGCGGGCGCCCACCGCCTCGGCCAGGGCCAGGCCCTCGGTGACCGTCTTCAAGTTCGCCGCGCGTCGCGTGGCGTCGGGGTCCAACAGGTTGCACCAGCGGCCCACTTCGGCCAGGATCACGTCGTGCCGGGCAAAGGCCCGCGATAGATCGCGGATCCGTTGGGCATTGTCGAGCGCCGCGTTCGGACAATACGCGGCGCGGTAGCCCAGCTTCTTGTGCGCCAGCGCCATTGCCTCCGGGTCGTCGGAGGTCTGGAAGATCGGACCGCCCAGGCGGATCGGATGCCCGACGGCCGGGGCCTCGCCGGCACGGGCGGCGGATGGCAACCACGCGGCGGCCATTGCGGCGCCGACCACTCCGCCGGCCGATTGAAGAAAGTTGCGACGGTTCTGCGGATCGTTGTGCATGGGGAACTCCTGCGGGCGGAAAAAGCTTGCGTGCATATCTTAGCCCGGATTATTCATAAATTGTAGGGTGGCGTCGAGCAAACCGTGGTTCTGGTGGGTCTTTGGTCGCTTATCAACTTAATGCCTTGTGACACAGCGCTGCCGAACGGTTGGTCGGTTTGCGAGACCCACCATAGGTTTGCGCGACCCTCGACCCACCCTACATGAATAATCCGGGTTAGGGCGTTTCGGGCCGCCGTCAATCGGCCGATATCAGCCACTCGAATTTCCACAGCGGGTTGCCGCAGGCGTGACAGTACTCGCCGTTCTCCAGAAGCCGGCCCCGGCAGGCGTGGCAATCGCGGATTGCCGGCAAGGCGTGGACCTGACAGTTTCGTACGGCGGCGGCGGCTTGAAGATCGCCGAAGGCCAGGCAGGTCACCACCTCCGCGCACATCGGCAGCAACCGGAACAGAACCAACGGCGCACGCCGCGATTCCGGCACCGCGCTGGCCAGAATGTTGCTGAAGGCCAGTCGCCGGGCATCGGACGTCTTGGACAAATAGAACTGCAACCGCTGCGACGTGCGCGATTCGGCCATCATCTTTCCCAACCGCAGCCGTGCAAGCCATTGCAGATACCATTCGTCCTGCGCCGCGACATACGCGTGCTCGCGCACGGCCGCGAACGAAACGACGATCTGATACAACTCGATCTCCGCCTTGGTCAGCCGTTCCGTCTTTTCCGCCGAGATTGGCGCGAGCATCGAGTCCGTGCCCATCCGTTGCTCGACGTCGTCATGGACGCGGGCGTACGCCAGGTCGCGCAACATGGTCAGCCCGTCGGCCAGTGCGGGCACAAGCCGCACCCCGTCGCTGCGATGCTCGTGCAGATCGAACTCTTCGGCCGCCGACATGCGGCGAAGTTGCGATTCTTCGCTCGTCATACCACCCGCGCGCCTCTTTTCCCGCTGTTCACACGTTCAATTGTACACCGCGAGCGGCCCACGGCAAGAAAATAACGGCAGAATTCGCCGCGCGCGAGCCTTGACGAAGACGTCTAGCGGTCTGTCCAACTTGAGCTTACGGGTGCCACGGTTGGCTTGTCCAACCGTGTTTCCAACACTGCTGGGCAAGCCAGCAGTGGCACCCAACCGGTAATGTCGAAATGGACAGACCACTAGCGCATCAAAGCAGTTCAATACGTCAGGCCAAAGCCGTAGGGGAAGAGCGCCTTGGCGGCCGTCGCGTCGCCCACGTGGCAAGGCACTTGATCCATGCTCCGCGGCCAGGTGTGCGGAAGCTTTCCCGTCGGCTTCGAGCGGCCGAACAACACGTCGGCCACGCCTTGGCCTTCGCTGCCGGGAAGCCAGGCCGCCAGCAGCGCGTCGCTGGCCTCCAACGCCGGTCCCAGGATTATGGGCCGGCCGGAAATCAGAATGGTGATTACCGGCGCGCCGGACTTCTTGATTCGCTCGACCAGCGCGACGTCCTGCGGCGCAAGGCTCAGGTCTTTGCGATCGCCCATGCCCTCGGCGTAGGGCAGTTCGCCGACCACCACGATCGCCGCATCCACGCCCGCTGCGTCCCGGCCGTCGGGGGAGAAGATGACCTTGGTATCGCGGGCCGCGGTGTGACGGATCGCTTCCAGGATCGTCGTGCCGCCGCGGAGCACCTTCCCCGGCTTGCCCTGCCAGTCGATGGTCCAGCCGCCGCACTGGATGCCGATGTCGTCGGCGGCCGCGCCGGCCACGAGCAACCGCTTCACGTTCTGCGTCAGCGGCAGGGTCTGACGTCGGTTCTGCAGCAGGACCAACGACTCGCGCACGCACTGCCGCGCGACCTCGCGATGCGCCGGGCAACCCATTGCGGCGGCCAGTGCGGGGTCGCTGTAGGGGTGATCGAAGAGCCTGGTCATCAACTTCACCCGCAAAATGCGCAGCACGGCGTCGTCGATCCGCGCCTGGGGGACCCGCCCTTCGCCGACCAGTTGTTTGAGCAGAGCGATGAACTGCACGTAATTGTTGTTCTGCCCGGGGCCGTTGGGAATCATGATCATGTCCAGTCCGGCGTTGATCGCCAGCTCGATGTCATGCTTGTAATCGGCCGAAAGCTGATCGATGGCCGCCCAGTCGGAAACCAGGAAGCCCTGGAAGCCAAGTTCCCCCTTGAGCACGTCGCTCAGCAGGTACTTGTTGCCGTGCATTTTCTTGCCGTTCCAACTGCTGTAGGAGACCATGATCGAGCCGGCGCCGGCCTTGACGGCGGCGGCGTAGCCGGGCAGATGGATCTTTCGCAACGTAGCGTCATCGCACTGCGTGTTGCCCTGGTCGTGGCCGTCGGTCGTGCCGCCGTCGCCCAGGAAATGCTTGGCGCAGGCCACCACGGCGGCCGGATCCGCAAGGCTTGGCGACTGGAAGCCGCGGACGGCCGCGGACCCCAACGTCTCGGCCAGCTCCGGCGTCTCGCCGAAACTTTCGTAGGTCCGGCCCCAGCGCTCATTGCGGGCCACGGCGATGCACGGGGCGAAGGTCCAGTTGATGCCCGTGCTCGCCACTTCCCGCGCGATGACGCGGGCGGCCTTTTCCACCAGTGCCGGATCGCGCGTGGCCCCCAGGCCGACGTTGTGCGGGAAGATCACCGCGCTGGGGACGTGATTCTGGCCGTGTACCGCGTCGATGCCGTAGATCAACGGAATCTTCAAGCGGGTTTTCAAGGCCCACGACTGGCACTCGTTGTAGAGCCTGGCCCAGCCTTGGACGGAGATGTCAGGCGGGTTGGAATTGCCGCCGCTGAGCAGCGAACCCAGGAAATACTTCTGGATGTCGGCCCGGTCGTGCAGCCCGTTGATATCGACTTGGGTCATTTGACCGACCTTCTCGTCAAGGGTCATCGACCGCAGCAGGTGTTTCGCCTTGGCATCGACCGCATCGCTCTCGGCGGCGCGCGCCGGTCCGATCGAGAGCAGCGCCATCGCAGAGAACAGCAACGACAGGGAAGAAAGGCCTCTGGTTTGCATGGGAACCTCGCGAGTAAGGGGGATCAGGATGAACTCCTCGGTGTCTCACTAGCCCGAAGCGCCAGCGAGGGTTTCGCCGGGGGACAGGTTCCTCGCTTGCGCTTCGGGCTTGTGTGGGATCGCAAGCAGTCGGCGGCGCAGCAGTTCCGGCAGGTACTTGACCGGCACGGAACCCTGTTCGAGCACCGCCTCATGGAACCGCGCCAGGTCGAATGCCGGGCCCAATTCGTGCTCGAATGCCTGGCGGGTGCGGAACATGGCGGTCCGCCCGACAAAATAGGTGGAAAGCTGGCAGGAGCTTTGTTTCGCACGAATGATCTTCAGCCGCGCCTCGCCTTCGGACTGGAAGGCGTCGCGGGTGAGCAGTCGCAGGGCTTCGTCGTCGTCAAAGCCGCCGCAATGCATCTTATGGTCGAGGATGGCGTTGGCCACGGCACGCAGGTAGAACTTCAATTGTGTGAGCCGCAATGACAGATCGCCTTCCCCGTAACCCTGGTCGAGCATCATCTGCTCGGTATACACGGCCCAGCCTTCGATGTACACTCCGGAGCCGAGCACGCGGCGCACGAGCGACGGCTGGCGATTGGCATATTCCAATTGCACGTAATGGCCCGGATAGGCCTCGTGGATCGTGAGCACCTGGAGCATGTAGCGGTTGTATTCCTCCAGCAGGCTCTGCACGCGCCGGGCATCCCAGTCCTTGGGCGGGGGACTGACGGCGTAGACGCTGGCCGCGTCCGGATCCAACGGCGGGGCGCCATTCATATAAGCCGTCGAGTTCCCGCGCTGAAACTCGGGCATCTCGATCACCCGGCAGCGATCGGGCTCCGGCAGGCGCAGCAGGCCGCGCTCGGCAATGAACGACTTGATCCTGTCCACGGTCGCACGGGCGTCGCGGGTGAGGTCCTCGGCCCGGCCGTGCTCGACGGCAATCGCGGCGAGCACCTCCCGGATCGTTTGCCGCCGGCCTTCCACGTCGTCAGGCGGCAGCGCCCGCCGGGGAAAATGCCGGGCCCAGAGTTG
Organism: Thermoguttaceae bacterium; assembly: GCA_049509675.1. GTDB lineage: Bacteria > Planctomycetota > Planctomycetia > Pirellulales > Thermoguttaceae > JBEKZQ01. The sequence goes on along the minus strand of JBEKZQ010000030.1, from coordinate 16,868 downwards.
CCGCGCGATTACGAACATGTCGCGCTGCAGGCGCGCGAACTCCGCCTCGGCACTGCTGAGCACCTCGTCGGCCGAGAGCCCCGCATCGAGCTCCAGATCGAGCTTGCGGGCGAACTTCTCCTTGCCCAGCCGCCACGTGCCCGCGGCCCGCGGCAGCAACTCGCGCTCCAAGAATTGCTGGTATTGGTTCAAGCAGGTCACGACCGGCTGGGCCGCCGCGCGCAGGGCGTCGGCCTGCGGCGTGTCGCCCGCCACCTGGAAGATCTCCCGCTGGTAGAAGTCGATCGCGCCGCGGTTCTGCCGCAGGGCCGTCTCCGTGACCACGCGGGGCGGATTCCGCAGGTTCCGCCGGGCCGCGGCGACAATCCTGGGGATCTGCCCCATGCGGGCGATGCTATTGCCGATGTTCGTCTCCCGCGGCAGCGACGATTGCGTCAGCAGCAGGAACACGCTATCGCTGATATACTCGTTGTAGACCCGCGGGTCCTCCTCGAACGGCCGCACGTTCTCCGCCAGCCAGAGCGATTTCTCCAACTCGTGCCGGAAGATCTCGAAGTCGATTTGCCCGCCGCGGGTCAGCTTCTGGTACGACACCTGCTCGGGCAATTCCCGCAGCGTCTTCCGCGTGTGTTCGATCCATTCCGCGCGGGCCTCGGGCGAAAGGTCGTCGAGCCGGCGGTCGAAACGATGGTCGCCCAAGCGCGTGGCTTCCATGGGACGACGGCGGAACGCCTCTTCCAGGTAGTGCTTGAAGTATCGGGCCAGCGCCGCGTCGGCTTCCTGGCCGAAGATCGAGGCGACGCCGGCCGACAGGAACCAGGCCGACACCACGGCAGAAATCAACAGGCGTTGCATGGTGAGCGCTCACTCGGGTTTTATGATCCGGCAGTGGAACACGCCGCCGGCCATTTTGCCAGGGCGGCCCTGAAAACGCACGGTAACATTCTGCTTCCTCGCGGTCAACGATTGCGGAATGGGATAGACCTCGTCGAAGAACTTGTCGGGATGGCGGGCATCGAGTTTCTCGCCGGCGATCTTCGCACCATCGACGAGGATGTCGAACTCCCGCCCGCCGCGATCGCTGCCCCAATAGGTCACGCACAATTGCTGCGGCCGCTCCGGCAGGACTTTCAACTGCCAGGCGAAGCATCCGCCGTCGCTGGCATCGCGCCACTTGCGTCCGTTGAACTCGCCCGATCCGCTCCGCTCGGCGGCCAGCCGATGGTCGCGCTCGCTCTGCTCTTCGCCCGGGTTGACGCTGTCGACCGTGCGGGCCTCCCACTGTTTGCGGCGGGCCTCTTCGGCGCGATATTCGGCCTCCTTCGTCTGCCACTGGGCGGGCGTGAAGGCGTCCCAGTAGACAACGTAGTGCCGATGCTCGTGCATCTTGTAGAACGGTTCGAGGATCACGCCGCCGCCGTGCGTGTCGCCCCGCACGCGGAATACGTCGGCCGATGCGGCAAACGTCGACGGCTTTCCCGGCAACGGCTTCAGGCTGCCGAGAATGTCTGTGCTCTGGGCCACCACCGCCGGCATCGGCTTGCCCGCCGCCACCTCGGCGCACAAAACCAGTGGGCCGTGCATGAAGGCGAACCGCCGCGGATTGTCACGGAATGCCTCGGTATAGAGCGAAAAGGGCATCCGGATCTCCACCGTGTCGCCGTCGGTCCAGGTGCGGCTCAAGGTGACATAGCTGCCGGCCTTGCCCCGGTGCAACGGCCCCCAGCCGTTGACGCGAACCGCGAAGTCGGCCTTGGCCCACCATGGGTTGCGAACCGCAACGCTCAACTGCACCGGTTTGGGGCAGGTAAAGGTCAACCGGGTCGCACCCTCGGCCGGATAGCCGGTTTCCTGCCGCAGTTTCAGGCCCAATTCCTTCCAGTTCAGTTCCGACGCGATGAACAGATTGACGTACAGCGTCTTGTCGCCGTCGTGGAAGTAGATGCTGTCGCCGTACTTCGCGTGGTTCTCCACGCCGGTGCCCGTACAACACCAGAAGCTATCCAGCGGGCTGTTGTACTCCTTCCGCGACCCGGAGCGAAGCGGCACGTAGTAGCACATCATGCCGCTGTCGGGAGACTGGGAAGAAAGGATGTGGTTGTAGAGAGCCCGTTCGTAGAAGTCGGCATACTCGGCCCGTGGCTCCCAGCAGAACAGGTGCCGCGTGAGTTTGAGCATGTTGTAGGTGTTGCAGGTCTCGGTCGTCGCGGGGCCCAGCGCCTCCGACAGGTGCTCCTTGGGCGAGAAGTGCTCGCCGTCGCTATGGCCGCCAATCACGTAGGAACGCTCCTTGGCCACCGTGTTCCAAAAGAATAGCGAGGCCATGTGGAACCACTCCTCGCCCGTCAATTCATACTGCCGGGCCGTGCCGACAAACTTGGGGATCTGCGTGTTCGCGTGCAGTCCGGTAAGCGTGTCCTGCCGCTGGGCCGCCGGCTGCAGCACGGCCATGTGGTTGAAGCGCCGGGCAATGGCCAGGTACTTCTCCTCCCCGGTCAGTCCATACAAATTGGCGAGGGCCTCGTTCATGCCGCCATGCTCGTTGCCCAACATCGCCTGCATCTGCCCACCGGTCAACCGGGCATTGCGGGCGATCAGCCAGTCGGCGAACTTCTTGCACACCCGCAGGGCCTGCCGATCATCGCAGTACACGTACATGTCCAGCAGTCCGGCGTAGAGCTTGTGCAGGGTGTAGTACGGCGCCCAGACAGGCTTGAGCGCCTCGACGCGGTCCAAAAACTCCTCGGGAAATGCGCTCAAGTAGCCGGAGCCGAGTTTTTCCTGGCATTCGGCCAGGCCAGCCACCACGGCAAAGCCCTTTTCGCGGAGTTTCTCGTCGCCCGTGCTGGCATACATCAGCGCGCAGGCCGAAAGATAGTGGCCGACGAAGTGGCCGCGGATCTCGCACTTCGGCTCCTCCCACCCGCCCAGCGGTTGGGCCGCCGACGGCAAACCGGCGTTCAGGCGGAAGGTGTGCAGCAACCGCTGCGGGTCGAGGCTCAACAGGTACTTGTGGTCCAGGTCCATGGCGCGCCGGAACGGGCCGTCCAGCAGTCGCACGTCGCGCAGGTCGAAGGCCGAGGCGGCCAGTGGGATCTCGGGCGTTACCTTGATTTTCGTGTTCCCCTGCCACAGCGCGTCGGCCCGAACTGTACCGGCCAGGAAGGCTGCCAAGAGGAAACTCGCTACGACAAGTACAGATTGCCTGAAACGTATCATGCGGACGGGCTCTCGGGGTGAGATTTGGCGTGTGCCGCCATTGTAGTACGCCGCCGTGGTGGCGGCAACAAAGCGGGGCGTTGTGCTATGCAAATAGTTCACAAAGTGATACTTTAGAGATAGCTCCGGTTTGCCCTGCGGCGCCCTCCCCACTGCTCCATGCCATTTCAGGAAAGGTCCAGCCATGTTTTCCCGTGGTCTTCTCGGCGGTCTTCTCGTATTGTTTCTCCTCGTTCCCGCTGACGCCCAGGTCCGGGGCCGGTTTGGACCAGGAATGCAGATGCCGGCCGGACGTAATACGATAGACATCCAGGGCACGTTTGAAATGCCCGCCGCCAACGGCTTTCGCATTACCGGCGCCATGGGGCAACCGCTGATGGTTATGATTCAACCCGCCACGGAGGTCCATTTTACGGGCACGGCGTCCGTGGACTACCTGAAACCGGGCATGTACGTGGAATTCGTGGCCGAACTGGACGAGAAGGGGGCCGGCAAGACGAAAGTCAAGGCCGTCGCGGTGATCGGCCCCACCCAGGAAGTCGGTATTCTTCCACCAGAAGCGGCGGGAGCAGGGCGAAAATCGGCGGCAGGTGGGGAAGGATTTGGCGCGGCAGGGGGGGCAGCGCCCGGCGGCGGTGCGGCGGCCGGAGGATTTGATGCGCCGCTCGCTCCGGCCGGCGGTGGCGATGTGGCCGGCGGGAAACACCGTGTCGGCGGGACGGCGCGAAAGACGACCGGTGCCGGCGGAGCGTTGGCCGGCACCCATACCGTCCGGGGCAAGGTCACCAAGTTCCACGAGAGCCACCTCACGGTCAAAGCCGATCGGAAGGTCGTGAACGTCGAACTGGCCGCCGAGCCGGAAATCAGCGTCGATTCGAGTGATTACAGCATGGCCGCCAGGGGGGATAAGGTGTCGCTGAAAGGTTTTGAGATGCCCGACAAGCGGTTCGTGCAAGCCAAGAGCGTAACGATCGAGGCCGCGCAGACGTTGAGCGGGGCCAAGAAACGGCCGGTCAGGGCTGAGAAAACGGCCAAACGCGCGACGACCAAGAAGGCATCGCCCCGCGACACCGAATCGACGTTGCCCGAGCCCAGCGACCAGCCCGACGCGGAAAAGCCTTCCAAGCCGGAGCGTGCGGCGCCACCCGCCAAAGCGGACGTCCCCGAAAAATAGGGCGCCGTAGACTTCGCTCATGGACGACCCGCGGACATGGATCCGTGACACGTTGGCGCACCGCGGATGCGGCAAAGTGCCGTACAACTTCAGTTTCTCGCCGCCGGCCCGCGCCCGGCTGGAGGCGCATTACGCCACCGACGACGTGGAAACGGCGATTGCTTTGCCCATGCGGATGATCGGCACGCGGTCGATCAAGCCGCTCTACGCTGCGCCGGCCCAGTTCGGCGATCGCGCCGTCGACGAGTTCGGCGTCGCCTGGAGCACCAACGAAATCGACCGTGGCTCGCCCATCGGCCCCTGCCTCGCGGAGCCGGACCTGGCGGGCTATCGATTCCCCGACGCCGCGGCGGCCTACCGCTTCGACGACCTGGCCCGGTGGACGGCCGCCAACGCCCGCTATTATACCTTTCTTTGGGTCGGCGACTTGTGGGAACGGGCCACGTTCATGCGGGGCATGGAGGCGATTCTGCTGGACCTGGCGATCCATCCACGCTTCGCGGAGGAACTGCTGCGCGGACTGACCGACTATATCCTGCAAACCATGCAGATCCTCTTCGCCCGGTTCGCCTTCGACGGCGTGGCCCTGAGCGACGACTACGGCACGCAGCGCGGCCTGCTCATGTCGCCCGCGCATTGGCGCAAGTTCATCAAGCCGCGGGTGGCCGAGATCTACGGGCTGGCCAAAACGCACAATCGGACCGTCTTTCACCACAGTTGCGGCAATATCGTGCCCATCATCGGCGATCTGATCGACATGGGCCTGGACGTGCTCCATCCGATTCAGCCCGAGGCGATGGACGCGGCGGCGCTCAAGCGGCAGTTCGGAGCGCACGTGACGCTGTGCGGCGGGGTCCGAACCCAGGATCTTCTGCCCAATGGCACGCCGCGGCAGATTCGCGACGAGGTGCGACGCCTCAAGGCCGTCATGGCCGACGGCGGCGGATACATCCTCGAATCGGGCATCACCCTCCAGAGCGACATCCCGACCGAAAACCTGCTGGCCCTCATCGAAGAGGCGCGGGCGTAGTGTAGTGCGTCGCTCAAACGGGGTTCTATCGTTTTGGGGTGCCACTGCTGGCTCGCCCAGCAGTGTTCCGCGCTGTGGCTATTCGGCACTGCTGGACAAGCCAGCAGTGGCACCCATCTTGCCAGGTCTATCCGGAATACAGTCCCTCAATTCTGAAGTACTTCACATGCCTCACCAATCGTTGCCTTGCAGATGGATCGGACCGTCGGGAAAGGCCGCGAGCAGGAGCGGATAGAACATGGCGATGTTCTGGCCGGGAAGGGGCAACAGGCGGCCGTCCTCGACGCGGACCACCTGGCGCTCGCCCAAGGCCCGCCAGCGGCAGCGACCGTAGACCGGCTCCAAGGCCGGCACGCAGAACAGCAGGCCGCAATCGCAGCCGCGGCGCCGAGCCTCGGCCATGGCCGAGTGCAACACGAGGTCCGCGAGATTCTTGCCGCGGTATGCCGGCAGGACAAAGACATTCTGCACGCCCGCCGCCAGCAGCGGCCGGCCGCCCACGTCGATGGCCCGCCGGACGATGCCCGCGTGCGCGATCAGCCGATCGGCCTCTTGCAGGAGTACGCTGAACTCGGGGCCGCTGCCGTGCCAGGCCCGGGTCGCACTGAAGACGGCGGCGTCTGCCGGAAAGCAGGCGCACAATCCGGCCCGGATCCGCTCGTCCACGCTCGGCGTCATGTCGGCTTCAGCAACGATGGAAAGGTCCATGCGGCTAGTCGTAGAACCCGAACTCGTAGGCGGCGTCGTACAGGGCCACGATGTTCTCCGGGGGCACGCCGGCCTGGATGTTGTGGACGCTGTTGAAGACGTAGCCGCCGCGGGGCTTCCAGACTTGCAAATTCCGCCGCACGTGCTCGCGGACCGTGGCCGGCGCGGCCGTGGGCAACACGTGCTGGGCGTCGATCGCCCCGCCCCAAAAACTAAGCCGGTCGCCGAAGTCGGCCTTGAGCCGCTTGGGATCCATCTCTCGGGCACTGATCTGCACCGGGTTCAGGATGTCGATGCCGTTCTGGATCAGATCGGGAATGTACTGCGTGCAGGCCCCGCAGGTGTGATACCAGATCTTCGCCCGCGTCCGTGCGCGAATGTATTGCACCAGCCGCATGTGCCGCGGTTTGACCAGGTTGCGATAGATTTCGGGCCGGAACAGCGGGCCGTTCTGCCCGGCCAGATCGTCGCCGATCATGATCACGTCGACCAGGTCGCCCACCTCGTCCAGAAAGACGCGGAACCAGTCCATCCAGAACTTGAGCGTCTGGTCCAGCAGGGCGGCGCAGAACTCCGGCTGGGTGAGCATGTCGATGAACCACTGTTCCAGGCCGCGCAGATACCAGCAGATCTCGTAGACCACGCCGGAAATGCCGCTGACGACCGCATAGGGCGTGTCGCTCCGCAGGGCCTCGGCCCGCTGCCGCAGGCCAGCGAAGCGGCCCGGGTCGTCGCCCTTGGGAAACGGATAGTTCTGCAGGTCGGCGAAGCTGGCGCCGGCCAGCGGATGGTGCGAGATGTCCATGTAAAGGGGCTGGTCGTCGGGCATGGACCAGGTAACGCCGAACTCGTCGGTCAGATCGTGCCACAGCCGGCCGTTGCGGCGACGGGCGACGATCCCACCTTGGAAATCCGCGGCCGCGGCGGCGGCAATGTAACGCGTGTCGACGTGGAACCGCTGCAACACCGCCTCGCACGGCTGGGCCAACTGCTGCACCGCGTCCATAATGCGGACCTGGTCCTGAATGCCCAAATGGGCCAGCAGGGCCCGGTACGCAAGCTTATGGATGCCGGTCTGATTTCCGCCCAGGTCGATCGGCACGCGATCGGCCTGGCGATGTTCCAACGCCGCAAGCATCCGCTGGCGGGAGGTCATGGTTTCGTACGGCATGGCATGTCCTTTCCAGCAGGGGCAAAGGGGTCAGGTCCGTATTTTCGGGCGAGCCACGTTTGCCACAGCAACGCCTTGCCGCCGAAAAACGGACCAGACCCCGAACTTCGCAGTTCTCCGCCGCTATTATGGACGACACGGCCCGTCGAGAGCAAGGTGTGGGGGAAACCGCCTGCTCTCGCCCCACGCCTCCCGCCCCACGACTCCCGCGCGACCTGGCAGAGGAGCCCGGTGAACCGGGCTGACACAGGATATTGATGAGTGAGAAACTGATGTCGCCACCGTTCAACCCGGCATGAATGCCGGGCCGAATACCGGCTGCGCCGGGCAACGGCCATGAATGGCCGTGAAAACGTTCTCATGCCCGCTTGACGGGCATTCCCGCCGCAGGCGGGTATTAGGCCCGTGCTTTAGCACGGGTAACACGGCCCGCGCGATCTTCCTCCTCTCATGCCCGTTCACGGGCATTCCCGCCGCAGGCGGTATTAGGCCCGTGCTTTAGCACGGGTAACACGGCCCGCGCGATCTTCCTCGCCTCATGCCCGTTCACGGGCATTCCCGCCGCAGGCGGGTATTAGGCCCGTGCTTTAGCACGGGTAGCACCGACGCAAAAGCTGAACTGCATCGAGCTGATTTGCGCCGCCGGAAAAACTTCCAACAAATAGCGTGACAAATTTTTCAGATTATGATAGGATATGCCCGTGGTGCTAGCGGCGCCGATTCCCCGGAATGCGCTAAAGCGGGGGATCGCAATAATCCGCTTAACCTGACTGTATCAAGTGCTTACCACGCGAATGTGGTATAACACCACTGCTTAGAGTGAGTTGTGCAAGCTGATTGCGTTCGGGCTCGGCGGGGCGCAGATTGCAGCCCCGGGGTTAGTTTCCTTCACTGGTCCAAAACCGTTTTTCAGAACATCGTGAGGTGTGCAATGGGGCGCGGCAATACATGCTCGGTGGGTTCGTTGCGGGGTCTGTTTACGTCGAGAAATCGCCTCTTGCGGCACTTTCCGCGGGCCATCGGCCTGGCCGCGCTGGCCGCCTTCCTGCTGGCCGGGCTCGCCGCCGCCCAGGCGGGCATCATCATCACCGGCACTCAAGGCGCTTGGACGCTGAATAACAATGACGCAAATAACGACGTTGCCTTTCCAAACCAAACCGTAAGTTACACGGTCGCCAACGGTTCAAACGTCCTGATCGTGGACTTGGGGGCGTTTGTCCAGACCCCTGGTGCCTCCCCCACTGGTGATGCGTACACCACGTCGGTCCTCTGGAACGGCACGCCGATGATCGCAACCGCGCCTCAGGTAACTACATCAACAACCTCCGTAGTCGATGAAATCTTCTATCTCTACTCGCCTGCGTCCGGCGCCGGCACGCTCACGATTTCGGGGACCGACCGTGGCATCGCGCTCGGCGCGTACACGCTTTCAGGCGTAAACATTAACGCCACCCCCATCGTCGCGGGGTCCAACGCCAACACTACCCCCATTGCAGTCGCCTTGCCCGGCACGACGCCCGCAAACTCGTTCATAGCCATCTCTGAAGCGTGTCGCGAAACCAACGTCGTCAACTACACGACTACGGCCACGAACGGCACAGTCGTGCAACAATTCACCCAGACTGACAAGAATCCGTTCATCCTGGTCGGCGGGGCATACATCAACAATTATGGCGGCGGGGCCACCACGATCACGGCTAACAACACCGGCGATACCAACGGCACCCTGCGGCGCGACATTACGACCGCCGTCTTCCAACAAATGACCCTTGCCGGAACCTTCACCTGGACCGGCGCCACGAACAATTCATGGGACACCACCACCGCCAACAACTGGACGGGAGGACCCTATCAGGACACCGGGACCGTAATCTTCGGCAACAACGCGGGCTCGAACAACAACCCTATCAATATCGTGCCGACCGCCGGAGTTGCACCCAGCAGCGTCACGTTCAACAACAGCACCACCCCCTACAGCTTCACCGGCGGGCCCATTACGGGCATCGTCCCGGTCACTCTCAGTGCCTCGGCGGGCAGCGTGATTTTCAGCAACTCCAACTCCATCGCCGGCAACACGACGATCAACGGCGGAACGCTGCAGTTGGCCAATGCCAACGCCCTTGTCAGCAGCACCGCCATCCTCAACGTGAACAACGGCCTGACTTTCGCGTCCGGCGTCACGCCGTTCAATCTGGGCGGCCTGTCGGGCAGCGGCAACTTCGCCCTGGCCGACACGGGCGGCAACAGCATTAACCTGCTAGTCGGCGGAAATGGCCAGACGACCGTGTTTACCGGCAACTTCCTGGCCAGCCCCGGCAGCTTGACGAAAGTCGGCGGCGGCATGTTGACCCTTTCCGGCGTCAACCTGCAAACCGGCGCGACCACCGTCTCCGGCGGCACCCTGTCGGTCGCCGCGGACAACGCGCTGGGCAACACGACAACGGCCGCCGGCGTGACGATCAACCCCGGCGCCACCTTCAATGCGGCCGGGACATTTGCCACCAGCCGCGCAGTGACGCTGCCCGGCCCCGCCGCGGCCACGATCCTCACAAACGCCAGCCAAACCTTGACCCTCAACACCCCAATCGCCGGCGCCGGCGCCCTGACCAAGGATGGCGCCGGGACTTTGCAACTCGGCCCAACCGGCGGTTTGTCCAGCGGCGCGGGTTTGAACGTCGTCAATGGCACGCTCAACCTGGGCGGCCTGCCGGCGCAAACGGTCGGCGCCGTCACCTTCAGCGGCGCCAGCACCGTCGCCAACGGCGCCCTGGCCGGCAGTTCCTATTCCTTCACTGGTGCGGCCACCGTCTCGGCCAATCTGCAGGACAATGCGCCGGGGTCGACCCTCACCGTCAACGCCAACGGTTTGCTTGCCGTCTTGTCCGGCAGCAATACCTACACCGGCCTGACCACCATCACCGCCGGCACCCTGCAGATCGGCGGCGGCGGCGGCAGCGGATCGCTGGGCACGACCAACATCACCAACAATGCCACGCTGGCCTTCAGCCGCAGCGATTCGGCCTTGACGTTCACCCAGCCCATCGGCGGCAGCGGCATCGTGGTCAATAGCGGCGCCGGCACGGTCACCTTGCCCAACGCGAATTCTTACACCGGCGGCACGTTCGTCAACGCCGGCGCGCTGACGACCGGCAACGACGCCGCGCTGGGCACCGGACTGCTCACCGTAGCCGCGGGCGGCACGGTGAACTTCCTCAGCGCCACCCCTTCCCTCTCCGGTCTTACCGGCGGCGGCAGCGTCGTGCTCGGCAATTCCGCAACCCCGGCCAGCACCATTCTTGCCATCAGCGGCACGGGCAACAGCCAATTCTCGGGCGTCATCTCGGAGGCCGCGACCGGCCTCGGCAGCCTGTCCAAAACCGGCGTCGGAACGTTCGGCTTGACCGGCACCGGCACCTACACCGGCGGCACGACCATCGGCAACGGGGCGCTCACGGCCTACCCGCAGGCCGTCGGCACCGGCAAGATCACCATGAACGGCGGAAATCTCAACGTGGGTTATGGCGGACTATATGAAGGATGGATGCTCGGAACCGGGAACAACGTCAACCCGGGCGGCGCTTTCAGCACGACGACCTTGCAGTCCGTTCAAAGCAGCCCCAGGGCCGCCAACTGGGGTATAAATCAGACGGCCAGCGGCAGCGGAGTGCCCAATACGCCCGTAAACAACTTCCCGGACAATACCACGGTCTGGTATCAGGGTTACATGTACTTCCCCCAGACGGCCGGCAGCGTCGTCTCGTTCTATAAGAATTTCGACGACAGTGGGTCGCTGACCATCAATGGCAACGAGATCATCAACGACGCCAGCTATAACAATAACGGCCTCGGCTACCCAACCGTGGCGACCTGGACCATCCCTGCCTCCGGCCCCGGCTGGTACAGCTTCAAGGCGCTTTTCGGCCAGGGCGGCGGCGGCGTCGGTCCGAACATTGCCGGCTACACCTATGGATTGGGGTACGACGCGAACGGCTCCGGCGGCACCGTCGCGGCCAATTACGCCTTCCCGTCCGCGGCGAACGGCACGCTCTTCGAAACCAACACGGCCAGCGCCTCCTACACCAATAACGTCGACGTCTTGACCAGCGGCAGCCTTGCCGCATCGAGTCCCTCGACCTATACCGGCACTTTCAATCTGCTCGGCGGCACGCTCTCCCTGGCCGGCCCCTCCACGCACAACATGGCCGGCGTGCTCTCCGGCAGCGGCGGGCTGACCGTGGGCGCCGGCACCGCGCTGACGCTCTCGGGCAACAACAACAGCAACTTCAGCGGCGTGGCGACCGTCAACGCCGGCGGCGCCCTCATCGTCGCCAATACGGCCGGCTCGGCCATCGGCACCGGCACGGCTACGATCAGCGGCACCTTGAGCGGCAGCGGCATCATCGGCGGGGCGGGCTTCCCCGACGTCAACGTGCTCAGCGGCGGTCACGTCGCGCCGCACGCCAGCAGCACGGGCATCGCCACGCTCACCGTCGCCTCCAACCTGGACATGGCCGCCGGCTCGGTCTTCGATTTCAACCTCCAGACCCCCGCCGCCAGCGACTTGCTCAACGTCATCGGCAACCTCAACATCCCCTCGACCGCCTCGAGCGAGACGCTCAACATCGTCGGCCTGGCCGGCTTCATCCCGGGCAATTACGAACTCATGTCGATCAGCGGGGGGACCATGAGCGGCTCCGCCTCCTCGTTCAGCCTCAATGCTCCGAACCGCTACAACTATTCGCTGCTCACTCCCAACGACCCCGGCAGCACGCCGGGCGAGGTCATCCTGCAGGTCAGCAACAAGCAGTTTTTCTGGGCGCCCGCCACCAGCAATATATGGAGCACCAGCGCCCCCGATAACAGCAATTGGACCGTGCTCCTGAACGGCAGCTACAACGCCACCACCTACACCGACGGCATTATCGTCAACTTCGACGACACTGCCGGCACGACGAACGTCAACATCGCCGCCGCGGGCGTCCAACCCTTCAGCGTCACGCTCAATAATAACGCGAAGCCGTATAGCTTCACCAACAGCAGCGGCACCGTGGGCATCGGCGGGGCCGCCACCGTGATTCTCAACGGCACCAATACGGTCACCTTCAACAGCCAGAACGCCTATACCGGCGGCACCTCGCTCAACGCCGGCACGTTGATCGTCAGCAACGACAACCAGTTGGGCACGGCGCCGGCCGCCCCCGCCACCAATCTCACCTTCAATGGCGGCACGCTCAGTTTCAGCAACTCGGCCACGCTCAGCACCAATCGCTCCATCGTGCTGAACGCCCCGGGCGGCGGCACCATCAACATCCCGGCGGCCGCCAACACCGTCAGTTTCGCCGGCCAAATTTCCGGCTCGGGCAGCCTGACCACGTCCGGCGCCGGCATGTTGAGCTTGAGCGGCACCAACAGCACCTACAGCGGCGGCACCATCATCACCGCCGGCACTGTGTCATCAACTTACCAGAACTCGCTGGGTACCGGCCCCATTACCCTCGCCGGCGGCCGGCTAAACGTCCTGGGCGTTGTGGCCGGCCTCAGCCAGGCCTACTACACCGGCAATAACTACCAGCAGACCACCGGCTGGACGAGCAAGGGCATCGCCCCGGGACCAATGGCCGGCGAGTACGCCAGGAGCAACGCTACCTTCGTCGCAACCACCTGGGGTCCCGGCACCAATTGGGCGGGCAGTTGGGATCGGACTTTGCTCGCCAGCCAGGACACGACCTGGACCTACACCGGCGAGATGTACATCGCCAGCACCTCGGTCTCCTTCCAGGGTGAATGCGACGACAACCTGCAGGTCAAGCTCGACGGAAACTGGCTCGGCGCCAACAGCGGGGCGTACGGCAGCGGCATCGTCGCCGTCACGCCCGGCTGGCACGCCGTGCAGTTCAGTTTCTTCAGCACCAACAACGGCGGGGCGGGCTCTTACAACACCGCAAACGGCTTTATCGGCCAGAACCCGGACGTTGCCCCTTACAGCATGGGCAGCGGCTTTGTCGTCAACGAGCCGGGCATCGGCGGCACTGCGGCCACTGGCGCCAGCTTCGTTCCCATGGATCCGGGCAACGGCACCCTCTTCGCCCAAGGCCTGCCTGCAACTTATAGCAACTTGCTGAACGTTACTGCCCCATCCACTCTTGGCGTCAGCAACGGACAGGTGACCTTCGCCAACCTTTCCATCGGCAGCCAGTTGGAGGTCAGCGGCAGCAGCGCCTCGGCGCTGACGATCAGCGGCTCCACGACCCTCACCGGACCTGCCACGCTGAACGTCGACGCGGGCCTGAGCGCCACGCTCGCCGGGCCGGTCAGCGGCAACTTCAGCGTGAACAAGGCCGGCAGCGGCACCTTGACCCTCTCCAGTTCGCTGAGCACCTTCACCGGCGCGGTCACGATCAACGGCGGCAACCTGGCCGTCACCAACTCCGCCAGCCTGGGCAACCCCGCCAACGGCGTGCTGATCAACAACGCCGCCTTGGAAGTGGCCACCGGCTTTACCGAATCCCGCTCAATCACCTTCAACGCCCCCGGCGCCGCCTTGCAGGTCGATGCCGGCCAGACGTACAGCAACAACACCGTCTTCACGGTGGCCCCCGGCAGCGCGGTCAACAAGACCGGCGCCGGCACCCTGTTGATGCAGTCCCCGACCCTCCTGCCCTACGCGAACCTGACGGCCACCGCCGGCACGATCGATTTGGGCAACCAGACGCACACCGTCGCCGCCGTCGCCTTCAACGGCGGCTCCATCACCGACGGCAGCCTGATCGGCAATTCCTATAGCATCACTGCTCCGTCCAGCGTTTCCGCCACCCTTGGGGGCACCGGCGGCCTGGTCGTCAATAGCACCGGCGCCTCCACCTTGACCGGCACCAACACCTACAGCGGCGGCAGCACCGTCTCGCAAGGCACCTTGAACGCCGCCGTCGTCAGCATGGGTTCCAACACCATCACCCTGGCGGGCGGCACGTTCCACCCGATCGGCGCCGCGCCGGGACTCTTGCTGAACGTTTATACGCCCGACGCGGGCGTGGCGAACAGCGCGACCTCGGGCTTGCTCAGCGCGTGGGTGGCCACCCTTCCCGCGAACCAGCACATCGTCACCAACGCCCTCACCACCGCCAACGGCAACACCAGCCTGAGCTTCAACCCCACCGGCAACGGCGGCTATATCTTCACCAACCTCGGATTGAGCAACGCCCAGCAGAACGGCGGCAACAATTACACCGGAATCCTCACCGGCTACATCTACCTGCCGACAGGCACGTCGACCTTCGCCACCCGCAGCGACGACGGCAGCATGTTGTTCATCGACGGCGCCACAGTCGTCACCAACAACGCCTACCAGGGCATGACCACCCACAACGGCACCACCATAAGCGAGGCCGCAGCGGGTTATCATCAGATTGAAATCGAGTACTACCAGGGCGGCGGCGGCGCCGGATTGGTGGCCTACTCCGACGCCGGCAATACCGTGCTCTTGAACAGCCAGCTCTCCACGAGCATCCCCATCAACAACAACATCTTCGTCAACAACATGGCGGTCACCGCCAATTCCACGCTCGACCTGACCAACGGCGTGGCCTTCGGATTTGGTACGCTCAATATCGGCGCCAACACGCTGCACGTGACCAGCGGACCGGGCATCGCCAACTTCTCCTCCACGACCTTGGCCAATTCGCCGACCTTCGACGTGCAGGGAGCCAACGTGCTGAACCTGGGCACGATCTCCGGAGCATCCGGCCTCAATACGACCGGCAGCGGCACGGTGATTGTCGCCGGCGTCAACAGCACCGGCCCCGTCTCGGTCAGCGGCGGCACCCTGGTGGCCGTCGCACAGAGCTATACGGCCCCCGCGGCCACCGGACCGCTGGGCAGCGCGACGATTACCCTCACCAACGGCGCGCTGGACCTGGTCAACACCTCGACGACCGGCACGACATTCGACGTGGTCTCCGGCAACCCCCTCATCCTGGCCGGAAGCAACGATTCGATTATCGCCGGCAGCGCGCTGGCGGGAGTCGCCGGCGGCGCGGTCACCTTGACCGGCAGCAATGCGCTTCCCATCGCAGCCGGTCAAACCTTGAACCTGGGCGATGTCAACGGCTATACGCTCACCGTCGATCCCGGTCTGGTGCTCAACAATAGCGGCACCATTTCCGGCGGACCGGGCAGCGTTTCCCTGCACGCCAGCAGCCTGACCCCCTCCGCCGGGACCCTGAGTGCTGCCCAGAACGGCACCCTGACCCTGGTCGACCCGATGAACACCGGCTACTATGCCCCGGCCGCCACGGGCACCGTGGTCTTGGCCAACACCTACTCGGGTTCGCTGGCGAACCTGGCCCCGCTCAGCGGCGGCACCTTGGTAATCAACAACAACGTCACCAACGGCACGCTGGACGTCGCCAACGGCGGCTACTTTGCCGGCAACCTCTCGTCCTTCGGCCCAGTAACGCTGCAACTCGACGGCGGCACGCTCGGCGCCACCACGGCCCTGACCGGCGCCAATGCCGTCGCCAATATCTTGACCTGGGGCGCAACCCACACGCTGAATTTCTCCGGCGCGGCGAACCTGGAACTGAGCGGCACGCTGGGCCTCGCCAGCGGCGCTTACAACCTCAATGACCCCGCCACCCGTGGAACCCTCTCCGGCGTGATCAGCGGCTCCGGCGGTCTGAACATCACCGGCAACCCGACGCTTAAGGGCTTGAACACCTACAGCGGCGGCACGACGCTCAACGCCGCCACCAACGTGGCGATCAACAACAACCAGGCCTTCGGCACGGGGCTGTTGACTTACAACAACGGCGGCTTCAATGCCACCACCGCGCTGGTCGGCGCCAACGCCGTCGCCAACCCCTGGACGATCACTGCCGGCCAGGCTGCCTACTTCAATGGCGCAAGTCCCTACCAGCTTTCCGGCAATGCCGCGCTCCCGGCGGGCAACGACTACCTGCACATTCTAAATACTTACCAGGGCTTGTCGGTTACCCTCTCCGGCGTGATCAGCGGTTCTGCTGCTACGCTCATCCGCGCCGGCGACGGCAACGCCAACGGCAACAGCATCAACGGCACCGTCGTCATCAACAACCCGTTGAACACCTTCAGCGCCTTCACGCTGCAAACCCAGGGCGGCAACATCGACGTCGGGGGCGCCAGCACGGTCCTCAACGGCAGCGGCGGCATCGCCAGCGGCCCCCTGGGAATCGGCACGGTTACCATCGGCGATACGAACTACAACGGTTGCCTCGGGCTGTTGAACAGCTCGCCGGTCGCCGCCACGCTGGCCAATCCGGTGATAGTCTACGAGGCCGCCGCCTATTGGAGCGCCTCCGGACTGACCTTGAGCGGCCCGATGACTTTGGCCGGGCGCGGCAACAACGTCGGCAACAACGTCTACAACGGGGTAATTAACTTCTACCTCGGCGCGAACCAATCGGCGAATGCCGGCAACAACACCTTCACCAATAGCAACGTCACCTTCAGCGGCATCATCAGCGGCGGCAGCGCGAGTGGAATCAATCTCGCCACCGGCTCCGGCACGGGAGGTCTGACCCTGAGCGGAG
>JBEKZQ010000003.1:0-38038 GCA_049509675.1 Thermoguttaceae bacterium | reverse complement strand
CGCCAATGGCCACCACAATGCCCCCGACCGCGGCCAACGCCCAAAGGGTCCAACTCGGCGCGATGACCCCGGCGGCGTTCATCCGGAACGCCTGCCAGGCCAGCGAAAGGGGGATTTGATCGACATACTGCCGCGCGTAGGCGACCGTCCAAAACCAGAATCGGCCAAAAACCCCGGCACGCCACAGCCAAAGGCACACCAGGCCGTAGGGCATCATCACTCCGGCCGCGTAAAGGGCCGCTCTGCTGAGCAACTGCCGCCAGACGATGGGCCGGCGGCGCAACTCATACGCCATCAACACGCAACCGCCAAAGCACAGCAGGAACACGCCTTGCTGTTTCATCAGGAAGGCGATTCCCATCAGCAGTCCGGCCGCCAACAACGGCCCTCGCTTGCCGGATTGCACGGCTTTCCATAGCAGCCACACGCCGGGCAGGCTGAACAGCACGACAAAATGCGTGGCGTGCGCCGCCATGCCCAGGACCGAGGAACTCATGGCCAAGAGCGACAAGGCAACGGCCGCCAGGCCGCCGGTCAGGGGATCGAACATGTCGCTGACCATCAGGAACAGCAGAACGAGTGTCGCCACGTTCACCGCCAGCAAGCCCAGGTGAATGCCGGCGGTCGTTTGGCCCAGAACGGCCATCAGGGCCGCATAGGCCAGATAGGTCCCCGGCAGCTTCATGTTGTAGGCGAGTTGGTAGGGCGGGACATTTTCCAAAATCAGTTGACCCGCATAGGCGAATTCCCCTTCGTCGCGTTCCAGCGGAAACTCCCGCAGCCGCCAGCGAACGACGACCGAAAACAACACGGCCAGCAGCAGCAGCGCCCAGGCGACGCCGGCGCGGATGCGACGTGGGCTCGGTCGAAGAATAACTTCCGCATTGTCCGCTACTGGTCCCCTCTCCCCTTGCGGGAGAGGGTTAGGGTGAGGGGTTTTCCGCCTGCCAATCGATCGCATGTTGTTTTCGCCACTCCTCCCCTCACTCCGGCCCTCTCCCGCAAGGGGAGAGGAAGGAAAACAGTTCGTCCCGACTTTATTTCAATCGCGTTGGGCGGTTCTTCCCGCCAGGCGGTTCAAACCCTCATCATAACCGGACCGGGAAATGGGGATAAGTCCAATTGTGATGCGTTGTGGAACTGTCGCGCTGACGGATTCGGCCAATATTGGACTTATTGCCGTTTCGTATCCAATCTCCGCACCCAATCCCGGAAGGAGCGGATCCAGGTCGTCTCGTCGGTCGCGTTGCGCCGGCCGAGAAATCTGTGGACTTCGTCCAAGGGAAGAAAGGGAAACGAGCGGCTGTGGTCCTGCTGGACGTAGCCGCCCTCGGGTTGCAGATGGTAGACCCGGAGTGCGGTGCCGTCGTGTATCCAGACCTCCGGCACGGCGAAATCGGCGTAGATCGCCAGCTTGTTCAGCGCGCTGCGGGAGATTCCTACCTCGATAGCCAGGTCTGGCGGTGGGTCGACCGCCGCGTCATAGTCGTCGCGTCCGCGCATCCGCGGCTCGTTGGCCACGAAGTAGCACTCGTCCGGCTCAAGGCCCCGCTGCTTCATTTCATCCTTGAGTGTCGTCGAGCCGCCGCTGCTGATTGGGATGTTCAACTCGACCACCATGAACTCGATCATTCTTCCCAGCAGCGTCTTGATGCGCTCATGCTCAACGGATGGCGACATGATTTCAAGAAACCCTCGATCAAAGGCAAAGCGGGTGCCGCGGCACTCGTTCTCGGCCAGGAGCGCCTCGAATGTGGACCAGGCCACGTTGGAGAGCAAAACGCGGCTTTCGGCTTGCGGAGTCGCGACGGACATCAATGGACTCTCCGGCGGTTACAACCTTTTGTGGCAGATCCGGGGTCTAACCCGGATTATTCATAAACTGTAGGGTGGCGTCGAGCAAACCGTGGTTCTGGTGGGTCTTCGGTCGCTTATCAACTTACCGCTTTATGACACAGCGCCCGACAACGATTGATCGGTTTGCGAGACCCACCATAGGTTTGCGCGACCTTGACCCACCCTACTTGAATAATCCGGGCTGACGCCCCCCGGCTCATTGCCATTATAGCCCGGTGGCGGCCTGGGGCAAAGCGGATCTCCCGGAGGGAGAGGGGGATCGTGCCAGAGTGGACTGAAGTCTACTTTACGCCTCCGCCTCGTCGACGACCACCAGGTTGCCCTCGATGCGCACAATCTTCACCGGCGTGCCCTGGGCGATGAAGCTGCCGTCGGTGACGACGTCGACGTAGCGGTTGCCGAAGCGGGCCTTGCCGCCGGGGCGCAACAAGGAATGGGCGGTTCCCACGTCGCCCACTTGTACCACCTGCGCAGCGGCCAGCTCGAATGGCTCGGCTGCCGCGGACCTGCCGGGCGTATCGACGGCCGCGTCGGGAGGCGGCAGGGTAAAACGGCCCAGCAGCGGCAGCGTGCCGAACCTCCGGCTGACCACCACCGCCGCAATCACAAAGGCCATGCCCGAGAGGAAAATCATCAACAAATTGTCGGAGAGCGTGCTGAGTTCGCGGGTAGTGTGCGGGACCAGGAAGTTCTGACTGGCCATGATGAGGCCGAGCAGGATCAACACCGCGCCGGAGACCCCGGCCAGCATTGAGCCCGGCACGAGGAACAGTTCCACGCCGACGAAAGCCACGCCCACGAGGAAGAAGACCATGGCCAGCCATCCGGCCGTTCCACCCAGCAAATGGCTCCAGAAGAACAGCGCGAAACAGAAGGCGGCCAAAAGCCCGCCGACCGCCGTTCCCGGCCACATGAACTCCAGGAACAGGCCCAGCAGCCCCAGGAACACCAACAGGCCGGTGACGATGCCCAGGTTCAAGATTTGCACGGTAATGTCGACGGCGGTGGGCTCGAGCACGACCACGTCTTCCGGAGCGACGCCGTAGCGGGCGAACAGTTCTTTGCGGTCCTTGACGATGCCCTGGCTGAAGCCGAGGTCGGCCAGTTGCACTCCGTTGGCCTCGAAGAAACGCCCGCCGCCGGTGCCGTCGACCCGGTTCTCTTTCTTCCAGTCGTCGGGAGCGGCGGCTGACTCCTGGTCGCGCTCGGACATGTAGGCGATCTTGCCGGTCTTGGTGTTGCAATAGCGATAGACCGGCAGATTCATGTCCACCCAGGCCTCGGCCAGGGCGGGCGGGCGGCCTTTGGCCTGGGCGAAATCGCGCACGCGCCGGGCCAGGTCGGTGCGGAACTTCTCCGGCGCGTAGTGGAAGAGGAAGTTCTCGTCGCGGAAGATGGCGCCTGCATCGCCCAGCAGGGCATTGCGGCCCAGCAGGATCTCGTCGCAACCGAGCGCGGCGATGGCCGCCCCGCTCAGCGCCTCGCGCGGCACATAGGCCACCGTATGCGCCCAATCCACGTCGCGCAGCTCGCCGGCAATGTCCTCGCTTTCCTGCAAGTAACCGCCCGGGCTGTCGATCTCGACGATCACCAGGTCGGCCCCTTGCGACCTGGCCGTTTCCAGTTTTCGCAGGAGATACTTGGCCGTGCGGGGCGTAATGGCCCCTTCGAATCGGATCAGCACGGCGCGCGAGAAGCGGGCGGGCGGTGGTTCGTCGGCGGCGCGCGCCGCAGCGCCCAGGCAGAAGCCTGCCAGCGCAAGCCAGGAAAACCACCGCATGCGCGAAGTCAAGGACGCGCCGCAAAAGACCCCCCTCTCCCGCCCATCGCTCGCGACGGGATGGGAAAGGGGCAGGGGGTGATGGCATAAGGAGGCTGTGCAAGCAAGGCCAGTCCTTGCCGCTCGCGGAAACCCCTCACCCCAACCCTCTCCCGGAGGGAGAGGGGGACGTTGAATTCGCATTTTGCTCGTTTCAAGCCCTTAACTTCATGCGTATGGCGGCGGCGGGACTTGCCCCCCTCGACAGCAGCCTACTTCTCCCGGTCATCGCTGGCAACGTGCTCCATGCCGTGCGTCTTGGCGATCACCGTCACGCTGCCCTCGGTGACCAGAAAACCGCGCGAACGGTCCAGATCATGATCGTAGCCGATCTCCATGCCGGCGGGGATCTGCACCTCTTTGTCGACGATCGCGCGGCGAATCTTGGCGTGCCGGCCCACGTTCACGCCGTCGAAGAGGATCGTGTTCTCGACCCGCGCGTAGCTGTTGATGCGAACGTTCGAGCCCACCACCGAACGCTCCACCTGGCCTCCGGAAACGATCGTACCCTGGCAGACGATGCTGTCGAGGGCCTGGCCGCGGCGGGCCGGGCTGCCCTGCTCGGCAAACACGAATTTCGGCGGCGGCAGGTTGGGCTGATAGGTGCGGATCGGCCAATGCTGGTCGTACAGGTTCAACTGCGGATCGACCGACACCAGGTCCATGTTGGCCTCGTAGTAGGCGTCCAAGGTGCCCACGTCGCGCCAGTAGGCTTGCTTCTTCCGCCCCTCGTCCAGGTTCTCATCCATGAACGGATAGGCGAACACGCGGTGCGTGTCGATTACGGCGGGGATCACGTCGCGGCCGAAATCGTGGCGGCTTGCCAGACGCGTGGCGTCGAGGCACAACTGCTCGAAGAGGAAGCGGGCATTGAAGACGTAAATGCCCATCGAAGCCAAGGCGTGCTCGCTGTCGCCGGGAACCGCCTTGGGGCGCTGGGGCTTCTCCTCGAAACCGACCACGCGGTTCTGGGAGTCGACCTGCATCACGCCGAACTGCGTCGCCGCCTCCAGGTCCACCTGCAACGCGCCCACGGTCATGTCGGCCCGGGTCTCGATGTGCCGCTCGACGAGTTTCATGTAGTCCATCTTGTAGATGTGATCGCCGGCCAGAATGATCACGTGCGTGGGCCGCTCCTTCTCGATCGTATAGATATTCTGGTACACTGCGTCGGCCGTGCCCTGATACCAGTGTTCGTCGATGCGCTGCTGGGGCGGCACCACGTCGATGAACTCGCGCAACTCGCGGCACAAATAACCCTGCCAGCCGAGGTTGATGTGCCGATCGAGGCTCATGGCCTTGTATTGCGTAAGGATCAGGCTCTTGCGAACCCCGCTGTTCAGGCAGTTCGACAGGGTGAAGTCGATGATGCGATAGATACCGCCGAAGGGGACGGCCGGTTTGGCCCGATCGCGCGTGAGCGGCTCCAGACGCAATCCTTTGCCGCCGGCCAGAATCACGGCCAGCACTTGCTTCATGTCGACTCGCGTTGGCACAGTTCCAGTACTCCCCACGCAGGACTCAGTTCCATCCGGGACCGATTCTATACTGCGAACGGTTGGTAATGATACGATCAGTTCCCTGTGGCTGCGGTTGGGATCATCTCAAACCGCGCGAATTATAACGATTATACCGGAGCGGATCGCGGGGACCGGTCCATTTTTCGGCCAAACGATCCTGTTGCGGCCGACAGACTCCAGGCCGAAAACATGGACCGGGCACCTCCTGGGCGCCCTTCCGCCCAGCGACCCGTCAATTGTTTCCTATGCGCCACATCATTCGTATATCGCCCAAACCAGCAAGCTATCTGACTCAAAATCTCGCGTTCCGTCAAGTAGTACGAAAAGACTATCTTTAGGACCGGCGAAACAATAAGAACAACGGTTTGCTCGACGCCACCCTACGGTTGATGAATAATCCGGGTTGGGAGCAACAGGCTAAGACAAGCGTTCCACCGTCGTCTTGCCCTTGAACGAAAACGGGCCATCCCGAGGGATGACCCGCGTGAGGGGGTTGCTGAATTGGCTTCGCTGCCCTACGCCGCGCGCTTCCGCGGCCACCAGCCGACGCCAATGGCAAGGACGCCAAGCACGGACCAGATGACGATGGTCAAAGGCTCGGGAATGTACTCGATATTGGCATCTCCAAAATGCCAGTTGCCCGGATAGCCGGAATTGTTCGGGGTCAGGTCAGGGTATAGGCCGGGCGTGTACCCGAAGCGCGACTGATCGAGCGTGTAGCCGACTTGGGAGAAAGTGACTGTTGAGCCGTTGTTGGTATTCGAGTCGGGTTGAGCCCCGCCAAAACCTTCAGCAACAAGAGTGTATGATTGACCCGCAACGAGGGTCAGCGGCGTTGCAAGCGTCTGCCAAACATAGGGAGAAGGAGAATTGGCGTACGATGTTCCAGCCGAGAAAGTCACCGTGAGGAGAGGAGTGCCACCCCCTAATGGGTAAATATAGCCGGTGATCGTGGACTGAAGGGGGTCTTGGCCGGCGTCGAACACTCCGAAATCGGTCACCTTGAGATTGTTCGTCACCGTAAAATCGTCGCCAAGCGGACCTGAAAACTGTTGTATGCCTCCGGGGGGGATGTTCCCCGTGACAAAGATCGAGGCTTCCAGGCGACCGGCCGGAGGCAAAAGGCTCACCGCAGCAACACCGACCCCCAACACCAACGCCACGAAAATCGACTTCTTGATCGCTCGCCTCATGATGCTACTCCCGAAGAATAAGAAAACCGAACCGCCACTGCCGGAACCTTTGGCTCACTCGCTTCGTTGCGTGCAGTGTTGCTTTTGCTCACACTCCTGTGCGTATATAGGCCGCCGAAGGGCGATTCCTGACATGCGGAATCGCAAATACTCCAAAATGCCTTGAAAGTGGGGGGAAATCGGGTTTCTTCCGGCCGATTTACCACCTATTATGGAATTGCTACCAACTATTCGTGGTCTGTCGAACCTCGCTTCCCGACCTGGGATGCGGCAAGTTTTCCGGCTGCCCATCGATCCGCCTTGTTGTGCCGCACTTGGCGGTCCGACCTGCGGTCTTGCCAGCCGCCAGTTCCTGAGCCAAACGTTCACCTTCAGGCGTCAGGAGCACATGGGTCATGCGCGTGCCGCCCACGCGCGAACATCGCCGAAGCAAGCCGGCGCGTTCCATTCCTTGGGTCGTTCGCGCGAAGCGGCTGATCTCGCAATGGGTCGCACGCCGATCCAGCCACTTCGAGACGTCCCAGCGCACGCCGAGGGAGGTCAGCGATTCGCGTTCCACCCTCAGTCGCGCGAACTCGCGCCGGCTGACTTCGCCCTCATCCGGGAGCGGACGGCGCAGAATCTCCTCGGTGTCTCGCCAAATCGCCAAGAGCAGAAAGCGAACATTCTTGGTAAGAAACACGATCGCTGGTCCATCACGCCAACGGCACTGCGTCGATACCGGCTATAGGCCGCCGACCCCGCCATTCCTGACAAGCCTCGGAAGAGAATCTGGGAAATTCGACCTGAAGAGGAGAGTTGGCTGGCCAAGCGGCCGCGACCACAGAGTGAACCCGCGCCCGGACGAGACGCGCGGACAAAGCGGAAAAACGGGGGACTGGCTCCGTGGCACAAGTTGGTTTGGCAGTGGAAGAAACGTCGCCGCCACGGTGCCCGTCCCCTTTTTCCGCCAGGAGGACCTACGTTCCGCGCGCCAGGAAGCGAAGCAACTTTTTGTATATTCTGTGCGTCAATTGCCAAATATTGGCGGCGGAACGGGATATCTCTCCACCGGGGGCGGGTTCCGCGAGAAGAACCTCACAGCAGAAGCTATGCTCTTGCGGCGAGAGTGTTGCAAGAAATTCCCTCAGGCCGCTTGCCGAGTACCCTGAATCGATGCCGGCCAGCGGTGGTCGTTCGCGGAAGGCCGCGACCTCGCGCTCGCGACGGCGGATCTCCGCGCGAAAATGGCGGCATATCTCATCCTTGGCCAAGGCCCGCATGAACGTGATCAACCGCGCGCCGCGTTGAGGCGAATATCTTGCCAGCAGTTCGCCGTCGTTGGCCACTAAGGCGTACCAAACCCGCGCCGCAATCTCATCGACGAGATTGGGATCGCCGAGGGAGCCGCGCAGCATGATCCTAATGGCGGTGCAAAGCGGATCATGGCATTGCGAGTAAAACTCCTCCCATGCAGCCACTTCCCCCGCCAGGCAACGATCCACCAGGCGACGGTCGGCCCTGGAACCGTCTTCCCCCCGCAAGAGCCCGGGGCGTTCCAGTGCCCCCTCATTCTCGGCCGCTACGGGGGGCGCGCCCGTTCGCGTTTCAGCTTCGGTCCCCTTCTTCAACTTCACGTTGCAGCTCCACGCGATGACGCGACGCTGTGGGCAAAGAACCCTCGGGTGGCACTCATGCCGTGAACGGTTTGTAATGATACGATCCGTTCGCGATTGCCGCGGTTGGGATCATTTCAAACCGCGCAAAGCATAAATCCACAACCTCCCCATCATAATAACCAGACTCAAGCAAAACACAAATCATCGATGCCGTCAACTGTTTTTAGGCCCAAATCGCAAAGAATCAACAAAATCCATCCCGCAGAGGGGGCGAGGCGGTTCGTGCCACCCCACCGGGATACCGAAATTTCCTAAAAAAACTGCCTCCCTATTTAGTATGGATCTTGCTGAATTTTTGTTATAAAGCCGCCAAAGTGTTGACAATTCGATAGTCTCTTAGTATCAAAGGATTACCAGAACGACGCAAAGGATTACCAGGACGACGCAAATTGAACTCCGTCTCAAGGGGATTGATACCGGAGGACCGGGTAGCGTAAGGCGTGGACCGGAATCGAACCCCAGGTCGAGCGCGGCCTGCGAGTGTGGATTGCGAGATAGGCCGCTAAGAGCGAGAAAAGATGCAGAGGGCCAATCATGGGATGCTACGTGCCCTTTTCCGGGCGCGGGTGCAACCCACGGGAACGGAGTGCGCGCCGACCCGATGCCGTGAAACTTGGAAGGGGTGGCAATGATCGTGGATGCTCACTTCAAATTGCAGGCCGACAGTCTGCGACGATTGCGGGCATTGTTTTTTGCGACATGAACAGTAGCGCGGGGAAAAGGTGAGCCGGCAACAACAGGGAGCGGAAAGCCGCGGGCATGGATTGATAACGTCACCGGCGCCTGTCGAGCATCCCTCGCAGGTTTCCCGACCTTCGATCGTGCCGGGGAAGGAACAGTGGCGAAAACTGGCCGTTGTGGGCGGGCTACTGGGGGGTGTTTTCTTCTGGTCGTACTGGCCTACGCTGTGTGTGCTGGTGAACACATGGAACCACGTCCAGGATTACAGCCACGGCTACCTCGTGGCGCCGTTGGCCGTGCTCTTTCTTTGGGCACGCCGCGATCGCATGCCCGCGGCGGCCGCGGGCCTGGCATGGCCCGGACTGGTCCTCGTGGCGGTCAGCGGCGCGATGCGCTTGGTGGGGGCCTGGTACTATTTGGAGTGCCTGGACGGCTGGTCGATTTTGCTGTGGTTCGCCGGGGTCATCTGGCTGTTCTGGGGAAAGGCGTTCTTCTGGTGGAGCCTTCCTTCGGTGGTCTTTTTGTTGTTCATGGTGCGTCTGCCGTTTCGCGTGGAGATGGGCCTGAGCCTGCCGCTGCAAACGGTTGCCACGCAACTAAGTTGCTGGGCGCTGCAACTGCTCGGTCAGCCGGCCCTGGCCGAAGGGCACACGATCTATCTGGGCGAACACACCTTGGAGGTCGAACAGGCTTGTTCGGGGCTGCGGATCTTCATCGGCATCGCCGCCTTGGCTTTCGCGTACGTGCTGATCGTGCGGCGGACGTGGTGGGAGAAGGCGGTGTTGTTGCTGAGCGTGGTTCCGATCGCCCTGATCGCCAACGCCACCCGGGTGGTGAGCACGAGTCTGCTGTACGAGTACGTATCGGGAGAGGCCGCCAAGAAGTTCAGCCACGACGTGGCAGGCTGGCTCATGATTGTCTATGCTGCGGGCCTGTTTGCCTTGGTGCTGTGGTACCTGGGAAAGCTGGTCCGCGAGGTGGAACCGGTGGAAATGGACGCGGTAGTGCGCCGCGGAAACACATACATGCTGACCGAGAGGCGGGAGCCTGGCGAGGGGGCCGGATCGAGCTTCGTAAAGTGAAGGGTACACGCTGATGTCTGAACCAAAGATCTCCTTTCACGGTCCCGTAGTGCGTGAGCCGTCTTCCGCGCGGGAGCTCATCTCCGTACCGCCCGCCGGCGTGTTGGCGGCGCGGGTGAGGAGCGGCCCGCACCGAGGCGGCGAAGCCGGGCAAGGGATGAACGCCCAGTTCGTGCTCCGTGCCCTGCGGCGGTGGTGGAAAGTGGCCTTGCCCGTAGGGCTGCTCCTGGCAACCCTGGCTGCCGTCGCCGTGTACTGGCTGTTTGAGCCGCAGTATGAGGCCGCGGCCCTGCTGGAGATCCACGAACACCCGCAGTACATCGCCTTCGAGCCCAAGGAAGCGGGCGTCTCCAAGGCCTACTTCCGCACCCAAATCGAGCTTATCCGCAGCCGCTGGATCATGGGCCGTGCCGTCGCCAACGAGAAGATCAACCAACTGCCCGAGATCCAGAAACAGCGCAACCCGATTGAATGGCTGAGGAAGCAGGTCAGCGTGGCGTCCGCGAACGATTCGGACGTCTTTGAGATCAGGTATTCCAGCCCCGACCCGGAGCATGCCGCGCTGGTGGTCAATGAAGTCACGCAGCAATACCTGGCCGCGCAGGAAGAGGAAGAAGCGCAGCGCACCCGGAACATCGTTGCCGCGTTGACGGAGGAAATGAAGGCGCGGGAAAAGGCCGTCAGGACGCTGCGCACCCAAGTGCAGACCGCGACGCAGCAGGTCTCGGGCAGAGAACCGGAGCTTGCGCGGCCCGAGGCGAACTCCCCGGCCAAGCACCCGCTGGGGGAGTTGCAGGACCGGCTGATCGCCGTTCAGGTCGAGCACGCGATGCTCGCTGCGCGGGTCAAGGCGGGCGACGAGGAGCTAGGTTCGTTGAAGCGCGCCGATGGCGACCGGAACGCTGCCCAGGCGAAGGCGGCAGCGGCGCCGCTGTCCAGGGAAGAACTCGATCTGCGCGACGCCATGGTGGGCAGGGCCGTCGCGGACAACAGCGAAATCAAGCAGTTGGATTCGCTGCTGCTGGCCAAACGCGCCAAACTCCAGCAGACCGAGACGCTCGCTACCCGGGGCAAGGAGGATCCTGTGTACGTCAGGCTGCAGAAGGAAATCACCAGCGACCAGCAGACTCTCGAAGGGCTGAAGCAGAAAATGGCGGTGCCGATCCAAACGGAAGTGGAGTTCTCCTTGCGCGCCAAACGCACCGACAACGAAGTCGCGATGTTCGCCAAGCGGCGGGAGGAAGTGGCGCGGATGCGCTGCGATCTGCGCGGCTATGAAATCGCCGAGGACAGTCTGCGCAGCGACTACTCCAGCCGGTTGAAGAAGGTCTTGGCGGAAATCGAGCAGGTCAGCGGGGAGAACGTGAACTTGACGTTCATGAAGGATGAATTGGCTCAGGCCCAAAAGGTCCTCGAGCGGATCACGGAGCGGCAGATCGCCCTGCAGACGGAGCGCGCGGCGCCCCCGCAGGTGATCTGGCACGAGCCGGCACGCGTCCCCCAGGCGCCCGTCGAGGACATCCCCTACCGAAACATGGCTCTGGCGGTCTTGCTGTGCCTGTGCCTGCCGTTCGCGCTGGCAGTCGGCTGGGAACATCTGGTGCCGCGAATCAGCGGCTCCGAGGACCTGGAGCGGCAACTGCACCTGGCGGTCCTGGGAGAGATCGCGCGGCTGCCGACGCGGAGCCTTGCCGCCCCGCGATCGGCGCAGGCAAGGATCGGCGTGGAACTGCACGTCTTCCAGGAGAGCATCGACAGCCTGCGGACCGCGCTGACGCTCTCCGACGATTTGCGGGACATGCGAATCGTGGCGATCACCAGCGCCGCGAACCACGAGGGAAAGACGAGCGTCGCGTCCCAGTTGGCCCTGAGCCTGGCCCGCGCCTCGGGCAAGATGACGCTGCTGATCGACGGCGACATGCGATCCCCGGACGTGCATCACGTGTTCGAAGTCCCCCTGGAACCCGGTTTGGCCGAAGTGCTCAGCGATCAATGTCCGCTGGAGGACGCCATCGTCAGCACTCACAACGAGCACGTGCATTTGCTGCCGGCCGGACGGCTGAAGGTGAGCCCCCACCGGCTGCTGGGGAATGGGGCCTGGAAATCGCTCCTGGAGCAGATTCCCACCGCCTACCGGTATGTAATCATCGACACCCCCCCCGTGCTCGCCGCCAGCGAAGCCCTGGTGTTGGCCAAGGCCGCCGACGCCACGCTGGTGTGCGTGATGCGCGACGTGAGCCGCGCGGACCAGGTGCGGAAGGCCTCCGAGCAGTTGTTGACTGCCGGCGGCCGTCCCGTCGGCACGGTACTCAGCGGCGTCCCCACGCATCGCTACATGTACCGTTATGCAACCAACCTTTCCCCTTCCTGCCCTTGAGGGCCTGTAAGGTAACGACTTGGCCATTTGCCCGCAGGACGGATTGCCAATCCGTCCTGCGATGCTGGATCATCCCTTGACGGACCCGGTAACGACCCCATGGTGCATCCTCTGACCCCCGACGATTCGGCCCGCGGGTACAGCCAGCCTGCCGGTAAGCGGAGAATGCGGAGAGTGCTGAATGTCCGGGTCTTGGTCGGCACTTTCGCGGTACTGGTGATCCTGGCAGTGGCGGCTTACTTCTGGCTTGGATACCAGGCACGGCGCACGGCTTCTGCGTTCATAGATCGGGCAGAGGCCCTGGCCGAGGAGAAGCACTTTGCGGCCGCCGCAGGCTATTACTCCCGCTATCTGGAACTGTACCCCGAGGATGGCGACGCGCGGCTGCGGCGGGCGGAACTCTTCGAGCAGTCGGCCGGCGGTCGGGGGGGCCTCACACGAGTGATCGAATTGTATCAAGAGGCATTGCGGCCTGCCCGCCAGGGGCTTGCCCCCGAGAAGCAACTGATGGCCCGTCGCCGGTTGATGAAGTTCTTGCTCGAGGCCAACGAGTTCGCCGCGGCCGAAAGCGAGGTGGAGAAGCTGCGCGAGTTGGAGCAAAACGAACTGGCCGAGAAGCCCCAGCAGTGGCAGTGGCCGGGACTTAAGGCACTGGCATTGGCCGGGAAGTTCCACGTACACAATTCGGCCGTGCCCAGCGCGACCCTCGAGGAAGCATTCGGAGAAGTCCTCGATCCGGAGAGGGCGGGCAAGCCCAAAGTGTATCAAGACCCGGAAGTATACCTGGCCCGATATGAGTACCGGCTGCAACAGAAGCTGCCCAATGCCAACGAGGATCTGGACGCCGCGCTGAAATTGGCGCCGGCCAACTCCGCGGTCCTGTTGACGGCGGCGGCTGCCGCCCAGCGTGAGGCCGCGGCTGCGGCACAGGCGGGAAGTCGGGAGAAGACCAGGGAGTCTTGCTCCAGGGCCTACGGCTACTACGAACGCGCCATCGTTGCCGCCCCCTCGGACCGACGTGCCTACGAGGGCCTTGGTCAACTCTACGGGAGCCTGGGGGACCTTGACCGCGCGATCCAAACCTGGCGACGCGGTTTGAGAGAGGTCCGATCGAAGGGCGAGTGCATCCCGCTGAATCTGAATCTGGCGGAAGCCCTTATTCGACAGGGCCGAACGGCTGAGGCCGAGAGTGTCTTGAAAACCCTGGACGGAGACCTTGCGGAACTGGATCCCAAGGCGAAGTTGTCGCTGCAGCGTCTGGTGGACCTGCGGCGCGCGAAACTGCTTTGCCTGAGAGGCCGGTACGACGAGGCTATTCCGCTGGTGGCGGACCTGGCGGCGGGCAAAGAAGTGGTCCAAGGCGGAGCGGGCCTGACAACACCGCACGTGATCTACGAAGCCTGGATGGTGTTGGGTGAGTCGCACGCAGCGCTGAAGCAATGCGATCCGGCGTTGGCAGCCTACGAGCAGGCGGCGCTGCTGGAGCCGCGGGAGGCGACTCCCCGCCTGGCCGCCGCAGCGGCGTGCAAGGCCGCCGGCCGCCGCGACGCGGCAATCGCCAGCTACCAGCAAGCCCTGGCAATCATCAATGCCCAGAAACCGCCGCCCGCCGGACAACAGCAGGCAATCTACGAACAGTTGATCGCCCTGCTGGAAGAGCAGAAACGCTCCACGGAGGCCGACCGTTACCGGGTCCTCCGCAAAGAACAAATGGCGGAATCGGCCCGACTCACGCTCGAGGGCGTCGGCCAGGCCCTCCGGGACGGGAAATTGGCGGAGGCCCTGGCGGTCGCCCAGCGCGGCGTCCAGAGCCGCCCTCAGGATCCCTGGGCGTATGTCTCGCTAGGCCGGGCACAGCGGGCCAGCCAGGACAACGCCCAGGCGGATCGCGCCTACCGCAAGGCGGTGGAAGCGGCCAAAGACCAGCCGCAGGTGCAGATGGCCGTGGCGGAGTTCCTGCTGGCGAGCAGCGATCGCGACGACCATGCGGCGGCCGAGAACGTGCTGCGCGGACTGCTAACCCGGCACGCCCCCGCCTGCCTGCGACTGACCGGCCTGCTGGCGGCACGCGGGAAGCCGGAGGAAGCGATGGAGGTCGCCCGGCAAGGCGTCCAGAGCCAGCCCAAGGATGCCTTGGCACAGATCGCCCTGGGCTTGGCATCGTGGGCCAACAAGGACAATGCCCATGCGGAGGCAGCCTTCCAGGAAGCCTCTCGGTTGGCGCCGGACGACCTTCGACCTTTGAGTTCTTTGTTCGACTTCTATGCGGACACGGGCCAGACAAAACGCGCGCGTGAGACTATCGAGAAGGTGGCGCAGAACACCGCGCTGAAGGAAATCGACCGCGCGCTGCTGTTGGCCGAGGGGTATGGCCGTCTGGGCGATCGGCCGCGTGCCGGGGATGCCTACCGGAAAGCAGTCAAGGCGGCCAAAGACGACCCAACCGTGGAGATGCGGCTGGCCGAATTCCTGCTCCGCGGCAAGGAGCATGACGAGGCGGCCGAAGGCGAGAGGATGCTCCGCGAGCTCGCGAAGCAGTACGGCCCGGCCCGCCGCCGCCTGGCAGAACTCCTTCTGGCGCGCGGGGGTGAACAAGACCGGGAGGAGGCGGACAAGTATCTGAAACAACTGGAACAACTGGCCCCGGAGGATCTCGGCACGCTGGAACTGCGGGCCCGCTGGCTCCGCGACCAGGGACGTGCGGCGGAGATCGAGCCGCTGGTCGAGCCGGCCGCCGAAAAACTGCGGAAGCGGATCGGCAACGAGAGCCCGCGGCAGGAGGCCCCATTCTGCCAGGCCGTGGGCGGACTCTATGAACGGATCGGCGAATACTCTGCGGCGGAACGGTGGTATCGCCGCCTGGTCAGGCTCGCGCCGGACGGGTATGAGCCGCTGGCCATGGCGCTGGCCAAACAGGGCCGGACCCGGGAGGCCGTCGCCCTGTGCGACGAGGCCGGCAAGACGGACAAGTCCGCGCGGCCCGCCCGCAGACTGGCCAGTATCTTGCTGTCCGGGCGGGCCACCGCTGAGGACTTGAAGCGGGCGGAGCCCTCCCTCGAGAAAGCCCTGGCAAACTACAAGGACGACCTGCCGCTGCTGGCCAATGTGGCGAACGTCCGCATCCTCCAGGGGCACCCCGACGAGGCCATCGCGCTTTACCGACAGATCCTCCAGCGGCAACCGAGCAGTCCCGAGATGCTCAACAACCTGGCCACGTTGCTTGCCGAACGGCCGGAGCCGGAAAAACGCCAGGAGGCCCTGGAGCACGTCGAACAGGCGATCCAGCTCAGCGGGCCGCAGCCCGACTGGCTGGATACGAAGGGATTGATCTTGATGTACGAGGGAAAGCTGGACGAGGCCGTGGGACTGCTCAAGGAGGCGGCCGGGACGCCGCATCCCGATCCGCGCTTCTCATTCCATCTCGCCGTCGCCTACGCCCGCCGCGGTGATCTGGACAAGGCCCGGGCAGCCCTCCAGCAAGCCCGCCGCGGCGATCTGGACCACCAGTTCCTCACCGCCATGGACCGCCAACTGCTGGCCGATCTGGAAAAGAAGCTCGGCTTGTGAGAATTCAGAGTCTGTCTGGAAAGTCGGAAACCCAGGTCCCCCTCTCCCTCCGGGAGAGGGCCGGGGAGAGGGGAGTTGCCACTGGGGCCGCAACTTGGCGTCTGGTGACCCGGCACCCTCACCCCCTGCCCATCTCCCGAAGGGAGAGGGGGGCTTCACGGAGAAAGACCTCGGCATGAAATTCGTTCTGGGCCTGGCCGTGGTGGCGGCCTTGACGCTGGTCTCCGGCATGCTCCAGGGACGCATCCGCAATCGCTGGGGGCCGTCGGAGGCCATGCGCGCGGCTGCGCAGAGACTGCAAGACGTGCCGCGCCGCTTCGGCGGTCCGCAGAACGATCGCTGGCAATTGCACTCCGCGGAAACCATGAGCGAAGACACCCTCGAGATGTTGGAATGTACGGGGTATTTCGTGCGCAAGTATGCCAACCAGCGGACCGGCGAGGTGGTGAGCGTTTTCGTGATCCTCGGCCCGGCCGGGCCGATCGCCGTACATACACCCGAGATCTGCTATTCCAGCCGCAACTACAAGAGCCGTGACACGCGTGAACGGGTCGCGATACCGCACGCCAAGGGGCCAGAGGATCAGTTTTGGGCGTTGACGTTCAAGTCCAAGAGTGTTCAGGGGGATCTGCTCCGCGTCTATTATGCGTGGAGCACGGGCGAGCGCTGGTCGGCCCCGAACGACGCCCGCTTCGCCTTTGCCGGCTGGCCGTATCTCTACAAGGTCCAGCTTTCCAGCAGTCTGCCGGAGGGGGCGGACCTGAAGACCGCCGACACGTGCCGGGAGTTCTTGAAGGACTTCGCGCCCGTGGTCAGACAGTTCCTGATTGAACCTTCGAGGCAGTGACCGTGATCGACTTGCTCTACAGAACAGCGCGCAACGAGGAATAGGGAGGATTTCCATGTCGGCCATCGGCAAGACCATGCATAGGCGAGACAAGCATCGACCGGCCACAAGAGATGCGGAGCCGGGGCGGCCGCACGGCGGCCTCGTTCCCGCCTCCTATTTCCGCTGGAAAGGCCCACTCGACCGGGGCCTGGCCGCAATGCTGCTGCTCCCCGGGCTGCCCGCGATCGCGGTCCTGGTGTTCCTGGTGCGGCTCACCTCGCGGGGACCGGGCATCTACAAACAGGCGCGGGTAGGCAAAGACGGCCGGAAATTCATGATGTACAAGATCCGCACCATGCAGCACGACGCGGAGGCGGCCAGCGGCCCGGTGTGGACCCAGGCGCGCGATCCGCGCATCACGCCTGCAGGGAAGTTGCTCCGCAAGTTCCATCTGGACGAGCTGCCCCAGCTCGTCAACGTTCTCAAAGGCGACATGTCGCTGGTGGGACCGCGACCCGAGCGGCCGGAGTTTGTCCGCGTGCTGGCCCAGGCGATCCCCGCCTATCGGAACCGGCTGGCCGTGCGGCCCGGCGTCACGGGGCTGGCCCAAATCAATCTTCCCCCCGATAGCGACCTTACGAGCGTCCAGCGCAAACTGGTGCTGGATTGCGAGTATATCCAGCACACAGGACTGCTGCTGGATATTCGCCTGCTGCTCTGCACGTTCCTGCGGATCTTCAAAGTACCTGAAAGGTGGCTGCTGTCCGCGCTCCGCCTGGGGCGGAACGTGAAGATCCCGCCCCTTCCCCAGGCGCGCTCCGGCAATGGTGGGCAGGCCCCAGACCCTGCCGAGGCCACACCGGTGAGTATCCTGCTCGAAATCGGCAACCAGCCGGGTCTCGACACGGCGGCCACCGCCAAGTGCGAGGGCGACGGCAACAGTGACAGCAACGGCGACGGTAATGGCCACGGTAATGACGCCGGCGGCGGAGCGAATCACCGCAAAGGGCGACGCAAGCGACGTCATCGTTTCAAGGGCCGTAGAAAGCCCCGCTAGGGACCGGCCGAAACAATAGAGCCCCGCCATGCAAATCCTGAACGCCTTCACCGTCGACGTCGAGGATTACTACCAGGTCTCGGCGTTCGAGCAGCACGTCCGCCGCGACCAGTGGGATCGCTGGGAAAGCCGAGTCGTGGCGAACACGCAGCGGATCCTGGAGTTGCTGGAGCGTCACGACGTCAAGGGCACCTTCTTCGTGCTGGGCTGGGTGGCCGAGCGGTATCCGACGTTGGTCAGGGAGATTCACGCGCGGGGGCACGAACTGGGTTCGCATGGCTACTGGCACCGCCTGATCTACGAGCAGTCGCCCGGCGAATTCCGCGAGGACTTGCGCCGTTCGCGCAATGTTCTGGAAGATGCGGTCGGTGCCGGGGTGACCGCCCACCGGGCGGCCAGTTTCTCGATCACCGCGCGTTCGCTGTGGGCCTTGGAAATCCTCGTCGAGGAAGGTTTTCGCGTGGATTCGAGCATTTTTCCCATCCGTCATGACCGCTACGGGATTGCGGACGCCGAGCCGCGGCTGCACCGCGTGAAGACCCGCGCCGGTCCGCTTTGGGAGTTTCCCCCGTCCGTGGCCCGAATCGCCCGAATGAATCTTCCGGTCAGTGGCGGCGGATATTTTCGGCTCTATCCGCTGCGGCTGACCTCCTACTGCCTGCGCCGGATCAATCGGGCGCGGCAGCCGTTCATCTTCTACGTCCACCCCTGGGAACTCGATCCCGGTCAGCCCCGGATCCCCGTCCCGTCCAGGCTGTCCCGATTCCGGCATTATGTCGGTCTAGGGAGGAACCGGCGCAAGCTCGATCGGTTGCTCGCTGAGTTTCGCTTCGGCCGGGTCAGCGACGTGCTTGAAGATCGACAAAGGAGCCTGGCCGGTTGCCCCGATACGACGCCCTGTTCCTCCCCGCGACATCGTGCAGACGCTGCCTATTAGCGCAGTTGAAAAGGCCGGCGCCGGCACGTTGGCTATCAGTGTCATCGTGCCCGTACGAAACGAGGCGCGATTCATTGAACGGACCCTTGCGCAATTGGTCAACCAGGACTATGAGGGCGATCGCTTTGAGATCATCGTCGTCGACGGCGGGTCCGCCGACGGCACGGCGGCGCTGGTGGCGAAGTTCGCCGAAGGGCGCCGCAACGTCCGCCTGTTGCACAACCCGCGGCGGCTCTCCAGTGCCGCCCGCAACATCGCCATTCGTCATGCCCGGGGCGACGTGATCCTCGTGGTCGACGGCCACTGCGACCTGGCGGACCGGCAGCACCTGCAGAAGCTTGCGGCTGCCTTCGCGCGGAGCGGGGCCGATTGCATCGGCCGACCGCAGCCGCTGGACATCGAGGGCGGCACCATGCTCCAGCGGGCGATTGCCGCCGCCCGCTCGTCCCGATTGGGACACCACCCGGATTCGTTCATCTACTCGTCTGAAGAGCGGTTCGTTCCGGCCCGGAGCGTGGCCGCGGCCTACCGCCGCAAGGTTTTTGATCGGGTGGGGTATTTTGACGAGGCATTCGACGTTTGCGAGGACGTGGAGTTGAACCACCGCATCGACCGTGCCGGGCTGAGGTGTTTCTTCGCGCCCCAGGTCGCGGTCCACTATGCCCCGCGCGACACGCTCCGCGGACTGTTCCGCCAAATGGTCCGCTACGGCCGCGGTCGCGTGCGGCTGTTGCGGAAACACCGGGAAACGTTTTCGCTGGGCAGCATGTTGCCGGCCGCATTCACTGCCGGGTGCCTTGCCGGTCTGCCGCTGGGGTTCATCTCGCCGTGGCTGGCAGGGGTGTATCTCGCGACGCTTGCCCTCTACGCGGCCGCCGTGCTGGCCGCCTCTGCGGCCATTGCTTTCCGACCGGGCAATCACCGCCTCCTGCCCTGGCTGCCCCTGGTGTTTCTGACGGTCCACCTCGGCTCGGGCGTAGGGGCGCTCTTGGAATTGCTAAAGCCGGGGCAGAGCTGATTCCTCCGTCTTGCACGCTTCGAGTTTTGTTTCCTTGATTATCCCAGCGGCGGCGTTCTCGCCCCATTCAATTCAAGAACAAGTATCGTGAAAGTTCTGCTGGCGGATCCTCCGGCAAAGGGCACTAAGATCGACGATAGCTATCCCAACCTGGGGCTGTTGTATCTTGCCGGCTCCTTGAGGACAACTTTCGGCGATGGCGCGATCGACATCGCTTATCTCGGACCGAAGCATGACCTGCGAAGCCACGTCGAGGCTGTCAGGCAGTTTCGTCCCGACGTGTATGCCATCAGCTTTACTTCCAAAGCGCCGACCATTTCCTACGCCGCCATCAGGGCCGTCAAGGATGCGTGCCCAGGCGCGAGGATCGTGGCGGGAGGAGCCCACCCGACGGCCCTGCCCATGGAAGTATTCAGCGAGGCGCCGGTGGATGTCGTTGGCTTTGCCGAAGGCGAGGTTACCCTCGCGGAACTTGTAAAGGCTATCGGCAGTCAGGGCAAGCCGGACTTCGAGCCCGTTGCCGGGATCGCTTTTCGACGCGACGGCGACGTCGTGCATACGGCGCGGCGGCCGTTGATCGAGGACCTCGATGCAATTCCCTTCCCGGCATGGGAACTGGTGGATTTTCGGCAGTACGCCGGAATGCACTTGAAGAAGCAGCCCATCGAGAGTTCGCTCTTGATCAGCCGTGGTTGTCCTTTCCACTGTGCGTTCTGCTCGCAGCCCATCTGGAAGTATCAACAGCCCTGGTTGCGCGCGCGGTCGCCCGAAAACATCTGCCGGGAGATCGACCTGCTGTACGAGCGCGGCGTCCGCGAAATCTACCTCAGTTCGGATGAACTGAACTTCAACGAGAAATGGGCGATCGACCTGTGCGAAGCGATAGCGAGTCGCAAGTACCGCGACCTTTTCTTCCAATGCAACATGCGCGCGGACAAAGTCTCGCAGGCCCTGGTCGACGCGCTGGCGAAAATGAACTGCTGGATGGTGCATCTTGGCATCGAGAGCGCGAACGATCGCGTTCTGAACGGCATCGGCAAGAAGGTCACGATCGCACAAATCGAGGAAGCAGTCCGTCTCCTTTCCGGCGCCGGCAGCAAAGTGTTTGCCTTCATGATGCTCTATCAGGCATGGGAGGAGAACGGGGAACTGTGCTTCGAGACGACGGAAGAGGTGGAGAAGTCGCTGCAATGGGCGAAGCGAATGTACAAGGCCGGATTCATCCACTACATGTCCTGGCAATTCACCACGCCCATGCCGGGCGCCCGACTGTTTGACATTGCCCGGCGACACAGTCTTTATCGCGGCGAGGCCAGGAAGGTCTGGGAAAGCTTCGACGAACACAATACCTGCATGACGCTGCCCGGTATTTCCGCGAAGACCATGCAATGGAAGCTGAGGAAAGGGATCCTCATCAAGGATTGGTTCATGGCCAGGTCCGGCGGCATTAGCCTGCGACATGCCTGGCGCGCGTGGGAAAATGTCGCCGCGCTGTTCAAGTAGCTGTCGCGGGATCGTGAACCGGAGCAAAAGGGAACTTGAAATTGCGGGTATTGGTTGTCGACGAGTGGATTCCTCTGCCGCTTGATTCAGGGAAGAAGATCCGCACATTTCAGTTGTTGTCGCCGCTTGCACGGCGGCACAGCATTACTTATCTCTGCTACGCTGACGTGCGGCGGGAAGCCGGCAAAATCGCCAAGATGGAGGAAGCAGGCTTTCGCATGGTGTGCGTCCCGCCCGTTCGGAAATTTGATACGCC
Source organism: Thermoguttaceae bacterium (assembly GCA_049509675.1). Taxonomy (GTDB): domain Bacteria; phylum Planctomycetota; class Planctomycetia; order Pirellulales; family Thermoguttaceae; genus JBEKZQ01. The sequence goes on along the minus strand of JBEKZQ010000003.1, from coordinate 16,684 downwards.
CGTGAAGCTGGCTGCCGGCGTGCTCGCCAATTTCCTCCGGCCCGCCCCGCTCGCGGTGCGCAAACACTATTCGCGCCCCTTCCAACAGGTTCTTGACAGGCTGGCGACGGAGCATCGTCTGGACCTCATCCACTGCGAGTGGACGCATTACGCGCAGTTCGTCCGACAGTTGCGCGATCGGCCCAGATTCCTCTGCGCGCACAATGTCGAGTCCATGCATTGGGAGCGGTTCGTGCGGGTGGCGAGGAATCCGTTGCGCCGCGCCATCCTTCGTCTCGAATCGTTGAAGATGGCAAGATTCGAGCGCCGCGCGATTGCCGAGTTCGATCATGTTGCCGCGGTCTCCACCGAGGACGTAGAACGCATGAAAGCGTCGTTCGGGGCGCATTCCGCCGACGTGATTCCGAACGGCGTTGACATGGAGTTCTATGCCGCCGTGAATCACAGTGGGAATGGAGAAAGTCTCATCTACTGTGCGTCGATGGATTCTTTCGTGAACCAGGATGCGGTGTTCTATTTTGTCGAACGGATTTTGCCCAAAATCCTCGAGAAGAAGCCGCAGGTCCGATTCATGATCGTGGGAAGGTCTCCGCCGCCGGCGATCCGCAGATTGGCCGGCGATCATATCTCTGTCAGCGGCAGCGTCGACGACATTCGTCCCTTCCTGGGCAGCGCGACGGCCAGCGTTGTACCCCTGCGCATCGCAGGTGGTTCGCGCCTGAAGATACTTGAGTCCATCGCCGCCGGTCTCCCCGTCGTATCCACCTCAATCGGCGCCGAGGGGTTGCGCCTGCAAGCGGGGAGCCAATTGCTCATTGCCAACGACGAGTCTTCCTTCGCATCGCAATGCGTTCGATTACTCGATCAGTCGCACTTGCGGGAGCAACTGGTGCGCGCGGGCCGAGTGCAACTGAAAGAGAAATACGAGTGGAAGTCGATTGTTCCCCTCGTCGAGGCGGCATGGCAGCGTGCCCGGCGGAACTTCGTTGACAACCGCACGCGCGGGACAGGAGCCTATCGGTGATCCGCAGTCACTCGCACCCCGGACGCCGCGGCAGCGAGCCTTGTGCCGCCGCCGTCTTGGCGACATGGTGATTTTCCACCTGACAGCCTCGTTCCTTTTCGGCGGGCCCGAGCGGCAGATGCTTGGCCTGGCGCAAAGCCTGCCGTCGGAGTTCCGCACGGCCTTTGTTTCCTTTTCGGAAACCGGCCTGTGCCGGGCGTTCCTTGCCGAGGCGGGCCGCGCGGGCTTCGCGGGCATTGCCCTGGAGCACGATACGCCCCACCTCCTGGCGGCACTGAAGGAATTGACCGGCGTGCTCCGCCGTCTCGGCGCCGAGATCCTCTGCTGCCACGGTTACAAGGCCGATCTGCTGGGCCTGCTGGCCGCGCGCCGCATCGGCATCCCCGCGATCGCCGTCTCGCGGGGCTGGACCGGCATGAACAGGCGCGTTCGCCTCTACGAGGCCCTCGACCGCCTCATCCTCCCGCGGATGGACAAGGTCGTGTGCGTGTCTGCGGCCCAGGCGGAAAAGGTGCGTTCGGCGGGCGTGCGCGAGGAAAAAATCACGGTGATCCATAACGCCGTCCATCCCGAGCGCTTCGCCCGCCCCGACCCCGCCTGCCGCGATCTTCTCGGCCGCATGTTCCCCCAGCCGCCGGCGCTGATCGTGGGCGCTGCCGGCCGCCTCAGCCGCGAAAAAGGTTTTGATGTCTTGATCGACGCCGCCGCCCAAGTGCTGAAAGTCGAGAGTCGAGAGTCGAGAGTCGAGAGTTCAGGCAGTATTCCCGTCGGCTTCATCCTCTTCGGCGACGGTCCCTTGCGTAACTCCCTCGCGCGCCAGATCGCCGCCCGCGGCCTGGAGAACCGCTTCATCCTGGCCGGTTTCCACCAGGATCTCGACGACTACCTCCCGCACCTGGATCTCTTCGTGCAATCTTCGTGTACCGAGGGCCTGCCGAACGTGATTTTAGAGGCCCTGGCGGCCGGCGTGCCGGTAGTGGCCACGGCCGTCGGCGGCACGCCCGAGGTGATCGAAGACGGCCAGACCGGCTGGCTCGTCCCGCCCGGCGATACCGCCGTGCTGGCCGAGCACATAGCGTCGGCCTTGTCGGACACCACCGTCCGCGAAAGGCACAGCAGCGCGGGCCGCGCCTGCGTCGAGGACCGGTTTTCCTTCGCCGTTCAGGCCCGGTGCTACGCCCAGTTATTCGGGCAGTTCGTTGCTACGGGAGAATGCGTGGTGAAGCCGTGACAGGACTCGTGCAAAATTGCGGGATGCCGCCACGAACAGTCCAGCCGTGAACAAGATCAAGATCCTCTTCCTGATCGACGACTTTCTCGGCCCGGAGGGTGGCACGGAGCAGCACCTGTTGTTCTTGCAGCGCGAGCTGCCCCGCAACCTGGTGGACCTCCATTTCGGCGTGCTGACGGCAGTCCGGCGGATCAAGGCCGACGACTTTCCCGTTCGCCCCGTGATGTTCAACAGCTTCTTGCGCGGTATGCGCGGCGCGATGGCCCGTCTCCGCCGCCTGGCCGCCTTCATCCAGACGCACGAGATCGACGTGGTGCATTCCTTCTGCCGTACGAGCGAATTGTACGCCTGCCTGGCCGTCAAACTGGCCGGACGCGGCAAGGCACTGGGCGTTCGCCGCAACATCGGCTACTGGCACACCCGGCGTAGCCGCTGGCTGGCTCGACTGGTGGGCTTTCTGGGGGCCGAGTACGCGGCCAACTGCGATGCGGCGCGCGAGTTCGCTGCCAACGTGGAATGGATCCGGCGACGGCGCGTGACCGTGATCCCCAACCCCGCGCCCGCCAAGCGGCTGGCGGAAGGGCTGGCCAGCGTCCCGCCCCGATCCTCGCTGGGCATCGCCGACGGCGAGCAGGTGGTGGGCATGGTCGCCACGGCTCGGCCGATCAAGGACTACGGCAACTTTCTCCGCGCCGGCCGCCTGGTCCTCCGCCGGCATCCGCGCACCCGCTTCCTCGTCGTCGGCACGGAAGAACCCGACTACAAGCTGGAAATGGTGCGGCTTGCGCGTGACTTGGGAATCGATCGCCAGGTCTCCTGGCTCGGTCCCATGCCGAACCCGCTCCGCGTGGTGCCGCTTTTCGACGTGGCCGTGCTCTCCAGCCAATCGGAAGCGCTGCCCAACGCGGTGCTGGAATACACGGCGGCGGGAATTGCCACAGTGGCCACGGACGTGGGCGGGACCCGCGAGATCCTTGAGGACGGCCGCAGCGGTTTCCTCGTCCCGGCCCGCGCACCGGAACTCCTGGCCGAGCGGATTTGCCGCCTCCTGGCCGATCCGGCGCTCCGCGAAAGTGTCGGCCAAGAAGCCCGCCGCCGCGCGGAGACCATGTTTTGCGAGGAGCGAGTTCTGCATCACTATAGCCGGCTATACGCTCGCCTGGCCGGCGTGGCCGTACCCGTCGTCCCTCGCGAAGCAGGTCTCTCGGTAGGTTAGTCAGGAGGAAATGTTGCCGAAGTTGTCCGAGGTGCAGCAGGATTGGCGGCGGCTTGACGCGGCGGATTTCGCGGCGCCGCAGGGCGTCCGTCTCATTTCGCATGAAGAATTCACCTCGTGCCCCGGGCTCGCCGTGGAGTATGTCCCGCCCGGAATCATCGCAAGGGCGTTTTGCTTCTCCACGGTTCTCTTTCACCTGTTTTACGCGATCCGACTCCTCCGCGAAACGCGCAAGGACCGTGTTCTGATTCTCAATGGTGGTGATGGCTCGCTATGGTTCTTCGTGGGGCTGTTCAGTCGCCTTTGCGTGCTGCGCCGACGTCGTATTCTCTGCTGGGACATCTTCGTGGAAACCGATCGTCGCTGGAAAAGGGCGATCATGCGTGCGGCCATCAACGGCTTCGACCTCTGCGTGCTTTGGTCGAAGGACCAGGTGATGAGCCACTCGCGGTTTCTGGGCATCCCCGCAGAGCGGTTCATTTTTCTGCCTTTCAAGGCCAATCATTCCAAAGGTCCGCGCTATGATCTGCCGATCGGCAACTTCATCTTTTCCGGCGGAAACGGCAAGCGCGACTACCGCTGCCTCATCGAGGCAGTGCGAGGCACGGGCATCCCGGTCATCATCAGCGCTACGGCTGCGGAGGTGCGCCGGCAGATCGAGCCCTTGCCGAACGTCATCGTGTTGGGCGCTGCGGAACCGGCCTTCGCCCAGTTGCAGGCGGCCGCGCGTTTTGTCGTCGTGCCCATGATCTTTACCGGCCTGAAGGGCGGCGGAGAAGCCGCCTTCTGCAACGCCATGTGGCATGGAAAGCCGGTAGTCGCCGCCGACAGCATCGCGGCAAAAGACTACGTTGTCGACGGCGAAACCGGCTACGTCGTGCCCTCGGGCGACGCACAGGCCCTGCGCACGCGGATCGTTGCGCTGTGGAACGACCCGGACCTGGTCCAGCGGATGGGAGAAGCGGGCCGCCGCCACGTCGAGAAGGACCTGACGCACGCTCATTTCATTCGGCGATTGTTGCGCCTGGCCACACTGTGCGGGGCATTGTGAACGATGCAGGCGATGCGAATCCTGCAAGTCGGCAGCGGAATGCCTGGCTGGGCCGGAACAGAAAAGTATATTATCGATTTGAGCATGGCGCTTCGTCAACGTGGCCATGAGGTGACAGTAGGCTGCGCTCGCGGTTCCGTTCTTGAAGGAAAGTGCGTTGCCTTCGACATTCCGCACGTTCAGCTTGAGATGCGACGGACGATGGACTGGCGGCGGTTCCCAAGTCTTTTCAACGCCATGCGCGGAAAATATGACGTTGTCAATATCCACGGCTATCGCGACTACGTCCTGCCGCCCGCTGCCGCGCGCCTTGCACGCGTGCCGGCCGTAGTAATGACTCGGCACTTGTCGCACTCATTCAAGACGCGCGCGCGGGCGTGGGCCTGCGCGCGGATCTTTTACGATCACATCGTTGCGGTTTCCAGGTTCGTTGAGGGTGTGCTTGTAGATTCAGGGGTGTCACCGGAGCGTGTCACAATCGTCCATAACGGAGTTGGCCCCGCGCTCATGTACGAGGATCTGCCCGATATCCGCGAGGAATTCGCGATCCCACCGGGCAGCTTCTTGATCGCCGCCGCCGGCCGCATCGAAGCCAATAAGGGGTTCGAGGTGCTTGTACGTGCCATGCGGCAACTTGACGGACATTGCATTATTTGTGGCCGAGGCGTGGGGCTGGCCGGATTGCGTGAACTGGTGCGGACCCTCGATCTGCAAGAGCGCGTGCATTTGCCGGGGTTTCGCGACGACGTTCCGCGATTATGGCGAGATGCCAGCGTCGCGGTGGTGTGTTCCATATCTTCTGAAAGCTTTCCCTATACGGCACTCGAGGCGCTCTCCGCCGGAACGCCCGTTGTCGCGTCGGACACCGGCGGCATCCCGGAAATATGCACCCCAGAGTGTAGCATGCTTGTAACGCCTGGAGATTCCGACCAGCTCGCGGCGGCGATCCGGGGCTTGCAATCGTCTTCGAGTCGTCTTTGCGCCATGAGGGCCGCCGCCCGGCTGCGCGCGAGCATGTTTACGCTTGAGCGCATGGCAGCGGGCATAGAGGCTGTTTACATGAAATTGCTCAACCGAGCGGGCGCCGTCTCAACGCATCCATGATCTGGCTGCTTGTCGGTTACATGTGGCTGTTCATCCACCGGCCCTTCGAGGTCTGGCCGTGGCTGGGCGCGCTGCACGTCGAACGGGTGTATATGCTGGCGATTATCGCCTATTGGCTTTTCTGCGCGCCGAAGACCTGGACCAACAATCGCATCACGTGGGGAATCGGTTCCCTGGCCTGCGCCATCATCCTGGCCACCCACTCCAGTCGCTACACCGACTTCGACAACCTCGCCGTACAGGACTGGTTCAAGATTCTCCTGTTTTACGTTCTTGTGCTGGCAAGCATCCGTGACGAGCGGGAGTTCCGCATTCTTATCGTCGCCTTCGTCGCGATCACGGGTCTCTACGAGTTGCATTCGCTCCGCGAGTACTTGTGTGGGCGGGGGGTATCGCGGATGGGAATCTGGCGGATGGTCGGCGTCGACAAGAGCCTGGGCGATCCGAACTCATTCGCCGCGTCGGTGAACTACGCGCTGCCGATGCTTCTGCCGGTACTGGCCCTTTCGCAGAAGAAGTGGCAGCGCCTCGCGCTGGCGGGTGCCGCCGCCTTGTCGTGCGTGTGCGTGCTCCTCACCGGATCGCGCACCGGTTTTGCCGGCATCGTGGTGCTTGCTGCTGCGGGCGCACTCGCGACCAAGCACCGATGGCGTTTCGTGCTGCTCACGCTCTTAGGGGCGCCCCTCATTTGGCTCAGTCTCTCGGAGAGACTTCAGAACCGCTACACCACCCTTATCGACCCTTCACTTGGCCCCGCGAGTGCTCAGGAATCAGCGGAGTCGCGGATAGTCTTCTTCCGGATGGCGGTGGACATCTGGCGAGAACACCCGCTGTTCGGCGTCGGCCCGGCCTGCTTTAGCATCGCCAGCGGAACGGGCATGCAAGCCCACTCGCTCTATGGTCAGACGATGTCCGAATTGGGAACTGTCGGGCTGGCCGCGCTGGGTGCGATGATTCTCTGTTACCTGTGGAATTACCTTGAAGCACGGCGAGTCTGCCGCAACATTCCATCCTCCTGCGAATCGCTTTTCTGTTACCAGGTGGTCATGGCGACGGGCATCGCATTGCTGCAGCTATTGTTCTTCGGGCTCAGCGGTCATAATCTGTTTCGCTACCACTGGCTTTGGTATGCAGCATTCGCCGTGTTGGCGCTGAGGTTTCTCAAGGCTCGCGATGACGCTGCCAGCGGCATTTGCGACGAGGGGTTCGCCGATGCGCAAGACGACGCGTCGCTTGCGGCTTGTTTGCCGGAGGTTCCGTGACGCCGGTCTGACGGTCTGATAATGAAACGATTTGCCTATTTCGGAACGGTCGGCAAGCCCAATCCCGCATGGCTGCCGTCATGCGGCGCCGCCGGAGAGCCGTCCGGTGCGTCCTGGTCGAACGCTGCCGAACGGGTACTACGACTGTCTCTTTGTTGTGGAGATGGAATCGAGCTGCTGATCCGCGATGAGTGTGCAGTTTTTCTGCAAGGCTACGCGGTCGGCGGGCCGGAGGAGTTGACCGGTCCTGACAGGCGTGAGTTCCTGGCGCGCGTGCTCGACAACTACCTCCATGACGGCCGGTTCGCGCCACAGCAATACGACGGCAGCTTCACCCTGGTGCTTCTGGACGGCAGAAATGCGCGCGTGGAGATGTTCCGCAATCTGGTGGGCAACGCGTTCAGCTACTACGGCAAGACTCCCGGCGGGTTTGTTTTCGGCAGCAACCTGGCCGACCTGGCCCGGCGCTCCGGCCTGCCGCTTCGCCCCGATGCGGAGATGCTGCCCGTATACTTCATCTACCGCTTTGTCCCGGGCGGCAACACGCTTTTCGAGGGCATCAAGCGGCTTCAGCCCGGCGAACACGTGAGCTATCACGATGGCCGGCTTTCGGCCAGGCAGGTCCAGACGTTCGCAGATTTCGACGAACCGCGCAAGACGGACGAGCGCGAGTCGATCGAGCGCGTCGAGGCGGCGATGGCCGAGGTCGCGGGCAACCTGTTGGCCATTGCGCCGGAAGCGGCCGGCCTTTTGTCAGGCGGTGTCGACAGCACCTATATTCAGGCGCATTGGAACAGGCTTTGGCGAGCGACAAACAACAGCGGGAAGCCCAAGAGCGCCGCGGTGTGGCTGGACGATCCGGCAACCGCCCCCGACCAGGAGTACGCACTGTCGGCAGTGCGAGAGCTGGATACCGACCATGTCGCCGTTCGCGTTACGGGACTGGATTCGCGGCAGATGAGCGCAACGCTCCGGGCGGTCGGCGAAATGCCGAACCACGTCCAGTCATTCTATTTTGGCCCCTTGGCTGAAGCAATGCTGAGGAAGGGGATTTCGGCCGGGCTATGCGGAGAAGGGGCCGACGGACTGTTTGGCAATGATGACGCGGCGTTCCTCCAATACTGCAGTGGCCTGCGCGAGCGGGTTCCCACTCGCGCGCTGCGCCGGCTGGGTGAGGGCGCGTCGAGGATATTCCGTCACTTGCATGCCTCCCGCGCGTTCCGTCTATCAAACGTCCTGGGCAATGAGAGTGACGCCGATCACCCGCTCAATTCCGCGGCCGCATTCACGGATTTCGCGTTGGTTGCCGCGTGCTTTGGCCGCGGGGCTGTGGCAGCAGCCTTGCAGCATCGCAGGACGCTCCTTGACCGATATCGCGCTGCCGATGATGCGGCGGGCATTCAGAGAGTCCTGGCCATCGGGTATCTCGCAGAAGCGGTAAACACGGCGGCCTATTGGAACCACCTTGCCTGCGAACAGGGGGTGCAGATATTTTGCCCCTTCATGGACTCGCGCATCATTCGCACAGCCTTGAACATCAGGATCGATGCGCGATTTGTTCCGGGGAACCCGAAACAGGTGCTCAAGAAGGCTCTGGCGAAGCACGTGCCGGAGGAATTTGTCAGCCGTCCGAAACGGGGCTTCGGGCAACCGATCTTCAAGTGGCTGGCCGAGGGAGGCCCGCTTTGCAGTGCCGTGGACAAGATCGGCGACTACGGCTTTATCGATCGAAGAACGCGCGCGAGGGCGAAGGACAAGCCCAATTGGTTCTTGTATAACCTCCTCATCTACGATCTCTGGCACAAGGCGTTCATTGACAAATGCGGCACTCGAACAGACATTGAAGCCGATGCCCTTCTATCAGAAGTTCGTCCGTAACGTTCTTTGCCCCTTGGACCGCTGGCGCAGCGGAGACGCACGCGAGTTCCACTACCTTCGGGAGTTCGAGCGCAGCCAATACCTCTCATTGACCGAAGTGCGCGAATTGCAATTCCGGCGGCTGAAGGCGCTTCTTGAGCACGCCTCCAGGCAATGCCCTTTTTATCGTCGACAGTTCGATGCTGCGCGAGTTGCCCCCGGCGATGTCTGTTCGCTGGACGATTTGCAGGCGTTTCCCGTTCTCGAGAAGCGGCACATTCAGGAACATCGTGACGAGATGATTGCCGCGAACTGGCCGCGCGCGGACCTCATTCCGAATCTGACCGGTGGCTCCACGGGCACTCCGATCTCGTTTTTTCTGAGTCGGGACCGCGCCTGGACGCGCAAGGCCGCCACCTGGCGTCATAACCGCTGGGCGGGCTGGGACTTGGGCGACAAGGTGGGGAGTTTATGGGGCGCGGCACGCGACCTGCCCGCACATTCCCTGAAACAACGGCTCCGCAATTGGCTCCTCGACCGGACAGTGACACTGAATACGGCGCTGATTACCGAAGAGCGCCTGCGCGATTTTCACGCGCGGCTCAAGAAGTTCCGCCCGAAGGTCCTCGTGGGTTACGCGAACTCATTAAGGCTGTTTGCTCAGTACGTGAAGTGTCACGGCCTGGCGGCCTATCAGCCTCACTCCATCATTAGCACCGCGGAGGTGTTGGAGCCAACGGACCGCGCGCTGATCGAAGACGTCTTTGGCTGCCGCACCTTCAACCGTTATGGATGCCGTGAGGTTTCGGTAATTGCCAGCGAGTGCGTCGAACATAGCGGAATGCACATCATGGCTGAGGGCCTGTATGTGGAGGTCGTCTGCGGCGACCGCCCTGCACAGCCGGGCGAGGCCGGCGCAGTGCTCGTGACCGACCTGTTGAACCTGGCAATGCCGCTGATTCGCTATCGCATTGGAGATATGGCGACTCCCGCCACCGGTCCTTGCCGTTGTGGCCGCGGCCTGCCGCGCCTGGAAGGGCTCCAGGGCCGCGCGACCGATTTCCTGGTAGGTGCGGACGGGCGCCTCGTCTCAGGCGCGGCGCTGACCGTAGTCATGGTTGCGAAAAGGCCCGGCTTGGGGCAAGTCCAGATCTGGCAGGACACGCGCGGAAAGGTGCTCTTTAAGATCGTCAAACGCGACAGCAGCAGCCCGACGGCCGAGGATCTGGGGTTCCTCGACGCGCAGACGCGACTCTATTTGGGGCAGGACGTGAAGATCGAGCACGAATTTGTGGATTCCCTGCCATCCGAGACATCGGGGAAGTTTCTCTTCTGCCGTTCTTCCGCAGCGTGTGACTTCGTTGACCTTCAAAATCGGTAGCCGTTCACGGGGGACTGTCCCAATTTTCGCGGCGGCCGCGGCACAAGCATGAAAACAAGCGTATTCGCCGCGAAAATGGGGCTGTCCCCTTCGGCCGCTCGCGGCACAAGCATGAAAACAAGCGTATTCGCCGCGAAAATGGGGCTGTCCCCTTCGGCCGCTCCGTGCTCCCGAGCAACAGTATTCCCAGCTCCGACTCGCGCTGCCGCCTCTGTATGCACCGCGTAAATCGCCACTTTCTCACGGACGCGGCCATTTACGGCATCGGCGGGGTTGCGATCCAACTCGCCAGCGTCGTGCTGCTGCCGTTGTACACGTACTACCTCGCTCCGTCGGACTACGGAGTCATGGAGGTGATCGAACGCATCGGCCAGATCATCAACATCTGCCTGATGACCAACGGCGTCCGGCAGGCGACTTTCGCCTTCTACTTGCAAGCTGCCGATCAGGCCGACCGTGAGCGAGTGGCGGTTACGATTACCGCCTTCCTGGTCGCGATTTTTTCGCTCGCCGGCTTGACAATCCTGACGCTGTCGCCGATTCTCGCTCCGCTGTTGGGAATTGCCAACCCGTGGCTTCTGGTTTTCGGCGTCGTCACCGTGCTGGCCGAGTTGTTTCTGGTCATTCCCTTGACGTTGATGCAAGCCCGGGTGGAGTCGCTGGCCTTCGTCACAGTGAGCCTGCTGATGCTCATTGTCCGCGTCGGACTTGCAGTCGTTTTCGTCGCCGTCATGGGATGGGGCGTGTGGGGCGTCTACGGATCGTTGTTGATCAGTTTCGTTACGTTCGGCGCCGTGCTTACCGGACGGGAACTTAAGAGGGGTCCCATGACGATCGATTGGAACAAGTGCAGGGAAATCGTGCGTTTTAGCCTGCCCTTTGTTCCCACAGGAATCTGTTATGTCATCTATTACAATAGTGACCGGTTCTTTCTCGTGAGAACGGCAGGGACGGCAGCCCTGGGAGTTTATGCCCTGGGTTGCAAGATCGCCGCGGTCGCAGGGATCATCACGTGGCAACCGCTTTTCAAGGTCTGGTCGGCGCGGATGTACGAGACCTTTGCGAAACCCGATGCAGCGCGTGTCGCCGGACGGATGCTCACGCGAATGCTGACGGTTTATGCCTTGGTCGCTACCGGTCTCTGCCTGTTCCACCGCGAGGCCCTGCGTTTGTTGAGCAGTGCAGCGTACGCCGGAGCGGGAAGCGTAATCGCGCCCATCCTGCTGGCCGGCGGCTGCATGTTTGCAGCCACGTTCATGGAGGGCGTGTTCTATGTCTGGCGGAAGACGTATCTGAAGCCCCGGATGGCAGTCGTCAGCATGACAATCATCCTGGGGCTGTACGCGGTGCTCGTTCCACGCTACTCCATTCTCGGTGCCGCGTATGGCACCATGCTCGGTTACGCGGCGATGGCTCTGGTGACCTATGTAGTTGCCCAAAGGGTCTTTGCGGTGGATTATGAATGGAGGAAAGTTTTCGTCCTGGTTGGGCTGTCGTCGGCCGCAAACTACGGCGGTTCGTTGCTGGAGTTGGGCACCGGTCCGTTCCTTTTGAAGTGCCTGCTGATGCTGGCGTGGTTGACGGCCATTTGCCTGACGGGCGTGGTATCCCGGGAAGAGCGGTTGGTAGTTCAACCGCTAGTACGGACCGCAATTGACCGGTTGCAGGGGTTCCGGGGATATCGAAAGCCACTAGGGGAGCCCCCAGTCGCAGGTGCGGCGGATCCGCCGTCGTGCCCGGGGTGTGTGCCATGAACAGCCGAGCGGCCACGTCCCGGCGCGCCGTCGTCTTCTTGACGTCGAATTGTTGTGTAAACCGCGCCTCCCATGCCGGTCACGCGGCCGCCGCAAGCATCGTATTTCCATAACAGCGCCGAGGTCGCTTTTGGCAGACATTGCTTTACGCGTGAAACAAATTGTCAAGGGTGCCGTGATCAAGTCGCAGATTCCTCGCGTCTTGTCTCAATTTACTGGCCGTCGCGTGGCGATACTGCGATATCACTCGGTTCAGCCGGCGCCCGAGCTTTTCGAGCACTCAATCGGCGCAGGCATCATTCACTCCGCAACGACATTCGAGAGCCAGATGCGACTCCTTGCGGAGCATTTTCATCCCGTTTCTCTCCACGACATCGATAGTTTCGCAAGGGGAGAAGCCGTTATTCCAGCGCGCGCGGTGGCCGTGACCTTCGACGATGGCTTCCTCGACAATTACGAGATTGCCGCGCCGATCCTGAAACGCTGGGGAGTGCCAGCGACCTTCTATGTGACCGTGGGGCCCGTGGGCAACGGCGAGCCGCCATGGTTCTCGCGCCTGCGGTATGCTTTCTTCACAACGGCGTGCAGCGAATGGCACGACACGCGGACCGGACGGTACTGGCCACTACCAGAAAAGCGATGTACACGAGAGGCGTTCCTGTCGGCCTCGGAGCGCTGCGCAACGCTTTCCGTCAATCAGAGAGATTCCTTCCTGGATGACATTGAACAGGGCCTCGACGTTCGTCTGCCCGCAGATCTGCGGCTGATGATGGACTGGGACCAGGTTCGCGCTTTGCACCGAGCGGGACATATCATTGGGTCGCATACCATGCAACATCCCAACCTGGCCTACGTTGACGGCGCGCGTGCGTTCGAGGAACTGAGGCAATCCAAAGAAATCCTCGAAAGAGAAATCGCATCACCTCTGATCCATTTTTCGTATCCCGCGCCCATTCGCGAGCCCCACTGGAACACCGAGACCGTGCATTTGACGCGCGAGTTGGGCTATCGTACTGCGGTGACCAGCGTTGGCGGGGTATTTCGGATTGGCGATAACCCGCTTTGCCTGCGTCGCCTGGTGGTGCCTCGCGAAATCGAGGAGTTTCGCTGGAAGCTTGAGATGAGTTTGTTGGGTTATTCGATTTCATGATGCTGCGCCTGATGGCCACGATTTGATCAAGGATCAGCTCGCATGAAGTTGGCGGAATTGGTTTGCCACAAACTGGCGCAGGCTTGGCATCTCCTGAGCAGGAGGGAGTACTTTGAGATTCTGGTCCGGCTCTGTTATTGCTGTCTTCCGCTATGCCTGCTTCATCTCAGGAAGCACTTTATCGTGAGGCTCGATGTGTGCCCTTTCCAGGGCCGCGCATCGGACGCGGCTTGCCTTCTGAAGCGCGCTGAACCTGCCGACTTGCACGCTATTCTCAATTGTCTGGGCGTCCCAGATGACTCGCCCACGGCGCACGTGTTTCGGGACTTCTGGCAAATGGGAAACAAGTGCTTCCTCATCGAACTCCCGGGTGAGGCGCAGGCGATGGGGATTTGCTGGGTGTTTGGAAGCAACTATACCCTGACCTACGCACGATACGCCGACAAGAACATTGTTTTCAGCCTTCCTCCAGATGCTGTATTCATCGGAAATGCCTTCGTAAGCCCGCATTATCGCCGCCGGGGGGTATATTCCCGGCTGCTCGCCGGCGTTGCCAGCGGCCTTCGCTGGCCCACGCACACATCACAAATACTCGCAGCCGTTGAGTCGGGAAATGATCAGTCACGGAAGGCGCATGCCAAGAACGGTTTCGTCACGGTAGCGGCCATCTACTACGTTTCTTTTCTTCAGACCGCTGTTCTGCTGGCGTGGCCATTGAAGGGGCGGCCGTTCTTTGTTAGGCTGCGGTCCAATACAAGGCTTATTAGGATCCTGGGGGATGGCACGATAGCGCCTTCGTCACACCGCGTTGCTTGATTTCGTAAGTGACTGCGTTCCTTTGCATTGCTCCAGCCGGCCCGGAATTCTGCCCGCTTCGGGTATTGAAGGCAAAACATCTTCCTAGAGGACACGTTTCATGCAAGCTCGATTAATTCGAGAATTGAGCGAACTTGAAAAGTTGGAGGGGCCCTGGAACGACCTGATTGCGCACAGCGACTTCCGCGAGCCCTGCTATTCATGGACTTGGCAAATGCTTTGGTGGAAGCATTTCGGCTCGGAAGATGAACCCTTTGTTGTTGCAGTGGAAAACGAGGACCGCGAGTTGTGCGCAGTCGCATTTCTCATGAGGAAGATAACTAGTCTTAGAGGGCTTTCAGTAAGAACGGTTTCATTTGCAGCTAATGCCATTACTCCGAGGAGCACTATTCTCTATCGACGCGATCGCTCGTTGATCGAGGGGGTTGACGCAGTACTGAGATGCCTGGCCAATCATCGGAACGAATGGGATTGGGCCAACTTGGTGAATATCGACGCGGGATTGCCGTATCTAGGATCGCTCCACGATCTCGGCCGCCAGCATCGCATACGTGTATTGACTTCTGCCGGTCGCCGGTCGCCTCAAATCAAGATCGGGGACAACTTCGAGGAATATCTGCTCAAAGTATTGAACCGCGAGCGCCGGCACAGCATTCGAAGAAAAGTGCGAGTCCTATCCAGGCAGAATTACCGTGTCACTGAGTTCAGCCGCCCCGAGGAAATGGATCAAGCGATTAAGGCGGCGATGGCGGTGTCGAAAGCAAGTTGGAAGGGATCGCGGGGGAGTGACATTTCCTCATCTGGGGCGAGAAGAGGATTCTACACGGAGGTCGCCAAGGATTTCGCCAGGCGTGGCCAACTGAGAATTTGGCTCTCTTATCTCGATGATACTCCAATTGCACTGGAATACTATCTTGCGAGCGGCAGAAAACTGCATTTCCTGGTGAATGACTTTGACGAGACCTTCGAGAAGTCGTCACCCGGCACGGTTCTGCTTTACCAGGTCCTGGAACAGCTACATAAGGAACAGGTCGAGGAATTTGATTTCGGCGGTGAGGCTTACGCGTACAAGATGAAGTGGGCTACGGGCATACGAGAGCATGTAACGATCGAGTTGTTCAACTGCAACTGGTACTCAAGCTTCATCTTCATCACGAAAGCGAGGATTCTCCCACTGCTTCGAGCAATGCGTGGTATGTGTGGACGGATTTGGGGGCGTGCCGGCCAGGAATCGCCGACGGAAACCACGTTGCGGCCGGCAAACACCAAGATGATGTGATGTGGACCATCGCCAGAACGCCCGCAGTCCCAGGAGCCGGCGCCTCCAGCGAACCCTTTATAAACGGCATTGGAACTCGCGGGAATTCGGCAGCGAATGGCCACGGTCCCGGCAGCGGAATCGAGCGACCCGCCATCGTGCCTCCGTGAAGTGCCGCCCGGCGCCATCTGATGAGTGCCCTTCAAGTCCGGATGCTCGCATCGCTGGCGATCGGCATCGCCGCGTCGGCCGCTCGGGCAGAAGACGCGGGCAGGTTCTACGCGCTGTTCTTTGACGGTTCGCACGCCTCGGCGGCGGTGTTCCGCAAGGACGTCTGGTGGTCCGACCAGGCGATGCTTGGAAATCGTCGCCTGTTTGGCACCCAGAACCCGGCGCGAATGCTCCAGGACACGGCCCGCTGCGCTAGGCTGAAAGGCCCTCACGTCGTGATGGCCAACGGCGACGTGCTGCCCGGCAGAATCGCCGGCTTCCTGCCGGCATCTCAAGAAGAGGACATGCCGGCGCATCTCTTGGTTTCCCCGGAGGGATCGCTCGTCACCGCCGACCCGCACGGCGTGGCCGTGCGCGCGGAGAGTGTGCTGCGGGTCAGGAGCAACCTGGACAGGCCGCCTGAGGGCGAACCCGGATCGCTGGTGCTAACTGGTGGAACCAGGTTGACTGCCACCGCCATACGCTGGACAGACCGGGGCCTGAAGGCGTTGACGAAAAACGGCAGCACGATGGTCCCATTTGATGCTATTGGAGAGCTCTACGTTCCCGAGGCGGATGTGATGCGGGCTGTCCTGGATGACGGCATTTACCCCCCCTTGGGACCGGCCGCGGTAATCGGAAGGCTCGAGACGGTGCAGGGAGCCGTACTAACCTGCCATCGTGACATGATGTTGGTGGGATTCACGAAGGCATCGCCATCGGCCAAACGAGGTAGCCCGCCCACGGCATACCTGCTCGCGCAGCCGAATTGGTCTTCGACAATGATTCTTGTGCCGATCGATTCCATTTGGCGAGAGAGTTTCCGTGCGGCCAACGAAGTACCGCTCTCCTTGTTGTCGGCGAAAACGCTCAGCGAGAAGGTCGGACTGCACCGATGGCCCTGGCGGCGGAACGAGAACGTGGAAGGCGACCCACTCGCCAGTGGGGATGTCACGGCAGACCTGGGGGTAGGAACGCACTCCTGCTGCGAGATCGCCTTCGAGTTGCCGCCGCAGTCCAAGGAGTTTTCTACGCTGGTTGGCTTGGACCGGCGGATGGGACCCGAAGCCTGCGCAACCTGCAAAATCTACCCGGACCGGGTTGCCGACAGGCCGCTGTATGCCAGTGGGACCCTCCGAGGCGGGCAGGAGCCGACCCCCGTGGGCCCGCTATCGGTCGCCGGCTGCCAAAGGCTGGTGCTGATGACGGAGTGGGCAGGCGAAGGCCACCCGCAGGATGCATATCCACTCGACATCGGCGGCCATGTCGATTGGCTCATGCCATTTGTTGCCATCGAGGCCGACGACGCCAGTTATTGCCAGTCGCTGAGACGTTTCGTGCCCGGGTGGACAAAGTGGGGCCTTGGTCCC
>JBEKZQ010000299.1:0-7909 GCA_049509675.1 Thermoguttaceae bacterium | reverse complement strand
AAGCACAAACGGGCGATTTCTGCCAAGAGTTATGTATCCTGCGCCCGGAACCGGTCACGAAAGACCACACGGAATGAAAAATAGTTCTGACCCCTTTTTCACCCATCGGGGAGAGAAAAGGTGACACCCAGGTTAGGAAAGCTGACAATCACCAAATCCAGATAACATGGGTAGATTATAGCAGTGTCACAATGCCTATTCTTTCCAAATTCGGTGTCAGCTTTTTCCGCCCCTTACCTGACCAAAGCCCCAATCGAAAGATCCTCATCGAGCGTCGGCCAATGAATTCCGTCACTTTCTCCCGTTTGCTTTGGCGCGGTCGCGCGGAGCGATTCCGACAGAAGCCTGCGTCCGATTCTCAGGGGTTAAGAAATCACGCTTGATCCGAAACGGCAAAAAAGCGATAGTCTGGGGATACTGGAAGGGGGGCGAAAAAGGGATGGTCGGACTCATGCCAGCGGTTGAAATTACCCATATTGAAAAATCCCGCGGAGACCGCTTGCTGGGCGGCCTGTGGCTCGACATCCCTTTGGCCGGCCAATCCTTTGACAGCTACGCGGTCCAAGTCGTTGGCTGGGTCATTGGCGCCCGGCGCCCGGTCTGTCGCGTGCGCATCTCCAGCAAGGATGTACTGACTGCGGAGACACTCGTTCAAGAACTGCGGGACGACGTTGCCGCTGCTTATCCGCGGATTCGCTGGGCAGGCACGGCGGGGTTTGCCACCGCGATCAGCGTGCGCGGCTTGCCGGAGAAATTCGAGTTCCAGCTCGAGGCGGTCTTCGAGGACGGCTGTTGCTGTCCGTTGGCCACGATCCATGGCCGCCATCAACCTTTGCCGACCGGCTGCGTTCCCCGCGTCCAGCCGATCTTCGTCGTGGCGGAGAGTAAGAAAGGGACGGATAGACTCATGCCAGCGGTTGAAATCAGCCACATTGCAAAAGCCCGCCGGAGCGATGTGTTGAGCGGCCTGTGGCTCGACATCCCCGCGGCCGGCCAGGTTTTTGACAGCTACGCGGTCCAAGTCGTTGGCTGGGCCGTTGGCAGCCAGCGCCCGGTCTCTCGCGTGCGCATCTGGAGCAAGGATTTAGTCGTCGGGGAGGCGCTCGTCCAAGAATTGCGGGACGACGTCGCCGCCGTTGATCCGCAAATTCCCTGGGCGGGCACGTCGGGGTTTGCCACCGCGATCAGCGTGCTCGGCTTGCCGGAGACATTCGAGTTCCAGGTCGAGGCGGTCTTCGAAGACGACAGTTCCTGTCCGTTGGCCACGATCCGTGGCCGCCATCGACCTTTGCAGACCGGCTATGATCCTCGCTTCCAGCCGATCTTCGTCACGAGCCTGGGGCGCACGGGCACCACGTGGCTGATGCAGATTCTCAGCCATCATCCGGAGATTGTGGCGTATCGGTCTCATCCGTACGAGGTTTGGTACGGCCGGTATTCGCTGCACCAATTGAAGGTGAACGCCCGGCCCACCGATCGCTGCACCAGCGCGGCGTACCACTTCTTCGACGACCTGCGGCAGAGCGGTTCAAATCCGTTTTACGATTTTCCGCTGCTGCGTGAACCGGCCATGGACCACTGGCTGGGCCGAGAGCGTCCCCAGCAACTCGGGCAGTTCTGTCAGGCGAGCATCGATTCCTTTTATGCGCGCGTGGCGGAGAGCCAGGGGCAGCCGCGGGCGAGATTCTTTGTGGAGAAAACGCTGCCGGATTCTACGCCGCGCCTGGCTTGGGAACTTTATGAGGGGACCAAAGAAGTGTTCTTGGTCCGAGACTTCCGCGACGTCGCCTGTTCGATCCAGGCATTCAACGCCAAACGCGGAACAAACGAATTCGGCCAGCAGTCGGCCCGCAACGACGAGGAATTCTTCGTGGGTCTCGGCGGTTCGGCGAGCCGTCTATTGGCGGACTGGCAGCAGCGGCGGGACCGGGCGCACCTGGTCAGGTACGAGGACTTGGCCGGTCAACCCGAGCCAACGCTTCACGCCCTGTTCGACTACCTTGGACTGGAGCATTCGCCGGCGCTGATGCGCGAGGTCCTTGCCGGCGCTTCGCAGGAGAGCGGCGAAATGCGCGAGCATCGCACCAGCCAGGACCTTTCCAGTTCGGTGGGGCGGTGGCGGACCGATTTATCCGGCCCCCAGCAACAACTTTGCCGGGAGGTTTTCCGCGATGTCCTCGCCGGTTTCGGTTACGACGCGCGGTAGCCGGTTGCGCGGCGGAGAAATCGAACTGGCCAACGGCCTTATTGGGGCGACTAACGGATTGGCGCGGCTTTTCCGCCCGCGGCGGGCCCTCAAAGCTGAAACATGTCGAACATCGCCCGGGCCACGGCCTGCGGGTCCAGGGCGATCGAGTAGCAGAGCGCGGCTCCGATCATCAGGCCCATGCTCAGGAGGGTAGCCCCGCGGGCGTTGGGCGAGACCTCGACGTGGGCCAGGGCCGCGGCCAGCGCTTGTTCCAGGCGCCGCCAGCCTTGATAGTCCTGGTGCGGCCCGGCCGCCACGAGCGAGACGTTGCGCATCCAAGCCAGGTTCTCGATGTGCAACTGCACGCCCAACCCGGGCAGCATCAGGCTGTCGCCGGCCCAACGCGCCTCGGGGTCGATGTGATCGACCAACTCGGCCAGGATCGGCCGCAGATGGTCGGCCGGGATGTTGTAGATGATCAGCCGCGGGCGGAGCAGCAGGATCACCAGCACCAGGCACAGCGCATACAGCGCGAACAGGAAGGCCCAGATGTAGGGACCGAAATGGGCCGCGGCGGCCTCGGGAAAGAACAGCGTGATCGGGCCTACAATGACGAAGCCGGAAATGGCCAGGCCCAAGGCGGTCACGTCGCGCATGCCCGACACCAGGAACGGACGCCGCGCCAGGTTCATGGCGCCCAGCAGCACCAGGTACACGGCCACCGGCCCGAAGGCCAGGCTGAGACGAAACGGATCCAGGTGCATCATGGCGCTCACTCCCGCGGCTGACCATTGGATTTGGGGCGTTCCAGCCGGGCCTTGCCGTTGCTGTCGCGGGAGCGGAGCCGCCGCAACTCGGTCTGTAGTTTGGCCTGTTCCTGACGATGGCTCCGTCGCACCTGGCTGTAGTAGCGGCGCGTGGCCATGAGGTCCATCACGGCCAGGACCGCGACCCACAGCAGGGCGACCATCACGCCGCCCCAAAAAAACATGGCGAACTGCTTGAACTGCTTGGTTCCCACCCAGGGCGTCAACAACTCGCCGGCGAAGATCGCCACGGCCAACAGTGCCAGGATCAGGCTGGTTTGCATGCGGCGGCGGAATTGCCGGCGGCAGTAGTCCAGTTCCTCGGGGTCAACTTGCCGCCCCGCGGCCGAGCGCCATGCGCGGAGGTGCGAAACGATCAAGGCCGAGGCGCATGCCAACAAGAACAGCGATATCGCCGCCGAGGACCAATGATTCATCGCACCCCTTTCAACCACTCCTGGAGCACCCAACCGGTTTTCGCCAGACTCAGGGCAGAACAATTGTCCACGGTATCGCCCCGCGTGTGCCAGGGCCGGTAGTCGAAATCGATGATGTCGCAGGTGGGGATGCCGGCGATGTTGTGCAGGGCCAGATGATCGTCGCTGACTTGATGCTTCCCGCGTGGGATGAACTCCTTCACCACCAGTCGGGCGGCCGTGGCCCAGATCTCTTCGACCAGCGGCCGCGTGTCTTTCCACCCCAAGCTGTTGTATTCCTGGTAGAGTTGCAGTTCGTTGCCGCCGACCATGTCCAGCAGCACGCCCCAGCGGTAACGGAACGGGGGCGGGTTGTTCACATAGTCGCGGGCGAAATACTCGGACCCCAGGAAGAAGCGGCCTTCTTCGCTGAAAATGAATTCCTCGGCATCGAAAAAGACGAAGTCCACGCCATAGCGCGTGGGCAGGTCGTCGATCGACCGGGCCAGTTCCATGAGCACGGCGATGCCGCTGCCGCCGTCGTTGGCCCCGACAAACACGCCCCGCGGATCGATCGGATCGCGCATCGGATAGGGCAACGTGTCGTAATGGGCCGAAAACAGGATCCGCTCTTTGCGGTCCGTGTGCCAGCGCACGATCAGATTCGCCAGCGGGGTATCTGAGCCATCCACGGGATGGGGCACGTGAAAGCGCTGGAACTCGACCTGCCCCCCGAATTTTTGGAAGTGGGCGGCCAGCAACTTTTGTTCCGCCGCCATCCCCGGCGAACCGCTGCGGCGCGGCCCGATCGCACACAACTGCTTGAGATAGCCGTAGGCCCGGGAACCGTCGAACGGAATATCCGCCAGCCGCAGCGCGGAGACGGCGCCTTCCGCAGCGCCATCGGCCGCCAAGGGCGGATCGGCGACCTGGGCGCGGGGGGGCTGACCACGTATGCCCCCCGCCGGCCCGTGGTCGGCCAGCAGCAGGTAGCCGAGCACGGAGAAGCTGACGACGACCGACACGGCCAGAAAGAGCGTCTGGCCTGAGAGTTTTCCCGATCCGTTCGTCTTGGGTGTGTTCATCGAATCAATTCTACCCCTTGGGTGGAGTCCTTGGTATGGCTTTTCCGGTTCTACGTGCAATACCGCGACGGGAAAAGGGGACAGGCACCTTTTGTGCGCGACCATGCAAGCATCGTGCCCACCGAAGGGCCGCTCCGGCAACAGGTGCCTGTCCCCTTTTCCCCCCGATTTTCCCCTGCCGGATTCTCGACCTAGAGTTTGGCAGTCCGTAACCGTTCACGGGGGACTGTCCCGATTTTCGCCTGCCATGCGCAGCATGGCCGCGAAAATGGGACTGTCCCCTTTGGCCGGGAGGGGGACAGGTCCATGTTTTCGGCCATCGTCGATTCGCAGAACTGCGTCTTCCGGCCGAAAAATGGACCAGTCCCCGGCCCCTGAACGGTTGCGGCAGTCCTTCCTCGACCAGGAGTTTTGCCATGGATCAGTCCGCCTTTGAGGTTACCGAACCGATTGTTGATGAACTTGGGAAGATTACTGACCAAATGCTCGGTTTGCAGGAGATTGACCGGGTGCGCAGCTTGCTGGCGGAGATGAGCCGGGCGCTGGGCGAGCGATACTCGGTGGCGTTCAACATGGAGATCGAGGTTTGGGACTCCAAGCGCGAGGACGTTTTGCCGTTGCTGCAAGCGGGGCTCTGCGCGATGCCGGGCAAGGAACCGTTCCAGACCCGTGACCAGCCGCCGATGCAGCGCTACGTGGTCGACGGTGACATTCAAGTCGTGCCGCAAGATCATTGTCCGAACTGTTGGGGGAACTGGGATTGTCGCAAGACCCGCTCTTGCCGCCATTGCGGCGTGACCCTGGGCCGGGAAGTGAAACTGCTCCTGGACATGGACGCCTGCCCGGCCTGCGACACGGGCCGAGTATCGGTCAACGCGCCCACCTGCACCGAGTGCGGCTACACGGTCAATCCGAGCATCGCCGTTTGGGGGTAGCGGTCGATTCCCTTTTCCACCCGAAATGCGGATCGCGCGGATAGTTTCGATTCTAGCGGATACCTCGCCCGGGCGGCCGATCTTCTCCGCCCCCGCCCGGCCCCGTTCACGCGATTTGGCCTACGCTTGAGTATGCCGGGTGCGGCGCCGCGCGTGCCGGCGCGCGGCACGGCCCGAGGGCAGAAAGTCACGATTCCGCGTTCCATGCGATGAGGTTATCGTGTCCGACTCGTCAAGTCCGTCCGTCGTTGCGACGGGGGCAAAGATCCTGGTGGTCGACGATCAACCGTACATGCGCACGGTGATCGGCCGTTGGCTGAAGGACGAGGGCTATGACAACAGCGAGGCGGGCAGTGCCGCCGAGGCCTGGGAACATCTCCAGCAGAACGAAGTCCACCTGGTCACGCTCGACATCACCATGCCCGGCACTTCCGGCGCCCAGTTGCTGCCGCGCATCAAGGCCGCCTTCCCCGACGTGGAAGTGATCATGCTCACGGCCTTGGAGGAAACCAACCTGGCCATCGAGACGCTCACCCGGGGAGCCCACGCCTACCTGATCAAGCCCGTGAAGGCCGAAGAACTCCTGCTTCAGGTCCGCAAGGCCCTGGAGCATCGCGATCTGCGGATCGCCAATCGTCGGTATACCCATGAGTTGGAAAGGAAGGTCCGCGAGCAGACCGAGACGATCCGCCGCGTCCAGGAAGAAACGATCCTGCGTCTAGCCAGCGCCTCGCAATATCGCGACGAAGAAACGGGGGCCCATATTCAGCGGACCGGCCTGTTCAGCGCCCTGATGGCGGAAGTCCTGGGCTGGCCCGTCGAGCAGGTCGACAACATCCGCATGGCGGCCCCCATGCACGACGTCGGCAAGATCGGCATTCCCGATGCCGTGCTGCAAAAGCCGGGCAAACTGACCGCCGAAGAATTCGAGATCATGAAGACCCATGCCGAGATCGGCGCGCAGATGCTGGCTGACTCGGCCTCGCCCATGTTGCAGATGGCCCACGACATTGCCCTATGCCATCACGAGCGTTGGGACGGTCACGGATATCCCCGCGGCCTCTGCGGGGCCGCGATCCCCGAGACGGCCCGCATCGTGGCCTTGATGGACGTCTATGATGCCTTGACCCACAATCGCATCTACCGCGCGGCCCTTCCCGAAGAGGAAGCCCTGACCATCATGGAGCAGGAGCGCGACACGCATTTCGATCCGTCGCTATTCAGCGTGTTTCTGGCCTTGTTGCCGGAATTGCGGCTTACGGCGGCCGCGCATCCCGACCAGCACGTGACCGGCTACGTGCGCCGCCGCATCAGCCTCTGAAATCGTCCCCCTCTCCCACCGGGAGAGAGTTGGGGTGGGGGCAGTGGCACCCAAACCACCGACAAGTCGCTTCTTCAACGGACTGCTGTATGCGGCACCCAACATGCGGCGCGGGAGATGCGGATGGGTGTCGCACCCCCCGCCGCGCGCCAACGGGGACAGAGTGTAGACAGGCACCGTCGTGCAGCGAAGCTCGGCGAGCCCCACCAGGAAATGGTCAAAGCGTTGTTGGCGGGGCTCGCTGCGCTCGACCCACCCTGCTTTTCGCTCGCGCAGCAAGAAAAAAACCAGGATAGTCGCCGCAGCTTGACGCCCTTCCTCTGGCTGAATATCATAGACAGCATGAGCATCTGGAACAAAGTCCTCGCGTTCCTGGTTTTCTTCGCGGCCTTGGCCTTCTTTTACATGGCAGGCCGGACGCTCAAGACGCGCGAATACTGGTGCAAGAAGGCCAACGAGTTGGAGACCGCGTTGGCGCGCACCACCAAAGAGAACACGGAATTGCTGGAGGCCGAAAAGGCCGAGGACGGCAAACTGGGAATCATCCCCGCCCGCCGACAACTGAATCTGCTGCTCCTGGGTCGTGGCCGGGTGTGGTACAACTGCGATCCCGGACAGAAAATGCAAACCGGCAAGGTCGCCGTGACGACCGACGCCCCGGTGCCCAACGGCATCAGCGACAAGATGATCCTGTACGTGGTCGAGGAGAAAGAGGTGCAGAAGGGCGGCCAGTACCTGGGTGAGTTCCGCGTCAACGGCGTGGCCGAGAAGAAAGTCGGTTTGGAACCGACCATGAAACTCAACGACCGCGAGTTGACGCGGCTGATGGCCAGCCATGGACCGTGGACGCTCTACGAGAACATGCCTCTGGATCGGCACGACTATTTCGCCGGCCTGTCCGAGGCGGAAAAGAAATCGCTGCTGGCCGGCGCCGACAAAGAGGTGCTCACCGAGTACCTGCGCGACGGCCAGCCTGCCGGGCCGAACGATCCCAAGGACTGCATCGGCCCCGACCACAAGTACGTGCGGAAGTTGCACGATTACAAGAACCTGTTCAAGAACTACCATCTGGCGCGGTCGTTGTACGTCGATCTCTTCGAAACGATTACCCGCGACCAGCAATACCTGGAAGACGCCGACAAAGAGGCCCAGGACCAG
>JBEKZQ010000298.1:0-7920 GCA_049509675.1 Thermoguttaceae bacterium | reverse complement strand
AGTTGAAAGTGCAGTATGCCCAAGCGGCGAAGGAAGCCCGCGAGGTCGCCAAGCACCAATCGCGCCTGCAACAGCGGGTGGCCGATTTCCAGGCTGCGATTGAAAAGATGATCGCCGAGAACATGGATATTGCCCGCCAGATCGCCAAACTTCAATTGGACGCCGCGCGGCGCATTGATCAGCGGGCCCGCGCCATGGCGCAGGCCGGCCAAGGGACACGCTAACGGAGTGGGAATCTACGATCGCGACTATTACCGCCAAGAACGGCCTTCGTTCGCCTTGGGCGCCCCTCGTTCCGCCGTCGTTACGTTGATCCTGATCAACGCGGGGGTGTTTCTCGCCAACGCGCTGTTCTCGCCGCCCAGTGATCAGGTCAACAACTGGCTCTCGGTTCGCGTGGGCACGTTGGTCCACCCGTGGCTGTGGTGGCAGTTCGTCACGTATGGCTTCGCGCACGCCTCGTTCAGCCACATTCTTTTCAACATGCTCGCCCTGTGGTTCCTGGGCCGGGACATCGAGGATCTCTATGGCCCGAAGGAATTCGTGCGCCTCTACCTGGCCCTGTTGGCGGCCGGTTCCCTGGCCTGGACCATCTGCAACCGCTTGTCCGGCGTGCCCACTACGTGCGACCTGAAACAGCCCGGCGCCGACCTCATCGTCTTGGGGGCGTCGGGAGCGGTGACCGGGGTGACCATACTCTATGCCCTGAACTTTCCCCGCCGCATGTTGCTGTTCATGTTCGTGCTGCCCATGCCCGCCTGGGTGCTGGGCGTGGTGGTGGTGGCGTTCGACATCCTTGGGGCCACCGGTGCGGGAGGCCAGCACAACGTGGCGTCCGGAACGGCCAACGTGGCCTATGGGGTACACCTGGCCGGAGCGGCCTTGGCCTTCTTGTATTTTCAGCAAAGGTGGAACTTGGGCCGCCTGTTGCCCGGCCACTGGTCCTGGCCCCGCGTGGGCGCGCGGCCGCGACTGCGGGTCCACGCCTCGGAGGAAGAGGATGAAGACGATCTGCGCGAGGAAGAAGTGGACCGCATCCTGGACAAGATCCATCGCGAGGGCGAAGCGCGCCTGACGCGCAAGGAGCGCCGCGTCCTGGAAACCGCCAGCCGCGAGTATCAGCGGCGGCGACGGGATCACAGCTAGAGGCTGTGAATTCTTGCGGCACCCGGCGCGACCATGACGGACGCCGCCCGCTGGGGCTTGAACTGCCAGCCGTAATCGGCCAGTTCCAAACCCAGGCAATAGACGGCCGTCAGCAGAGCGGCCACCGTCACCGCCAACAGCACGGTGTAGGTGGCACTCACGATGGGCTCCCTCCACACCTTGCGCGTCAGCCATAGAGCGGCGGGGATCAGCAAGAGCAGGACCAGGTAGGCGGCCGTCCAGATCGCATTGGGCACCACCAGGCTCACCAGCGGATAGATGGCGAGAAGAACCAGCACCAGGCCCATCCATTCCAAGTGAAACAGCCAGGCAAGGCTTTTCTTGTGCGGTGTCGCTGCTTCCTCGCCCGCGCCCTCCAAAACGGCCTCGACGGACTCCAACGGAGCTTCCTCGCCAGGCACAAGATCGGCCTCGGAAATGGCGGCCGCCTCGTCCTCGCCCGCCGGTTCGGCAACAAAATCCGCGGTTGCTTCGAGATCCGCGGGGAGCCCCGCCGGCGGCGATTCGGCCGCAGGTTCGGCGGAGAACGTCTCCTCCTCGACCGGCGCAAATTCCTCGGCATTCAGGTCCAATTCGGCGAAATCCGGATGTTCTTGCTCTGGCTCGGCCACAATGTCATCTCCAGCAGCGACGGTCCCGCGACTTTCACCCTGCCGCGCGGCAATTACCCCACGAATAGATATTATAATCAGGAGCTTTCGCCTTTGCCACCGCGATCCCCCGGGCAGGAGAACTGCAATGCCGCGATGCGCAATACTAATGCCCCGACCGACATGAGATGACGAGTGCCACGGTTGGCTCGCCCAACCGTGTTTCCAGCACTGCTGGACAAGCCAGCAGTGGCACCCAACGTGTCAACCAAGCACGTTTGGGCACTGGCCCGACGCGCCAGCAAGGGAGAATCGCCGGAAATCCCTCGCTGGCGCTTCGGGCTAGTGTACGCAATGGACCTGTGTCCCGGGAGACTTCGCAACTTTGCAGTTCTCCTGCCCCGGGTTGCCCGTAGGACGGATTGCCAATTCCGTCCTACGTTTCGTCCACGCCGCTGCCGGCGGCGTCACAGCGTGACGTGCTGAATCTCCGGCGAAAAACTCAACGCAGCGACCGGCGTCGCACTCTTGCCGTCCTGAAGGAAAGTCTGATCGCGGCCGGTCCCCTTCGCCCCGCTCAGGGCCGCTTCCAGCCGTGCCAGCAGCAGCGTCGCCGTGTCGTCGGGCAGGGCCTCGGTCACGGCGCACCTGACGGTGATCCGGATCTCCTCCTGGTGGTGCCGGAACACCGCACCGCCAACCGTCTGGCGGATCCGCTCCATGACGTTGGTCGCATAGTGGGCATCCATGTCGGGGAAGAGAAAGGCGAATCGCTGGCCGGCAAAGCGGGCCAGAGTAAGCGCGCCGTGCGGCTGGGCCAGGAGGATCCGGCCGACCGCGTGCAATACGTCGTGCCCCACCCGGCAACCGAAACGCTCGTTGATCTGCCCGAAGTCATCCACGTCCAGCAGGGCTACGCTCAACTGGTGGAGACGGTGCGGATCGTTAGACCACCAGGCGGCCAGGTCGGCATTCAGTCCGTGTCGATTGGCCAAGCCGGTCAGGTTGTCGTCGCGGCCCGGAAGTTGTCCGGCCGCGGCGCCGGCCGCCGGTTCCAGCATCCGATCGAGAAGATCGCGCAGCCGATGGCTGGCGGCAATCAGGCGACTGACCTGCCCGAGGAGTTGCCGGCACTGGTCTTCCAAGCCCGCCGCAAGCCGGAAGGCGGCAATGCCTTGCCCGATGATCGACAGTTCCGCGTCCTCGGCCTTGAGAGCCGCCTGCAACTCGCGGCAAAGCTCGTCGCGGTGGGCCTGCGTCGTCGTCAGCTCACCTAACCGGCCGGCGACCGACTGGCGATCGGCGGCAAACTGCGTGCTCGCTTCCCCAAGCATCCGCAGACAGTTCTCCACGGCGTCAGCACGATAATCCGGGACGGATTGCCGCAGTAGTCCGTCGATGGCGACCACCTGGGTCGTAAAGGATTCCAACGCCCGCTGAACGCCAATCAAGGCGAGCCGATCCAGGTTGCCGACCTCCTGGGCCTCTCCGGTGGTCGTTGCCGGCGACGCTGTCGCCGTGGCGGTCGTCGCCGGCCCTCCGCTCTGGTGCAGCAATTCGGCCAGTGAGGACTCCAGCGAGACGCCGGCCATCGGCCAATTGGCCGCAGCGGTGACCATGCGGAACCGGCGACCCAGATAGAGGGCCAGGCCGAACCCGAGGCCGACGTTCGTCAATGCGATCAACAGCAGGAAGGAAAGCACAACGTGTAGTTCCCGACGGCGGTTCTGTGAATGACGCCTGAGAAAATGTACGTCACGCCGCGGTCGGGCGGCAGGAGTTTCCGCCACAATCAGCCGGCGCCGGTGAAATCGATACGGTTTCTGCTGTCGAAAGGGTGGGACGACGGACACCAAACGCAGCATGGTCGGCGAGCCCCATACGCACAAACTCAAGAACTGGTTGGTTGCAAGTAAGGCGTGGGGCGTGGGGCGTGGGGCGTGGGGCGTGGGGCGTGGGGCGTGGGGCGTGGGGCGTGGGGCGTGGGGCGGGGGGCGTGGGGCGTGGGGCGGGGGGCGGGGGGCGGGGGGCGTGGGGCGGGGGGCAATGCGCACAAACTCAAGAACTGGTTGGTTGCAAGACGGTCCCCCTCTCCCGGATGGAGAGGGAACCGCTAACTCCCTTGCCCGTCACCAATTCCGCTGCGTGGCTTCTTCCCAATGTTCGTAGAGCGTGGCCAGGGCCTGCTGATGTTCGGCGATCCTCGTCATGATCTGACGGACACGCTCGCCGTCGCGATAGGTGGCCTCCAGCGTCAGTTCTTGTTGAAGCCCCTCGATGCTCGTTTCCAAGGCGAAGATTTCGTCCTCGATTTCCCCCACTTTGCGGAAAGGAAAACGGCGTTTGGGCTGGGCCGTTTTTGCCGGATTGTCAAGCTTGCCCGACTTCTTGCCTGCCGATGGTTTTCTTGCCGCCGACTTCCTGTCCGCCGACCGCCGGTCCGCGGACTTGCGGGCTTTCGCCTGCCCGTCGGCCGACTTTCCCTGCACGGGCTGTTTGCTCGCCGACTTCGCATCGGCGGATTTCACCGCCGGGTGCTCTTTGAAGACGCTCGCTTGGCCTTCCGTTTCGCCCCGGGCGTGCAACAAGAGTTGGTAGGCCTGGTAGTCCCCTTCCATGACGCGGATGCGGCCGTTTTCCAGGATCATGAGGTGATCGGCCACGCGATTGACGAAGTAGCGATCGTGGCTGACAAACAACAGCGTGGCCTGCGAGTCGATCAGCGCCCGTTCCAGGGCATCGCGGGCCCACAAGTCGAGATGGTTGGTGGGCTCGTCCAAGACGAGGAGGTTGGCATCCAGGGCCGCCACTCGGGCCAGGGCCGCCCGGCAGCGCTCCCCGCCGCTGAGCAGGCCCACGTCTTGCAGGGCCGTATCGCCGGTCAACCCGAAGCGGGCCAACAGGTCGCGGCGTTGCTGCTGCTGTATCTGCTTGTGCTCCGGACGGATGGCGTCGACCACGGCCGCTTCGTTGTTGAGCTTGGCGAGATGCTGATCGAAATAGCCGATCGTGAGCCCCTGCCCGAGTTGCACGCGCCCGGCGTCCGGTTGCTCCAGCCCGAGCAGGCAGCGCAACAGGGTGGTCTTGCCGGAGCCGTTGGGCCCCAGCAGCCCCCAGCGTTCGCCGCGAACGACTTGCACGTTGAAATCGGCGAACAAGGGCCGGTCGTACCCCTTGGCCAGGTCGTGGGCACGGATCACGAGGTCGCCCGATCGAGCGGCTTTAGGAAATGCCATGTGCGGGGCGGCAATTTCCCGCGGCGGCGGCACCAACTCGATCCGCTCCAGCTTCTTGCGGCGATCCTCGGCCTGCGCGTGTTTCTGCCCGTAATGGTTCCGGCGGATGAAATCCTTGGCCTTGGCGATCTCTTCCTGCTGCTTCTCGTAGGTCCGCCGCTCGACCAGCAGCCGTTCCGCCTTCTGCTGCCAATAGGCGGTGAAGTTTCCCGTGTAGCTGTCGACCGTGCCGGCGAACAACTCCAGCGTGCGATTGGTGACGCGGTCCAGGAAATAACGGTCGTGGCTGACGACGATCATGGCCGCCGAGCTTTCCACCAGGAAATCTTCCAGCCACTCCGTGGCCTCGATGTCCAGGTGGTTCGACGGTTCGTCGAGCAACATCAGGTTGGGCTCGGCCAGCAACAGCTTGGCCAGCATCACGCGGTTCTGCTCGCCGCCGCTGAGAGAATCGACGGGCTGCGCGAATGCCTCGGGCCGGAAGCCCAGTCCGCCCAAAACCCGTTTGATTTTGTGGTCCAGGTTGTAGGCGTCGTGGCGGTGCAGCTCGTGCTGCAGATGGTCGTAGCGGTCGGCCAACCGCTTGTGCTCGGCCGGATCGCCGCCGGCGGCCATGGCCTCGGCCGTCGCAATGGCCTCTTGCTCCAGGGCCATCAGGCCGGCCAAGGCGGTCTGCACCTCTTCCCACAGGGTCCGCCCCGGCTGCCATTGCGGCTGCTGTTCCAGGTAGCCCGGATGCACGGCCGGGTGCCGCGCCACGGAACCGGCGTCGGCTTCCTCGCGCTCGGCGAGGATCCGCAGCAGCGTCGTCTTGCCGCTGCCGTTGGGCCCCACCAGCCCGGCCCGTTCCCCAGGGCGCAACTCGAACGCGACCCCGTCCAGCACCGGCTCGGGACCGTAGTGTTTCCTGACACCCTGAACATCCAGAACGATCATTTGCGCTCTCCTCAGCCTATACGTGCGGCTGCACGGCGTCAAGGCGTGGGGGGCTTGGTAATAAACCGCACCCTTGAAAAATTCGCCGTCTTGGCTTAGCATGGCGACTATGTTAGACCAACGCATCGGATTGATCGGCGCGGGACAGATGGCCACCGCCCTGGCCCAGGGGTTTGTGCGTTCCGGGCTGGTCCGCGCCGAAGACCTGTTGGCCTCCGATCCGTCGGCGGAGGCCCGCAGCCGCTTCGCCCGGGCCACCGGCGGCCGCACCGTGGCCGACAACCTCCAGGTGGCTGCCCAGGCCGACGTACTCTTCCTGGCCGTCAAGCCGCAACAGATGGCCAAGGTCCTGGCCGAATTGAAAGGCCGGATCGCCGCCGGAGGGCTGGTGGTGTCGATTGCCGCGGGCATTCGCCTCTCATCGCTTGCCGCAGCGTTGGGCGGCGACGCGCGTTTGATCCGCGTGATGCCCAACACTCCCTGCCTGATCGGCAAGGGCGCCTGTGGCTATGCCCTGGGCGAGCGGGCGACCGCGGCCGACGGCCAACTGGTCGCCCGACTGCTGGCCGCGGTCGGATTGGCCTTCGAGGTGGAAGAAAAACTGTTGGACGCCGTGACCGGTCTGTCAGGTTCCGGTCCGGCGTTCGTGTACGTGATCATCGAGGCACTGAGCGACGGCGGCGTGCGGATGGGCCTGCCGCGCCAGATGGCCACCGCGTTGGCCGCCCAAACCGTGCTGGGCGCCGCCGAGATGGTGGCCTCCAGCGGCGAGCATCCGGGCGTGCTCAAGGACCGCGTGACCAGTCCGGGCGGCACCACGATCGCCGGCCTGCAGGCCCTGGAGGAAGGCGGGCTGCGCGCCGCCCTGATGGCCGCCGTCGAGGCCGCCACGCAACGTTCCACAGAATTGGCCGCTGCACACTGAAAGGTACCGCTGGATGTCGACCTTTGAAGACGGCCGCTACCGCTGGCGCGAGACCTGTTTCGTGCTCTTCCCCGCCGCCCGCCGACCCACGCTCAAAGCGGTGCAGAAGGTGCTCTCCGCCCTGAACAAACGCTATCTGCTCACCAATCTCAGCGCCGATCGCCACGGCCGTTTCGAGTCGCTCACGCTGTTGTCGCCTGAGGATTATGCGGCCCTGGACGTATGCTTCACCTGCGGCGACGAGGTCGTCGAGCAGGGGGTCCAATTGGCCGAAGATCTCCAGCGCGGCGCCGTCACTCCCGAGGTGCATGCAGCGCTGAAGACAATCGCAGCCTGCGACGGCCGCTTCGACGTGTTGCACTTCGAACAGGTCCTCGACCTCCCCGAGGACGAAGAGGACGGCGACGATCTGCTCGATCCCAGCACCCTGTTGGCGGTACTGGCCGCCCTGGCGGAAATCACCGGCGGCGTGGCCGTCGATCCGCAATCGGGAACGATTCTCGGCGAGGAAGGAGAAGCGTAAGCCCAATGTAGCAGGCACACGCCGTGTGCCGTCCGCTATGTACGGCCTCGGAGTGTGCCTGCTGCCAATACGCGAGTCACCATCATGTTAGCCAAAGACATCAAACCGGGAAGCATCATCAACTACCTCGAAGCGCCCTGCGCGATCGAGTCGGTCAACGTGCAAAGCCCCACCGCCCGCGGCGCCGCCACGTTCTACAAGTACCGGGCGCGGAACCTGATCACCAAGCAGAAGGTCGATATCACCCTCCGCGGCGGCGATCAGCTTCCCGAGGCCGACTTCCACAAGCGGAACATCAAGTTCATGTATGCCGACGCCACGCACCTGCACTTCCTCGACCAGGAAGACTACAACCAGTATTCGCTGGCCAAGGAGAGCCTGGCCGACGAGCTGCAGTACTTGACCGAGGACCTCGACGGCGTCCAGGCCCTGATCTACAACGACGAGTGCGTGGGCATCCAGTTGCCCGTGGCCGTGGAGTTGAAGGTCGTCGAGTGCGATCCGGCCATCAAGGGCGCCTCGGCCACGTCGCGCAGCAAGACG
>JBEKZQ010000297.1:0-7956 GCA_049509675.1 Thermoguttaceae bacterium | reverse complement strand
GCAAACTCTAGCCAAATCCCGTAATCGTTACAATCCGAATGCTCGAATTTGCCCGGTTCGCAGGAGGGCCGCTAACTTCTAGCCCGGATTATTCATAAACTGTAGGGTGGCGTCGAGCAAACCGTGGTTCTGGTGGGTCTTCGGTCGCTTATCAACTTACCGCTTCGTGACACAGCGCTGCGCAACGGTTGGTCGGTTTGCGAGACCCACCATAGCCTTGCGCGACCTCGACCCACCCTACATGAATAATCCGGGCTAACTCCTAACTCCTAACTTCTAACTCCTAACTCCTAACTTCTAACTCCTAACTCCTAACTTCTAACTCCTAACTCCTAACCGTCCGGGCTTGTTGTCGCGCGTCAACCGGTGTATGGTAGTGTCGCTGGACGACTTATTCTTGGGTGTGAGGAGTAGTAGCGATGCCGCAGGGTACCATCACCAAAATCATCTCTGATCGTGGCTTCGGTTTCATTTCCGGGGAACGGGGGGAAGTTTTCTTCCACCATTCGTCCGTGAGCGACCACGGGTTCGACAATCTGCAAGAAGGGCAGACGGTCGAGTACGAACTGGAGGCGGGAGAGGATCCGCGCCGCAAGGGCAAGGGGCCGCGTGCGGCCTCGGTGAAGCCCGCCTGACGCCATTTACCGCGCGGACTGCTCCGTAGTACTCCGATCGCAATACTGCGCGCTCTCGCATCCGACCATGGCCGCCTCGGCCGAAGGGCGATAAGCCGCCGCGCCGTGAAGCTTCTCATACGCCCACAAGGCCATGCGTCCGGCCAGTCGCTTCGGCGCGATCCAAAGCCGGCCGACCGTAGAGAGGCTCGGACGCCAACGGAGCTGCGCCTCGCTGACGGGCCCCAGGAAGTCGATCGCCTGCCGCTCGTGCTCGTCCTGGAACTGTTCGAGGAGATGATACCGCAACAGTTGTCCCGGCCCGTAAGCGGCGAAGTCGGGATCATAGCCGATCTTATACGAGTGAAAAACGCCTTTGGCAGCCAGTCCGTAGGAGAAAGCGATCGGCCGGTCGTTGAGTTCCAGAAAGGCAATCGACAATTGGTTCCAAAGGGCCAATTGCCGGGCCTGGCGGAGAAAGAAAGCGAACATGCCGGGGGTGCGCAGTACCGACGTACAGGCAGCCCCTTTCCAACCGCGGTCTTCCAGTACCATGGCCCGCCGCAGCCAGGGCTCGATCTCCTCCTGGGCCAGTCGCTCGCACAATCGCAGCCGGACCGGGCCGAGGGCCGCCAGGCGACGCAGCGCCGCCCCCATCCTCTGCCGATGCTTTCGCGACCAGCGGCTTGAGCAGTGTTGCCAATCGTGGTCGATTGCCACGCGGCCCACCTGGTACTGCGGGCGATGCACCATGGCGAAGCCCGCATGCGCCGCCGCTGCCAAGAGGGCCTGCCACGGGGGCGTATCGATCGTCACGCCATCCAACCACAGCCACTGCCAATCTTCTCGACCGATCGTCTCGACCAGCAACCGTGCGGCATCGGCCTGGTCGGCCCCCACGCAGTCCCACAGCAACTCGCCGGCCGCGGCCCAGGGATTCGACGGCAGAGTGGCAACAGAGGCCACTCCGGCCATGCGGCGGCGCAACAGCGCTAGCGCGGCCACCCATTGACCTTGATCCTCGACCACCAGCGCGTCAATCTCGGCCGGCGACGCAAACTGCTCGACCCACTGGGCCACGAGTTCGGCGCGATACGTGGGCTGCGTCAGGTCGCTGCGCTGCCACAGGTCATCCCAACGGGCTGCGTGGGTGCGAAGTTCGGCCAGGGAAGTAATGTGCCGGATGCGAGCGCGGGTCATGGTTGCTGGTTATCCCCCGGCCATTCCCGGCAGCCATTTCACGTAGCGCATGGCGCCGGCGAAGAGTTCGCTTTTTTCCGCCGCCGTGAGCAAACGATCCGAACCGAGGACCAATACGCCGATCAGCAGGAGCATGAGCGACGCGATCCAGGGGCCCAAGGGAATCACGCCCGGCAGCAGGAGCATCGTCCAGGTGCTCCAGGCGAAGCGGCATCCCAGGCGGCTGCTCATCCAGGCAATGAGCAGCAGCGTTACCAGGTTGGCGGCGGCGGTGGCCAGCACGGCCCCTTGCAGGCCCAGCCGCGGCAACAGGGTGCAGTTCAGGGCCACGTTGACCATGAGGCCGATCAACAGCGCCAGGCCCGCCAGGCCGGTCTTCTCGGCGCACCACAGGTACTTCTGCGCGACCATGCTCAGGCCGAACCAGGCGCAATAGCACAGGGTCCAGGGGAGGACGGTCAGCCCTCCCGCGAATTTGCCGCGGAAACCCAGTTGGAACAGCAGCGGCGCCAGCCACAGCACGAGCACGCCGCCGGCGGTCAGGGCGACCGACACCACGCGCAAGAGCAGGTTCAGCCGTTGGGCGACGCGCTTTGGGCGCCCGGCTTCCCAGTCGTGGCTCAGATGCGGCGTCGCCGCATTGGCGATCATGGCGGCAATCGAGGCCAGCAGCAGCGGCATGACCCGGGAGCTGCGATAATTGCCCACCTCGACCAGGGCGTCGGCCGCCGAGCCGGGCGAGAAATGCACGATCATCGTGCGATCGGCCAGGTCGAACATGTTCGTCAACAGGTTGATGGCCATCAGCCACACGGCGAACGGAATCAAGCGCGACCAGAGTTCGCCCGCCGGCCCCGGCGCCGGCCGGGACGAAAGCGTGTGCCAGGCCTGCTTCAGTCGCCAGGCGCCGGCCAACGAGGTGAGCGCGCAGGCCCCGGCGTAGGCCAACAGGACGCTGCGGGCGGTACACTCCCAGGCCGACATCAAGCCGATCGCCAGCACGGCGAACAGGAAGCTGTTGGCCATTTCCATACCCGATACAAGCCGCATGTTCCGCAGCGCCGTGAACAGGCTGATGAAGTAATTGAAGACGATCACGCAGCACAGGCTTCCGCCCAGGATCATGACCATGTCGCCGCGCTGGGCGGTGCCGTAGATCAACTGCGAGAACCAGCGCGGCGCCGCGTACAGGCTGAGCATGGCGGGAATGGCCATGGCCGTGCAGAAGATCGCGGTCCGGCGCAGGAACAAGGGCAGTTGCCCCAGTTGCCGGTAGCGTTCCACGTAGCGTCCGAAGGTGCCCGGCAGCGAGATCACGGCCAGCGGCGCGGCCAGCATCAGGAACCCGAACGCCATGTCCCATTGCCCCAACTGCTCGGCGTCCAGCCAGCGGCAGAAAACAATCTCGCGCAAAAAGCCCACGAAACGCTGGAATACGGTCAAGGCCAGCAAGAGGAAAACGCTGTCGGCCAACGTGTCGGTGCGCATCTCTCCCAGCGCATCTAACGGGCTTTGCCCGTCCAGCGGAATCAGATGTCCCGCGCCTTGAGGATCGTCCACACTCATGGCAGCTCGATGGGCAAACGGCATTTTGGCAAAAAAGGTTGTTTCTCAACTCTTCGTCACATTCCCGAGAAAGCAAGGTCCAAACGCTCCCTCTCCCTCTGGGAGAGGGGATCGTAAGCAGCATCTACCGGCCGCAGCAGCGCCTCGAGGCTGGAAAAAAGCTAGGTTTGCCTGGTAGTGACCCCAGCAGAGTTGCAAGGTCGGGGTCTGGTCCATTTTTCGGCTGATAGGCATTGCCATTTGGCCGGACTCATGACCGAAAACATGGACCTGACCCCTTTGCGTCGCGTGCGGCAACGTCCGTTTTGCGCAATGGCTAGCTCCACCAACGACAATTTGTTGACCGCTTCGACCGCCGCGGTCGTCGAGCGCAAGCCGCCGACCGAGAAGGACGACCATCTCCGAACCCTGTTGGATCGCATCCGGCAGATTACCGGCAAGCCCGAGGCTCCGCCGAGCGGTGCCGACGGCAACGTCGCGGCGGCGGCGAGTCTGCCCGCCGGGCCGGCCCTCCCGGGCGGCTTCGTGCCCATCGAGCCGGATTCCTTTGCCGCCGCCGGCCTGTCGGCCAACGCGGTCGAAGCGCTGGTGCTGAAGTTCCTGCTGGCCACCGGCGACGCCATCGGGCGCGAGATCGCCGACCAGATCCGGCTGCCCTTCCTGCTCATCGACGAACTGTTGCGCGGCATGAAGCAGGATCAACTCCTGGCGCACAAAGGGGCGGCGCCGATGAACGACTTCCAATACTACCTGACCGAGAACGGCCGGGAGCGGGCCCGACAACAATGGGCCCGCTGCACCTATTTCGGCTCCGCCCCCGTTAGCTTGAAAGATTACGTGGCCTCGGTCGAGGCGCAATCGCTGTCCCGCCAGCAACCCACCCCCGAGCGGCTCCGCGCGGCCTTTGCCGATCTGTCGCTGAGCGAGCGGATGCTGGACCGCTTGGGACCGGCCGTGAACTCCGGTCGCGGCATGTTCCTCTACGGCGCGGCCGGCAACGGCAAAACCAGCATCGCCGAGCGCGTGACCCGCGCCTTCGGAGCAGAAATCTGGATCCCGCGGGCGATCGGCATCGATGGCGAGATCATCCGCGTGTACGACCCGGTCAGCCACGAGGAACTGCCGTTGGAGGCATGCAGCACCCTGTACGATCGGCGGAAAGTCGACAAGCGCTGGGTCCGCATTTGCCGCCCGACCATCATCGCCGGCGGCGAACTGACCATGTCTTCCCTGGAGGTCACCACCAACACGGCCACCGGCATCAGCGAGGCCCCGCTGCAAGTGAAGAGCAATTGCGGCACGCTGGTGATCGACGATTTCGGGCGGCAGCGGATGAAGATCAGCGAGCTTCTGAACCGCTGGATCCTGCCGCTGGAACGGCACCGCGATTTTCTGTACCTGTCGACGGGCAAGAAGATCGAGGTGCCGTTCGAGCAACTGGTCATTTTTTCCACGAACCTCGAGCCGCGCGACCTGGTCGACGAGGCCTTCCTGCGCCGCATCCCCTACAAGATCGAGATCGTCGACCCGACCGAGGACCAGTTCCGCGATCTCTTCGAGATCATGGCGAAAACCTACGGCTTTGCCTGCGACGCGCCGGCCGTCGAGCACCTGATCGAGGTCCATTATCGGCGGGCCAAGCGTCCGATGCGCTATTGCCATCCCCGCGACCTCCTCTCGCAGGTCCGCAATTTCTGCGTCTACAAGGGGTTGCCGTTGGAGGTCCGTCCCGAGTACCTGGACGTCGCCGTGGAGAACTACTTCGCCGTGATGCATCCCCGCGGCGTGTGAGGCATTTTGGATTTGCGATTCGCGCATTGCCCGCAGCGGCCGTGCGTCAACCGAGGCCGTGCTTGGCGAGCTTGTCGCGGAAGGTGGAGGGCTTCATGCCCAGGGCGGCGGCGGCGGCGGTCTTGTTGCCGCGGGCGGCCTGCAAGGCGCGATTCAACAGATCGCGCTCGGTCTGATCGATGGCCGCCTGGAAATCGTTGGCCAGCGGATTGGCGGGCTTGCCGCCCGCGGCCAGGCCGGCCATCTCGGCCTGGAGCAACTCGGCCGTAATGCGTCCGGAGCCGACCAGATAGGCCCGCTCCAGGGCGTGCCACAATTCGCGGACGTTGCCGGGCCAGACGTGACTGCCCAAGAGATCCAAGACGCCGGCGTCGATGCGGAAGGGATGGGCGCCGGCGATGCGCCGCAGCAAGTGCTCGGCCAAGAGCGGCACGTCCTCCGCTCGCTCGCGCAGGGGCGGCAGGACGATCCGCAGCACGTCGAGCCGGTAGTAAAGGTCTTCGCGGAACGTGCCTTCGGCGATCTTCTCCAGCAGGTTGCGTTTGGTCGAGGCCACGATCCGCACGTTGGCCTTGATCGGAACCGAGCCGCCTACGCGCTCAAAAACCTTCTCCTCGATCGCCCGCAGAAGCTTGGATTGCTGTTCCGGCAAGATGTCGTCGACGTCGTCGAGATAGAGGGTGCCGCCCTCGGCCAGGTCGAAGCGACCCTTGTGATGTTGTTCGGCCCCGGTGAACGAGCCCCTTTCATGGCCGTACAACTCGCTTTCGATGAGGTTGGGCGGAAACAGGGTGCAGCCGACCTTGACGTAGGGGAAGCCGCGGCGGTGCGACAAGCGATGGATGGTGCCGGCCACGAGGTCTTTGCCCACGCCGGTCTCGCCGCAGAGCAACACGTTGGCGTCGGAGCGGGCGCAGATCTCGACCATGTGGCGCACCCGGCCCATGGCCGCCGAGCGGCCGATGATCGCCTGTTCCACGTCGGGCGGCGCGGCGGCGTCGGCGTCGGTTTGCGCGGCGGCAGGCGCGGCCGGGCCGTGCTCCAGCCGGGCCAGCAACGGGAATATCTCCTCATTGCGGAACGGCTTGGTGAGGAAATCGAAGGCCCCCAGGCGCATCGCTTCCACCGCCACCGGGATGCTGCCGTAGGCCGTCATCATGATCACGGTCATGTCGGCCAGCGGGCCCTGCTTGATCCGCTTCAGCAACTCGATGCCGTCCAGCTTGGGCATTTTCAGATCGGTGACGACGACGTCGAAGCGCCCGGCCTGGAGCTGCTGCCAGGCCGCCTCGCCGTCGGCCGCGGCGACCACCTCGTGCCCTTGCGCCGCCAGGTCGTCGGCCAGCGTGATGCGTTTGATCTTTTCGTCGTCAACAACCAGGATTCGCATGGTGGTCGGTGTTCGGCTGGGTGGCACTGGCTTTGCCAGTGAAATCGGAAAACCCCTCACCCTAACCCTCTCCCACAAGGGGAGAGGGAAACCAATCCTTAATTCTTGGCCGTATTGAGGATGACGGTGAATGTCGTGCCTTGTCCCAAGGCGCTGCGGACTTCGATCCGGCCGCCCATCTCGGAGATCAACATGCGGCACAACCCCAAACCCAGGCCGGTGCCGCCGGAATCGGCGCGCGTGGTGTAGAAGGGCTCGAAGATCTTCTCCAGGTCCACGCGGGGAATGCCTACGCCCGTGTCGCTCACGTCGATGGCCACGGAACCCATCTGGTCCTCGTCTTTCCGCCCCAGGGCAAAGGTGCGGAGCGTGAGAGTGCCGCCCTTGGGCATGGCCGCCACGGCATTGGTACACAAGTTGAACAGCACTTCCTGCAAGGTGTACGAATCGCCTTCGACCGGGGCCACGTCGGTCAACTCCTTCTCGGTGCGGATGCGGCCGGACAGTCCGGTGCCCAGCATCTCCAGGGTGGCCTCGACGGCCGCGTTCACGTCGGTGCTTTGCAAGGTGATGCCGTGCGGCCGGGCGAAGGCCTGGACGCGCGTGGCGGTGCGCTCGATGCGATCCAGGGCCTCGGCCATCATCTGCACGTACTCGGTCAGCCGCGCATCGCCCTCGACCCGCTCGCCCACGCGCCGCAGGCAGTTCTGCACGCCGTCCAGCGGATTGGCGATTTGATGGGCGATGCCGGCCACCAGTTGGCCGATGCCCAGCATCTTCTCCTTCTGCCGCAGCGCGGCATGGGCCCGATCCACGTAGCGGCGGATCGAGGTGGTGAAGTAAACGGTCATCCACAAGGCGCTGGCAAAGGCCACGAAGACGCCCAGCAGGTCCAGCCCGTCCAGCGGCGGCAACGGCTGCGGATCGGAAGGGAATCGCATGGGGCAGCGCGGAATGCACTGGTAGTACTCCAAGAGCATCACCAGCCCCACGACCAGCGTGACCATGGCCGCCAGGAGCTTCGGCGCCGCGCCGCGCAGATACATGCCGGAGATGATCATGTGGAACATGAAATAGAACAAGAATGGATTGCGCGGCAGGTCGGCAAAATACAACAAGAGCGTCAGGGCCGCCAGGTCCACGGCGACTTGCAGCAAGATGTTCCGATCGACGTTGCCTTCGCCGGCGGCCCAATCCTGCTGGCCGAAACGGAACAGCAGGTTGTAGCCGACCATGGCGCCGGCCACGGCGTAGAGCGGCGCGGGGTGGGCGATGATCCCCAGCAGCGAGGAGGTCAGCCAGATCATGAGGAACACGGAGAGGCACGCCAACCAGCGGAGCGAAACCAGCCATCGCGCGCCTTCGGGGGGAAGTTTCATGGGAGGCACTCATTCC
>JBEKZQ010000296.1:0-7991 GCA_049509675.1 Thermoguttaceae bacterium | reverse complement strand
GAGGGGGTCAACGATCAGTTGCGGCAAAGCGGCCGTTGCCTGGTGGTGGTCAGCGAAGGGTTCGACATCGGCCAGCAGTCGGCGGCCGGCGGGGTGGGCAGCGTCCGCGACGCTTTCGGGCATCCCTTGTTTGGGGCCAGCAGGCTGACCGTGGCGCAGGTGGTGGTGAACTACTTGAACGAGGCGGGCCTGGCCGCCAAGGGGGCGGCGCGGGGAAACGTGCCCGGCACCGAGCAACGCCATTCCATGGCGTACGCCTCGACGGTCGACCTGGACGAGGCCTATGCGGTGGGGCAAACGGCCGTGGAACTGGCGGCCGCCGGCCAGAGCGGCAGCATGGCCACCATCTTGCGGAACCCGGGCGAGACCTATAGCGTGCGCTACGACAAGGTGCCGTTGGCCGAGGTGGCCAACAGCGAGCGGAACTTTCCCGCCCCTTGGATTGCCCCCAGCGGTTGCGACGTGACCGACGCATTCGTGCGCTATGCGCGGCCGCTGGTGGGCGACGAAATGCTCGGCCTTCCTCTGCTGGACGGCCGGCCGCACATGACGCGTTTCGCTGCGCTCTATGCCCAGCAGAAATTGCCCAAGTACGTGCCCCAGGCCGACCGAGGCGGCGAGAAGCTCAAGTCCGGAATCTGAAATCCCAAGTCTCAGATCCCAGATCTGAAATTTCAAATCTGAAATCTCAGATCCCAGATCTGAAATCTGAAATCTCAAATCCTGAAAACTGAAAACTGAAAACTGAAAACTAACAACCCATGCTTGACATCACGGCCCAGTGCGCGCATCTGGTGGGCATCGATTCCGACGGCTGCGCATTCGACACCATGGAACTGAAGCACAAGGAATGCTTCATTCCGAACATCATCAATCATTTCGACTTGCAAGGGGTGAGCAAGTACGCCCGCGAGGCGGCGGAGTTCGTCAATCTGTATTCGAAGAGTCGGGGGATCAATCGTTTTCCGGCCTTGGTCGAGGTCCTGGAGTGGCTGCAGAAGCGGCCCGAGGTACGCGCGCGGGGCGTGAAGATCGACATTCCCGCCGCGCTGCGCGAGTGGATCAAGCGGGAGACGAAACTGGGCAATCCGGCCTTGGAAAAAGCGGTGCAGGCCACGGCCGATCCCGACTTGCGGCGGACCTTGGAATGGTCGCGGGCTGTGAATCTGGCCATCGAGAAGATGGTGCGCGGCGTGCCCCCCTTCCCCTTCGTGCGCGAGAGCTTGCAGCGGCTGCACTCACGGGCCGATATCCTGGTGGTTTCCGCCACGCCCGGCGAAGCGCTGCAACGCGAATGGGCCGAACACGATTTGACGCAGTACGTGCGGGCCATTTGCGGCCAGGAAATCGGCACCAAGGCCGAATGTCTGCGGGTGGCGGCCCAGTATCCGCCCTGCCACGCCTTGATGGTCGGTGATGCGCCCGGCGACTATCAGGCGGCGGTCGCCAACGGGGCCCTCTTCTTTCCCATCAACCCGGGGGTCGAGGAGGTCAGTTGGCAGCGTTTCTGTGAAGAAGGGATCGAGCGGTTCCTGTCGGGCTCTTTTGCCGGGGCGTATCAGCAGTCGTTGTTGGAGGAGTTCGACCGCTACTTGCCCGATCGGCCGCCCTGGCCGACCGTGGAAAGTGGATCTCCCTCTCCCTCCGGGAGAGGGCCGGGGTGAGGGGATGCGCGGAGA
The DNA here is from genome assembly GCA_049509675.1 of Thermoguttaceae bacterium. Lineage (GTDB taxonomy): Bacteria > Planctomycetota > Planctomycetia > Pirellulales > Thermoguttaceae > JBEKZQ01. The sequence goes on along the minus strand of JBEKZQ010000296.1, from coordinate 6,312 downwards.
GACATTCTATAGCGAAAGACACGAGCTTATGCAAGTTCCCCTCTCCCTAACCCTCTCCCGGAGGGAGAGGGGAACCGCAAGTAGAAAGTGGTGGGCAACTCATGACAACTCAATGTGACTTTGGCTTGATCGGCCTGGCGGTGATGGGCGAGAATCTGGCCCTGAACATCGAGAGCCGGGGGTTCTCGGTGGCGGTCTTCAATCGCACCACGAGCAAGGTGGACGAGTTCCTGGCAGGCCGGGCCGCGGGCGAGAGATTTGCCGGCTGCCACTCGCCGGAAGAACTTGTGGGGCGCCTGGCAGCGCCGCGCAAGGTGATGCTCATGGTCAAGGCCGGGCCGGCCGTCGATGAGTTCATCGACAAGCTGATCCCCTTGCTCTCCAAGGGCGACGTGATCATCGACGGCGGCAACACGCTGTTCAGCGATACCGAACGCCGCACGGCCTACGTGGAGTCGAAGGGACTGCTGTACATCGGCACCGGTGTCTCCGGCGGCGAAGAAGGCGCCCTGCGCGGACCGAGCATGATGCCCGGCGGGAGCCCGGCCGCCTGGCCGCTGCTGAAACCGATCTTCCAGGCCATTGCCGCCAAGGTTGGGCCCGGGAAGGACATTCCCTGTTGCGAGTGGGTCGGTCCGCGCGGCGCCGGCCACTATGTGAAAATGGTTCACAACGGCATCGAGTACGGCGACATGCAGTTGATCTGCGAGGCCTACTGGATGCTGCGCAACGCCTTGGGACTCGCCAACGACGAACTGTACGACGTTTTCGCCCAGTGGAACAAGGGTGAATTGGATAGCTATCTCATCGAGATCACCCGCGACATCTTCAGCGTCAAGGACCAGGAGACGGGCCAGTACCTGGTGGATCAGATCATGGACACGGCCGGGGCCAAGGGGACCGGCAAGTGGATGAGCCAACTGGCCCTGGACCTGGGCGTGCCCAGCACGCTGGTGACCGAGGCGGTGTATGCGCGTTGTCTGTCGGCCTTGCGCGATTCGCGCTTGCGGGCGGCCAAGGTGCTCAAGGGGCCCTCCGGCAAGTATCGCGGCGAGCGTCGGAAGTTCGTCGAGCAGATTCGCCAGGCATTGTACGCCTCCAAGATTTGCAGTTACGCGCAGGGCTTCGTGCAACTCCAGGCGGCCGCGGCCGAGCATGATTGGCCCCTGGATTTCGGCTCGATCGCGCTGTTGTGGCGGGGCGGCTGCATCATCCGCGCCACGTTCCTGGAGCGCATCAAGGAGGCATTCCAGGCCGACGCGAAGCTGGAAAACCTGCTCTTGGCGCCGTACTTCAAGAAGGCCGTCCAGAAAGCGCAAACTTCCTGGCGGAACGTGGTGGCCGCCGCCGTTCGCCTGGGCATCCCCACGCCGGCCTTCTCGGCCGCGCTGGCCTATTACGACGGCTATCGTTCCCCGCGCCTGCCGGCCAACCTGCTGCAAGCGCAGCGCGATTATTTCGGCGCCCACACCTACAAACGCATCGACAAGGACGGCATTTTCCACAGCGACTGGATTCGCTTGCGGAAATCTGAAATCTGAAATCTCAAATCTCAAATCTGAAATCTCAAATCTGAAATCTGAAATCTGAAATCTCAAATCTCAAATCTCAAATCTGAAATCTGAAATCTGAAATCTGAAATCTGAAATCTGAAAACTATGTCCGACTACCTTACGCAAATGTTCAGTCTCGAAGGGCAGACGGCCGTGGTCATCGGCGGCGCCGGCGTCTTGGGCGGCGCACTGGGCCATGGCCTGGCCCGGGCCGGCGCGCACGTGATCGTGGCCGACTTGACTGAGGCCGGTTGCCAGGCCCGCGTGGCCGAGATCCGCCAGTACGGCGGCAAGGCCGGTTTTGCCACGGTCAACGTCACCGTGCGGCAGTCGCTGGAACAACTGCTGGCCGCCACGCTGGAGCAGACCGGCCGCGCCGACATCCTCGTCAATTCGGCGGGAGTCAACGCCGGCAGCAGCTTCCTGGAGGCCAGCGAGGCCGATTGGGACCGCGTGCTGTCGATCAACTTGAAGGCCGTGTTTCAGGCCTGCCAGGTGTTCGCCGCACACATGGTCCAGTGCGGCGGCGGGGCGATCATCAACATCGGCAGCGTGACCTCGCACCTGCCGTTGTCGCGGGTGTTCGCCTACTCGGCCTCGAAGGCGGCCGTGTTGAATCTGACCCGCAACGTGGCCCAGGAATTCGCCACGCAGAACGTGCGCGTCAACGCCATTTGTCCCGGCTTCTTTCCCGCCGAGCAGAACCGCAAGCTGCTGGACCAGCAACGGATCGACAACATCATGCGGGGTACGCCCATGCGCCGCTTCGGCGAGCCGGAGGAGTTGATCGGGGCCCTGCTCTTGCTGGCATCGGCCAGGGCCGGGGGCTTTATTACCGGCACGCACATCAACGTCGATGGCGGCTTCACGGCCGCCTGGTTCTGAGGCTGGGCAAAGAAATAACTGTCTTGTTCTCGAAAGTAGTCATCATGCTCCGCGTGATGGATTCCATCTCGCGGAGCGAGATGAGTACGATTATTGTGGCACTCATTGATTCGCCGATCCTGAGCGGTTCCTCATGTCCAATACGATCGTGATTTTCGGCGCCTCCGGCGACCTGACCAGTCGCAAGCTGATACCGGCGCTGTACGAGCTGTACCGCAAGAAGCGGCTGCCCGAGGCCACGCGCATCGTGGGCTTCTCCCGCTCGCCGTTCTCCCACGATCAGTGGCGGCAGAAATTGGCCCAGTCCACGGCGCACTTCGCCCAAGAGGCCTTCGAGCAAGCAGCATGGGGTGCTTTTGCGCCGTGTTTGTTCTATCAGCCGGGCGATATCGCCAGGTCCGAGGATTTCCAGTCGCTGCGGAAACTGCTCGACGAGCTTGAGGCCGGGGCCGACGCGACGCGGGCCTATTACCTGGCGACCGCCCCGCAATTCTATGAGCCGGCCATCTCGCAACTCGGCGCGGCCGGCCTGGCCGAGCAAACGCACGGGCCGCGCCGCGTGGTGATCGAAAAGCCGTTCGGAACCGACCTCGGCACCGCCCGCCGGCTCAATGCGGCCGCTCACCAGGTCTTCCTGGAAAACCAGGTGTATCGCATCGATCATTACCTGGGCAAGGAGACCGTGCAGAACATGCTGGTGCTGCGTTTCGCCAACAGCATCTTCGAGCCGATCTGGAACCGCAACTACATCGACCACGTGCAGATCACGGTGGCGGAAGAGTTGACCATCGGGCATCGGGCGGCGTTCTTCGACGGCGTGGGCGTGCTGCGCGACATCTTTCAGAGCCATCTCCTGCAACTCCTGACGCTTACGGCCATGGAGTGGCCCACGCACTTCGAGGCCGACGCCATCCGCGATGAGAAGGTCAAGGTGCTGCGGGCCATCCGCCCTTTGACGCCCGACGACGTGCTGCGCGACACGATCCGCGGCCAGTATCGCAAGTACCGCGACGAATCGGGCGTCGCGGCCGAGAGCCAAACCGCCACCTTTGGCGTGGTGCGACTGCTTGTGGACAATTGGCGCTGGCAGGACGTGCCGTTCCTGTTACGCAGCGGCAAGGCCATGGCCTGCCAGACGACGCAAATCGTGATCCAGTTCCGCCAACCGCCGCACATGATGTTCGAAGGCGGACCCCGCTCCGCCCGGGAATCGAACCGCCTGGTGATTCAGGTGCAGCCGGCGGAAGGCATCCAGTTGCACTTCTATACCAAGGTGCCCGACGCCGGCATGAGGGTCCGCCAGACGGACCTGAGTTTCCAGTTCCGCGAGAAGTTTGCCGGACGGATGCCGGAAGCCTATCAACGACTGCTGCTGGACGTGCTGCAGGGCGACGCCAGCTTGTTTGCCCGGGCCGACGAAGTGGAACTGGCGTGGAAGATCATCGATCCCATTCAGGCCACCTGGGACGAAGCGCACCTGCCGCCGCTGGAGCTCTACGAGGCCGGCCAGTGGGGACCGCCCAGCGCCACCAAGCTGATGTGCCAACAGAACCGCGAATGGTTCGACAGTTGCCCCGTGCTGCGGTGAGACAGGCTTTCTCCCCTCGCCCCTTGCGGAAGGGGACCGGTCGCGTGCGCCCGTTCGTGCGCGGCGAGATTTGACTGCAACTGGATGATGGCCGCGATTTCTACACCCAGGACGCCAGTGCCGCTACGGCCCTGGAAGTAGCTGCTTTTCTCGATCTTTCGGCATCCGGGCAACCGCTTCCAGGCGGCTCGGGTCAAGAGACGACTCGTTCCACCCGGTCGGCGAGACATGGAGTGGAAAAGTTGGCAAAGTCCCGGCCTTTCAGCCACCACATCTTGCCTGCCTTCTTGCCTTTCGCGTCCTTAACGTCGATTAGATCGAATTCTCGTCCGACGTGGTCTTTGAGCACATCTTCGATGTTCCTAGCGCCGACCGGGATGCTCCTGCCGCCCTGCAAATCCACCATGATCCCGTTGAGGATGCGCTGGTAAATGGTAGGCTCTCCACGTTCCTCGATAATCTGCTTCGCGGCCATGACCACTTCGCGCTCGTAGGTTTCCTTGTCGATGTCCCGCTCTAACTGCGTCTTCTTTCTCTGGGGTTTTCTGAATCGAATATAATAATCACCCACCGCCGAGCCGTAGGGCTGGAGCAGGCCCTTGGCCGACGGCCGCGCGGGCGGCTGGTAAACGATCTTCTCCAAGTCAAAGCCGCCGAGGACCACCGCTTTGATGATGGAGTTCCACACCGCGATCTCGGTGCTATGGAACGTCACGGTCAGGTATCGGTTCGGCTTCAGCGCCCGATACATCTCCCGGAAGGCTGACCTGAGCATCTTGTGGTAGTATTCAAGATCCTTCTTCTGCTGGCCGTTGATGGTGATCTCCTCTGCGTAGTCCAAGTCAAGGTTGAGCCAGGACGCCCAAAGCGTGCTCAACTCGAAATACTGGACCGCTCCGCCGTAGGGCGGATCCGTGAAGATGTAATCGACGGAGTTCGGCGGCACGATTTTGGCCAGTTCCAGGGCATTGGCCGTCTCGAACAGAATGTTCGCGCCGTCGATCAAATCCGCCAGATTCTTTGCTCTCTTGCAGGATGTTACGCACTCCACAACGTCCGCCTTGCCCCTCAGCAAACCCTGTTTGCCAAACACCGCACTTTCGAACAGCATCCAAACGTTGGACTCCATGTACCTGGGAGGTGTCCAAAAGCTCTGAATCGCCCAGAAGGAAGTAGCGCTCAGCGCGCTCCAGTGACCTTTGCCGCCCGCCTTGGCCACCGGACACATCTTGCTCGCCAAATGAACCATCGACGTGAATGCAAACTCGAAGACGCCGCGCAGCTTTTTGTTTTCAATCTTCCTAATCTCGCTGAAGATGACCGATAAGGCGTAAAGATTTCTCTTCGTGAACAGGTCGGCGATCACCTCCTTGCCTTCTCGCTTCATAAATTTGTTGCCGTTGCAGGCCAATTCATTTCTTGGATACCACTTGGGTTTGAGTTTTCCAATTCGACGTAGCAAGTCAACGTCTTTTCGCTTTGGCGCGACGGCGCATTTGTTGCAGGTGCGACACAGACATCGCAGTTCCAGCGCTACGTCCTCTTCCCGATCCCAAATCGTTGCCAACACCAGCGCGGTTTGGCCGCATTTCGGGCATTTTGTCTGGTACAGATCGTTGATTACGCTCTTGAGTCTGGTTTCGATTGCCCTGAATTCTCCCTCAATCTCCCGGGCGTCCACCTGGCTTAGTGTGCTTTCAATCAAGAAAGCGGACATCGGATTCAAGTCCAGAGAAATGGCCTTTCGTCCCGCCTTGATCGCTTCCATCGCGGTGACACCGGAGCCGCCGAACGGATCGAGGACAATTTCCCCTGGCATCGAGTAACGCCGAATGTACTCCGAAACCACATTATGGGGTTTTCTCGCCCAATACTTGTGCATCAGATACATGGGAGTATGAGGCTGAGCGACGATGGGATAGTCGAGATGCTCAACCTCAGTTCTGTCACTCATCTTGTGGCATGTCTGTCGCATCTTCATAGACTAGTCGCTTATCGATCAGGCAGTCTACGCGCTCGCACAAGAATGACGACAACCCCCACACTTGTGGGGCCGTTTTGCGAGGCATTATCCGGCGCGGGCACGGAATCGTCAACTACCGCGCACGGAAGTCCCGTAGGTCTGGCACCCCGTGCCAACCTCACCGGACGGCAGTCGTCGCACGGGGCGCCTGCCCAGCGGTTCCGCAGCTAGCCTCGCTTCGAAGGCGTAAGTGCTCGTCTGGTCCCTTGTTATCGCTTGTTCCTTGACCAAGGGCAAATTCGCATTCAAAAATCCGCTTGCGT
>JBEKZQ010000295.1:0-8002 GCA_049509675.1 Thermoguttaceae bacterium | reverse complement strand
CATGGCGAAGGGAATGCCCGATGGTAGGTTGTCATTGCATCACCACGGCCACACTGATCCTCGTTGCGGCCCCCAACATTTTTGCCGCAAGTCCAATCAAATCAAGGCGCAGTGCCATTCGGGTCTGGTCCATTTTTCGGCTGATAGGCATTGCCATTTGGCCGACTCACGACCGAAAACATGGACCTGACCCCTTTCGCGTCACAGGGTGGGTCGAGGTCGCGCAGGGTGCCACGGGCGTGCCCGTGCTCTTTCGGAGGGCTCTTGCGGCGAGAGGTTGCCAAAGCAGTGGCAGAGCCAGTGGCACCCGGCGGATTCGACAGGAATATGGTTGGACAGGAAAATGGATGTCTTGCTGATCTTCCTGTCCGTTATCTTCTTGTCCCCCCTGTCCGCCAGCCTCCACGCCGCGGCGAATCAAAGCGAAGAGCAAGGGATGAGCGCGCAAAGCCGCCCGCACCCGCGCCGGCCGTCGGGAAATCTCAAATCTGAAATCTGAAATTGAGGAAGTGCCAACAGCCCGGCTCACGCCAGCCGTCGGCACCACGGCACTGGCAGAGCCAGTGGCAGCCGGCAGTTGTCTCGGGTTGTCCGCCAGGCCACTTGTCAAGGATGTTTTTCGATAATAGACTGACCAGACAATCGGCTCTTGCAACCACCAGGAGTTCTCCGTCATGGCCAAGCGTTCAGCAGTACCACGGCAGTTCGCCATCGGCGTGGATTACGGGACCAACAGCGTGCGGGCGTTGATTGTCGATACGGCCGACGGGAGCGAGGTGGCCACGTCGGTGTACGACTACCCCAGCGGCGAGGCGGGCGTGCTGCTGGATCGCAAGGACCCCAACCTGGCCCGGCAGAATGCGGCCGATTATATCGAGGGTTTCTTTCGCTCGATGGCCGTCGCGGTGGCCTCGGCCAGGAAGAAGGCCGGCCTGCAGCCGGAGCACGTGGTGGGGATCGGCATCGACACGACCGGCTCCACGCCGATCCCGGTCGACCGGCAGGGGATGCCCTTGGGCCTGAGGCCGGCCTTCAAGAAGAATCGGGCGGCGCAGGCCTGGCTTTGGAAGGACCACACCAGCCATGCCGAGGCAGCCGAGATCACGGAAAAGGCCGCCCGCAGCGGCGATGGCTACCTGGCGAAGTGCGGCGGCACCTATAGCAGCGAATGGTATTGGTCCAAGATATTGCATTGCAAGCGGACGGCGCCCAAGGTGTTCGAGGCGGCCGCCTCGTGGGTCGAGCTGGCCGATTTCATTCCGGCCTTCATCACCGGCCGCCTCGATCCCGGCACGCTGCCCCGGGGCATCTGCGCCGCCGGCCACAAGGCGATGTACCATGAGCAATGGGGCGGGTTGCCGAGCAAGGCATTCTTGGCCGGTCTCGACCCGGCCCTGGTGCGGCTCCGCGATTGCTATGCCACGCCGGCCCTGACCGCCGACCGCAAGGCGGGCGAACTGACCGCCGGCACGGCCGAGGCGATCGGGCTGGCCCCCGGCACGGCGGTGGCCGTGGGGGCCTTCGACGCCCACATGGGCGCGGTCGGCGCCGGCATCAAGCCCGGCACCCTGGTGAAGATCATCGGCACCAGCACCTGCGACATGATGGTCGCCCCCTTGGAACGCCCGCTTCCCGACATCCCCGGCCTGTGCGGCGTGGTTCCCGGTTCGATCCTGCCGGGAATGTACGGCCTGGAGGCCGGGCAGTCGGCCGTGGGCGACATCTTCAACTGGTTCGTCAAGTACCTGGCGCCGCAAGACTATACGGGCTTTGGCGACCCGCACCTCAATCTGACGCGGCGGGCCAAGTCGCTCCGGCCCGGCGAAAGCGGCCTGCTGGCCCTGGATTGGAACAACGGCAATCGCACCATCCTGGTCGACCCGCTGCTATCGGGCCTGTTGGTGGGGCAAACCCTGCACACCGACGCCGCCGAGATTTATCGCGCCCTGGTCGAGGCCACGGCCTTCGGCGCCTTGACCATCATCAACCGTTTCGAGGAGTACGGCATGTCGGTCAAGGAGGTGGTCAATTGCGGCGGGATCGCCGAAAAGAACCCCTTCGTGATGCAGATCTACGCCGACGTCTGCAACCGGCCCATGAAGATCAGCCGCTCGGCGCAGACGTGTGCCTTGGGCGCGGCGATCTTCGGCGCCGTGGCGGGCGGGGCCTACCAGACCGTCCAGCAGGCCCAGCAGAGGATGACCGGCGCCAAGCCGGAAATGTATCGCCCCAAGCCGGCCGCGGCGGCCGTCTACGCCGAACTGTACAAGCTGTACCGGGCCCTGCACGATGCCTTCGGCACGTGCGGCGAAACCGGACGGATCCAGCACGTCATGAAACAATTGATCGCCATTCGCAACCGCGTGCGGACCAAGGCATGAACCTCAGCGCGCTCCGCGAAGAAGTATGTTATGCCAACAAGATGTTGCCGGCCGCCGGCCTGGTGACCATGCACTCGGTCAACGCCAGCGGCCTGGACCGCGCCAGCCAGCGCGTGCTCATCAAGCCGTCGGGGGTCGATTATGAGCGGCTCTCGCCCGAGATCCTGGTAGAAGTGGACCTGCAAAACGGCGCCGTGATCGGTTCCGACCTGCGGCCCAGCGTGGACCTGCCGCACCACCTGTTCCTGTATCGCCATCTACCCGAGATCGGCGGAGTGATCCATACCCATAGCAACTACGCCACGGCCTTTGCGGCCGTGGGCCGGGCGATTCCCTTGTGCCTGACGGCCATTGCCGACGAGTTCGGGGCCGAGATTCCCTGCGCCCCCTATGTGGACAACGAGGGCGAGCACATCGGCCAGGCGATCTTGCTGCACCGCGGCCGGGCCCCCGCGATCCTCCTGGGCAACCACGGCGTTTTTGCCTGGGGCGAGTGTCCGCGGAGCGCGCTGAAGGCAGCCGTCATGACCGAAGACGTTGCCAAGACCGTGTATCTTGCCATGCAGATCGGCCAACCGGCCGTGCTCTCGTCGGAGGAGGCGGAAAAATGGTATGATCGATACCATCACCGCTACGGACAAGAATAACTGAACTTTTTCAAGAGCGACGATTCGAGATCCCCTCTCCCTCCGGGAGAGGGTTAGGGAGAGGGGAGTTAGGACAAAGAGTGGCTTCCTTTATTGCCTGTCTCTCGCAGCATCCCCTCACCCCGGCCCTCTCCCGGAGGGAGAGGGGGGCTTGCGCTTACGGCATGTCACTTACCCCACACGACTCATGAACCATCTACCGCTTCTGTTTGCCGCCACGCCCGCCGGCTCCGCCCTGCAACCACTGGATTGGCTGATGATCGCGCTGTACTTCAGCGTTCTGTTGGGCGTGGCCTGGTGGGTTGTGCGCAAGAGCAAGGATACGGCGGCCGACTATTTTCTGGCCGGCCGCAACCTGGGTTGGTGGGTCATCGGCGCGTCGATCTTCGCCTCCAACATCGGTTCCGAGCACGTGGTGGGGCTGGCCGGATCGGGATCGAAAGACGGCGTGGCGATGGCCCATTACGAACTGCATGCGTGGTGCCTGCTGATGTTGGCGTGGGTGTTCGTGCCCTTCTATGCCCGCTCGCTGGTGTTCACCATGCCGGAATTCCTGGAGCGGCGGTTCTCGCCCGCCTCGCGCTACGTGCTCTCGGTGGTATCGCTGATCACGTTCATCGTTTCCAAGATTGCCGTGGGGATCTTCGCCGGTGGAATCGTCTTCTCCACGCTCCTGCCGGACGTGCAGATCGCCCTTCCCGGTCATGCCCCCATCGACAGCTTCTGGATCGGTTCGATCGCGGTGATCATTCTGACCGGCTTGTATACCATGTTGGGCGGCATGCGGGCAGTGGCCTACAACGATGCCGTGCAGACGATCGTGCTCATCACCGGATCGAGCTTGCTGACCGTGTACGGCCTGATCCAATTGGGCGGCTGGCAGGAGCTGCGGCAGATCTGCGGCTCCGACATGTTCAATCTGTGGAAGCCGCTGCTGCCGGCCGGCGTACAGGGGACCTGGGCGCCCGTGTTGGAGAAGGACGCGGCCGGCCGGATCGTCCGCGAGGCATGGTACTTCAACAGCAACTTCCCCTGGTTGGGCATGGCCATCTGCGCACCGGTCATCGGACTGTGGTACTGGTGTACCGATCAGTACATCGTGCAACGGGCCTTGGGGGCCCCCAATCAGCAGATCGCACGCCGCGGCAGCATCTTCGCCGGCTTCCTGAAACTGTTTCCCGTGTACCTGTTCATCATTCCCGGTTTGATCTGCTTCGCCTTGGCCAAGAGCGGCAAGGTGCCCGGCCTGCAGGCCGAGTTGTTCACCGCCGACGGCCACCTGATTCCGCAGGGGGCGCAGCGAGCATTCCCGCTGATGGTCAAACACCTGCTGCCGGTGGGCTTGCGCGGCATCGTGGTGGCCGGACTGCTCTCGGCCTTGATGGGCTCGCTGGCGGGGGTCTTCAACGCCTGTTCCACGCTCTTCACTGTGGACCTGTACGAGAAATGGCGGCCGCAGGCCACGCAGCACCAACTGGTGCGGATGGGCCGCATCGCGACGGCCGTCATGGTGCTCATCGCCCTGGCATGGATCCCGGTGGTCGAGGGGGCCGACAGCTTATACGAGTACCTGCAAAAGATCCAGGGCTACCTTGCGCCGCCCATCTTCGTGGTGTTCTTCTTCGGCGTGTTCTTCCGCCGCCTCAATGCCAAGGGGTGTCTGTGGGCCATGTTGGTGGGCTTCGTGGTCGGCTTGTTCCGTATGCTGGTCGATACGCCGGTCACCCTGGGGCTGGGGAAGTTTCCCCCCTGGGTGCAGAATCTCTATGAGCCGCCATCGCTGTTGTGGATCGTCAGCAACATCAATTTCCAGTATTTCAGCGTGCTGATCACGATCATTTCCGCAGTGGTGATGGTTGTGGTGAGTTGCATGACGCGGCCGCCGCAGTACGCCCGCATCCAGGGGCTCACGTTCGGCACCGCGAGCGAAGAGGACCGCCGTGCAACGTGGCAGAGTTGGGACTGGCGCGAGGTGCTCGCCTCGGCCGTCGTGTTGGCGGCGATTCTCGGGGCATATCTGTACTTCCGCGGATGAGCCGAGAGGTTACGCCCATGACGCCGCGCGAAAGGGTACTAAAAGCGGTAAATCATCAGCTTCCCGACCGCGTTCCGATCGACCTGGGGGGCACGAAGGCCTCGGGGATTGCGGTGGTGGCCTACGAGAAGGTGAAACGCAAGCTGGGGATCTCGACTCCCACAAGAGTGCTCGACCCGCGGTTCATGATCGCGGTGGTCGAAGACGAAGTTCTCCGCCGGCTGCACGTGGACGTGGTTCCCTTGGATCTGAGCGTCCTGCTCAGCACGGTCCGCCCGGACGACCAGTGGATTGCCCGCCGCCTGTTCGACGGCACGGAGCCTTTGTTCCCGCCCGGCACGAAGATCGCCGAAGACGCGGCGGGCGACTGGGTCCTGCTGGCGTCCGACGGATCGCCGACTTCGTTCCGCATGCCGAAGAACGGTTATTATTTCGACGACATGTCGTTTAACCGGGGCACGCGGATCGACCCCCGGCAGTTCCGGCCGGTGTCCGATATCCCGGACGAGCACTTGAACGTGCTCGGCCAATGCGGCCGGTCGCTCTACCAGAACACCGACTATGCGATCCTGGGTTGGGGGTTCGGCGTCTGTTTCCTGGGCCTCAGCCTGATCACCGACCGCGCCAGCAACGTGACGCAAGGGCTGCCCAACGAGTGGATGATGATGCTGATGAGCGAAAAGGAGACCTGCCACGAGATGATGGACCGCTCGGTCGAGGCGACGATCAAGTGCCTGGGCCTGGTCGAGCAGGCGGTGGGCGATTATTGCTTCGCCTGGGGCATTGCCGCCGACGACAGCGGCACGCAGCGGGGCGAGTTCATCCGGCCGGAACTGTGGGCGGAAATGCTCAAGCCGCATTACAAGAAGTTGTGCGACTGGATCCACGCCAACACCGCCTGGAAGGTCTTTCTCCACTCTTGCGGTTCGGTTTACCACCTGCTGCCGCATTTCATCGAGGCGGGCATCGACATTCTCAACCCGGTGCAGACCTCGGCCGCCAACATGGCCCCGGCCCGGCTGAAGCGCGAGTTCGGCGACCGACTGGTCTTCTGGGGCGGCGGGTGCGATACCCAAACCGTTCTCGGCCGCGCCACGCCGGAGGAAATCCGCCGGCACGTCAAGGAGCGGATTGCGACCTTCGGCCCCAACGGCGGCTACGTGTTCAATCAGGTCCACAACATCCAGGCGAATGTCCCGCCGGAAAACATCCTTGCCATGTTCGACGCGGCCTACGAGTTCGGCGAATACTAAATGGACTTGCTTGATTCCCGGAGGCTGGCGTTCTTTCTCCCCTCTCCCCTTGCGGGAGAGGGGTCGGGGGTGAGGGGTTGTTTGAAAATCGCCGAACCACGGCGCTAAACACGGAAGGGACGCCGTGGTAGAATGGATGGCCTTGTGTGCCTGGATCGGTTCCGGGCCCATCGCAAATGGCAAATGTCGGCGCAGGTAGTGGGAGTTTCACCGTGCGGATCACCTTTCTCGCGACGCTTACCCTCGGGCTTGTGCTCCTCGGCGGCCGGTCGGCCCGCGGCGGCAATGACTGGCCGCAGTTCCGCGGTCCGACCGGACTGGGCTACACCGATCAGAAGAACCTTCCCGTCCAGTGGGACCAGAAAAGCGGGAAGAACGTGCGCTGGAAATCGGCGTTGGTCGGCGAAGGGCACGCCAGCCCGATCGTCTCGGGCGGTCGTTTGTTCGTCTGTACCGTGCGTTGGCCCGAGGCGGTGCGCGAACGTGAGAAGGTCATTCCCGAACAGCACGTCTTGTGCTATCGCAACGCGGACGGGAAGCTGCTGTGGGACACGCTCGTTCCAGCGGGGCCGTGGGTGCGCAATGATTTCCGCAGCGGGCCGGGCGGAGGCTATGCTTGCCCCACGCCCACGACCGACGGGCGGCGAGTCTACTGCGTCTTCGGCTCGGCGATGCTGGCGGCCGTGGACTTCGACGGCAAACTGCTCTGGCACAAGGCGATCATCCCCTACACCTTCGACGTCACCGTGGGCAGCAGCCCGATCCTGGACGGCGAAAACCTGCTCATGTTCTGCCCCATGACCGTGGCCAGCGACTCGGCGCTGGTGGCCTACGACAAGCAGTCGGGCAAGGAACGCTGGCGGGCCCCGCTGCCGGGGACCAGCTTCGGCCACAGCACGCCCGTGCTCATTTCGGCGGGCGGCAGACGGCAATTGCTCGTGCTCGCCGGCGGCATGGACACGTCGCCCCAAGGCCTTCAGGCCCTGGATCCCCGCGATGGCAAGCGGCTGTGGTGGTGTAGTGGCGGCGGCGAATCTGCCTCGGCGGCCTATGCGTCGGGCATTGCCTGTTTCGACAGCGGACGCGGCAGCGCGCTGCGGGCCGTGGCCGTCGACGGCAGCGGCGACGTGTCCAAGACCCACGTCCGCTGGACCGCCTCCGGCGTGTCCGGCGACCTGTCTTCACCCGTCATCGTCGACAAGTTCATCTATCGCCTCTCCTCGGCCGGCGTGTTGAAGTCGTTCGGCATGGCCGATGGCAAGCCGGTCCAGGCCCTGCGGCTGGAAGGGTTGGGCACCACTTGGGCCAGCCCCGTGGCCGATCCCAACGGCCGCATCTACTTCGCCAACGCCGGCAAGAGCTTCGTGATTCAATCGGGCGAGAAGTTCAAGATCCTGGCCGTCAACGACCTGGGCGATTCGAACCATCCCTCGCCGGCCGTGGCCGACGATTGCCTGTACCTCGTGGGCGCCAAGCAGGTGTTCTGCGTGGGGGCAAAGCCCTGAGTTCCCCCTGGCAACCGCGCCAACCCGGATTATTCACAAAAATGTAGGGTGGGTCGAGGAAACCGTTGTACTGGTGGGGCTTCGGTCGCTTGCCGCCGGTCTGATTCGTTTACCGGGTGCGGAGCAGAGTTTCGTCGGTTTGCGAGCCCCACCATAATGTTGCGCGACCTTGACCCACCCT
>JBEKZQ010000294.1:0-8009 GCA_049509675.1 Thermoguttaceae bacterium | reverse complement strand
CACGGGCCGCGCCGTCGCAAACAGCGGCAAAATGGGCCTTGAGTCGCCCCTGAGCCCGCGGACGCACCTCGTGGCTTCCTACGCGGCCGCCGCGCAGCCACCGCTTACGTCTGAATCACAGCACGCTGCTTCTCGGGAATTCGGAATGCATGGCGGGGGCTATCCGCAACCGCCATGGCGTTTCCGGCAGCTCAATAAGGCGGCAAGCGATTCGTGTTAACGGTCCTGCCTCAGATGCTGCTCTCGTCGCCCTTGCGTTTGGTTCTTTCGCAAAGCCATGCCTTTTCACTTCGACGGGACCGCAACCCGCTAATGTTCGCTCTTCATCGCTTCCACGATGGCAACCCGTATCTCCTGGGTGAAGTTGCTGCCAAGCCGCTTGGGGTCTTGCTCGTGCAGCCCCTCCCAGTTGAAACCCGCATCGATCCCGTGCTGGATCGCCTGCCGAAGCCTCGGGCTTTCTGCGATTGCCAGGGCAATGTCGTCCACGTCTCGAACGTCACCGATCACGCCGTCGAGCCAGTGTGGAGGTCTCATCGGAAAACTCCTCGAAAAGAAGGTTGAGGCTCAGGACAATGCCTATCGTGATAGCAAGTTTGCCGACGAAGAACAACGGGCGAGCGTCGGCCAGGGCCAGTCGGGCTCGGCGCCGGCAGGGCATCCGAAGGGCAGCAGCCCGCCACTTCTTGGCGGCATCCTATCCAATATATGCGTGCATTCCGACCAATCGCCAGTCTATCGGTGGGTAGCCATCTGCCACTTGAACGCAGCCAATTCCTTGGCCAAGATCTGGATCAAGTGATCCGCCTCGTTGGGCTTCCGACGCTCGGGTGACAGGAATGGACCGGCTTCTGCTCCCCCCCCCCCCAAAAGAAAATCATACAGAAAGCGGAGGGCACGAGATTCGAACCCGCAACCCCTTGCGGGGCACCACATTTCCAGTCCGCGCATTCGTGCTCGTTGACCTTCCGTTACTCTTCCGTTGCCCGTTTTCCTCGGGAAATCCGAGGTCCTTCTCGCTCGGCGTTTCTCGGCCGATGCGCGCTTTAGGTAACAGTTCAGGTAACACCTGGCCACCACATTTTATCTGTGTTCCACCCGTCAAACTCCTCCGATCGGGTTGTTTGCTGCGCGGTCTACAGCGCCGGTTCCATCATTCTCTGCCCACGAAAACGCCCGGTTTGCCACGGGTCGCACCTGTTATCGTGGAGTACTTCCATGCCTAAGACAAAGTCAAGTTGGTCTCGGCACAAAGCCGGGACGCACGGTACGCGAGTGCCAGGAGTCTTCCCCTGCCACACCGTGCAGATCTTTACCCAAGCTTGCAGCGTGACGCAAAGCGCAATCTCGCAAGCAGCTATGTCCCTGTGGTTGCTGATGGCTGTCATTGGCTACAAGGGACTGCTGGGCATTGCCTTCATCCCGGATTCAACACAGTCCAGCGACAACCCGGTCGTGGTGTACCACCCGGTCGCGCCGGTCACGTCAAGCCGCATTATCCGTTACGACCGACGCCCACGACGGCCAGGCGTTGTCGCCATCGCCACTGGCCTGATCGTCGCAGTCCTCGTCCTGGCGGTCGTGTGGGTGCAGATGACTTTCTTCCATGCCCCCGCGGCTATGGCAACCACTGGCGGTGGGCCAGGGCAAACCCAAGCCCTGGCCCGTCGTAAGGATGATGATCAATCCGACGGCCCGGACCCGATGTCGGCGGGTGGTGCGGCCATCCGCATCGAATCGCCCAAGGGCACACCTATTGCCATTGTCCCCCAATCCGAAGAAGGGGAAACCCCGTCCATGACCGAACCCACCAATAACACCGATAACACCAGTGGCCACGCGGAAAGCAATGGCCACACCGGAAGCAAGAGTCACAGTCAGTCCAATGGGCAAGCCCGCAAAGGCACAGCCCGCAAGCGGGGCCAGGACATCGACGGCCTGATTCGTCAGGCCGAAGCCCTGCGCAGCTCGCTCCGCGACACGCTCGTGAAGAACAACGAGTTGCTCCAGGGCCTGAAGGCCCATCGTCGCTGCAACCGAGCGATGCAGAACACGATTGCCTCGCTCAGGCAGTTGAAGACGCTCGGCGTCTGAGTCTTGCGCGATTTCATCGCCATCAAGGAGATTTTTGTGGGAGCAAGAGAGAAGCTGAACTCGTTTCACATTCTAGGCGCAATCGGAGCCGCCGGCCTACTCGGTCTGGTAACCGGCTCGTGGGCCGTGGCCGCGATCACTGGTGCGCTGATCGTCGGCCTTTCGTTCCATAAGGGGGATATCCGGCTCAAGGGCCGCCGTTGAACCGCGCCTGGTTTGCATGGCTGTCGGCCCGACCCCGCTCATCACGAGCAGGTTCGGCCGATAGCCGCCCAGTTCGGTACGGTGGGGATCTGGCCCAAGGCAAACCATCGTGCCACGGCAGTCAGTTCGGCGGGATTGTAAACGAAGTCATCGATCCCCAGGTAGTCCTTGCTCGGCGCGTAACGGACGGTGGGATAGATCGAGACGTCGACGCTGCCGTGACGGGGCGGCGTCACGAGCACATAAGCGGAAGGTGTTCCGCCGAAATCCTCTTCGGCGGGAATACTGATCGCCTTCGCGTGGTTCCTCCAGGTCCGAAGACTCCAGGTCCCCTGGCGGGTCTTGGGGGTCCGGCCCCAGCACGTACGGCCCGGGATGGGCCGCGAGGAAGGCATCCAGCTCCTGGCGCTGGGCCGCAGTCCAGGCGGCAAGATTGGTGTTCATGAGCAGTAACTTGAGGTCATCCAGGCCCACGACCTGGTCGTTGTTGAAGTCGCCCTGCGACCACCAGCGGCGGTCCTTGATGCCGTCGCCGCCGAAATTGGCGGCCAAGATTTTGAAGTCGGCGTAGGTGACCTTGCCGTCCAGATCGACGTCGCCGGCGGGGTGACTGTTGCGAACCATGCCGTCGTAGGACGGCGTTCCCTTGAGCCCCTCGCTGCAATACTGGATGGCCATCCAAGGCCAGGCGTCGCCCTCGTAGTTCGAGAACATGGCATATTCCTGGTAGATGGCGTCCGGCCCGCAGACGTCCTGCCAGGCCTTGAGGTACTGGTCGTAGCGGTAGCCTGCCCGCCGGTTCGCGCGGCCGAGCCGAATCATTTCGATGGGACCGCCCTCCCAGCACAGTCCGCCTTCGTAGGTGGTCGGCTTCAGGTGCCACTTTGCGGCGCGGCGGGCCAGGCTGGGGAACCGGCGATGGATCGTCTCGTCGAGCATTTTCTGTCCCCGGTGCTGCGGTTGTGGAACTGGCCCTTGATCTGGTGGTACGCGAAGGAGGCATAGCTCCAGTTCCATACTTCGTTCTCATACTCGACCCAGCAGTGGAGGTTCTCCTTCAGTGGCGGGTACCAGCCGGGCGGCGGATTGGCCGGCCGGGGATTCGGACCGCCGGGGGCCGTGTAGACCTTGCCCGCCGGGTCCGAGCCATAGAGCATCAGGTTGCCGAAATTGCGGATGTAATCATCGTCGGCGGTACAGGGCAGATTCATCCAGGCGTCGGAGTTCAGGTCGTTGCACGTCCGCACGCAGTATTCATAGGGAAGGCCGTTTTCCCGACATGTGCGGCGGTTGTACCCGCTATTCGAGCAGCAGCAGTTGCCCGGCAGATTGCGGTCCGTCCACCTTTGGATGAAGAACAGCCCGGGTTGAAGAATCTTCAGTTGCGAAATCGGATGCCGCGACAACCCCTTGGCATCCAAGTCGTCCTGGGCATAGTTGACAATTACCGTAATCCTTTCGCTCGCGGCGACGTCGCGCTCGTTGAACCGCAACCAACCCGTCCAATTCCCCTGCCCGTCGCTCTGCGGAGCCTTGGCCACGGTGAACCCTTGGAAGGTAAGGAAGCTCTTCTTGACGTCCGCATCGCAGTGATACACGAGCCTGTACCACGTTGCCGGGTCGTCGGTGCTCTGGATCCACATGCCCGGCGTCAATTTGGGATGGTACGTGTACCAGGTCGAGGCGCCCGGCCGCTTGCTGACGCCGTCGGCCGTCAGGTCGACGCCCGGCTCGCCGCCGAAGCCGAAACCGTTCAGCAGCACGTTGGCAAACATGTTCTGCTGATTGAAGTAGTGGGTGTTGGCCAGGCACGCCGCCACCTTCACTGTACCGGCGTGAATCGTCCCGGGGACGGCCAACAGGCCGCCCAGCAGGCCGATGGGCAGCAATTGGCGATGAAGCAGGGTTCGGAAATACTTCATGACGGCATTCTCCATGATGCTTGTCCACTTCCGGGATTCATCCTTGGGCCGTCGCATGACATGCCGCGAAAGTGACAATCAACTCGTTCAGAGTACAAGGTGGACAGGCTGACCACAATCATACTTTCGTATAGGTGCGTTGGGTTTGTTCTGCCGGCCCGACACTGTTCCGCCGAGACTGGAATTCCACGCAACTCTCAGATAACATGGGGGAGTTGTCGTTCGAAGCACAGCCGAGCGTAGTCCAAACCGGAAATATCGGCTTCATCGGGCGACGGTGTTTCCGGCCTTAGGGGCGGCCAGCAGGTTCTCAATGCAAGCCGTGGCGTGAACCAGGAGTCAGGTACGCATAATAATGGAGTCGGCTATGAACGTGAGAGCATTTTGCATCGCATTGCTCCTGGCAAGCTCGCTGCTGGCCCAGGGATTGTCGGCGGCCCAGCAGAAGGCGAGCATCGCCGAAAGCACGGAGTCATTCGCTCTTGGGAGCAAGCATCTAGCGGTCGAGTTTTCGACCACGCGGCCGCAGTTGCTCCGACTGGCGATCGATAGCCTGGGGTTGGGCCGTTTTCAGCCCAGTGGGCTGAGGCCGCCGGCCCCGGCGCCGCGGCCCACCGCCGCGAAGCGAACCGGAACGAACCTGGAATATCGCCGCCAGGGGCTTCCCGGCTCCGCTCCCGCCCGGTGGACCTTTCAACTCGGCGAGCAAGGACTGACGCTCGTCTCCCGCTGGAGCGAGGATGATCCGCCCGAGCCGGTCGTGCTGGAGTTCGATCCGCACGTTTGCCATGCGACGCTCCTGGGCCGCATCAAGCCGGACGGCAGCGTCCAGATTCCGGCGCTTCTGCACTTTCCCGACCAAGGAACGTTCCGCATCGCCGCGACGGACTCGAAAGACGGGACGCTGGGCTACGACGCCTGCCGGACCGGCACGGGCTACGTCAGAATCACGTTGCCCCCGGCCACCAGCGGGCGGCGGCAGGTCGAGTATCGCTGGGAGGTCGTCGCGATCTATCCGCGCGTTGCAGCAACCGCCAGCGATCCCCGCTTCAACGGTTTCCGCCGCAACTGGCTCAATATCCTGCAATTGAATCCGCGTCTGCGGGTGTTGGCCAACCATGCCGGCAGCGACAGCGCCGCCTTCTGTTACTACGAATACGCCGACATCGCCCGGTACTCGCCGCCGCTGGCCGAGGGTCTTGGCGCGCTGGACCTGGTCCGCCAAAGCCTCGATCGGATCCTGGCAGAGATGCCGGCCTATGGCATGCCCAATTATGCACTGTTCGACGGAGATTACGCTCCTGCTCGTGCCTGGTTCAGGGAAGCATCCGCAGACACCTATCCGTCACTCCTGATTACCGCGTGGGACTACTTCGACGGGACCCACGACAAGGTTTGGCTGGCGAAGAACTATCCGGGCATCCGGAAGTGGGCCGAGAAGATGCTGGCTACGGACCGCAGCGGCAACGGCCTGATCGAATACATCGAGAGCGGCGATTCCGGATCGTGGCCCTTGCATCTTACGCATCGTCCGTCGAATTGGTGGGACGGTATTGGCTTCGGCCACGAGGACGCGTATGCCAATGCCCTGGCCTACCGCGCGCTCCGCGGGATGGAACGACTGGCCGCGAAACTCGACAAGACCGCCGACGCCGCCCGTTACCACACGGCTGCCGACAAACTCCGCGCGGCCTACTTCAAGACCTTCTACAATCCGGCCACCGGCGTGCTGGCGGGCTGGAAGAGCGCCGACGGCCAACTCCACGACTACTATTTTCTCTGGGTCAACGGCATCGCCATCCATTACGGGCTCGTCTCCAAGGACCGGGCCAACGCCATCATGGATCGGCTGATGGCCAAGGTGAAGGCCGTGGGCTACAACCGCTTCGACCTTGGCCTGCCGGGTAATCTGATCCCAATCCCCAGAAAAGACTACGTCGACTTGTCGCAGCACCGCTGGGGCGCAGGGCAAAAGGAAGATGGCTCCGACGGATTCCAGATCTACCAGAACGGCGGGGCTTCGGCCTGCTTCGCCTTCTTCACTTTGGCAGCGCTCTATGACCTCGGTCGCCGCGAGGAGGCGGATCGCATCCTCTTCCCCATGCTCGACGGCCTCGCGAACGGCAAGTTTCAGGGGTTTGGCCCAAACGGCATGACCAACGACTGGAAGGCGTGGGACGGCACGCCCTGGGGCTACGAAGGCTTGCTGGTAGACAACTACTATGTCCTGCTGGCGGTCCTGGCGAGGGAGGGCCTGCTGGAGAAAGAGTAGCGAGTTTGACTTCCCTCGCGAAAGAGATAGTTTCTGAAACCAGAACCAGTGAAGAGGAGACACGTTCGATGAAAGACCCGAACAATCGAGCCTTTAATCGTCGAGCCTTTCTGGCGCGCACGGGATGTGCCGCCGTGGCTGCTGTCGTGGTACCGGGCCTGTCCGGCCTCGCCGCGGCTGAGCCCGCGGGCCCAACTCCCTGGAAAATGCGGCTTTCCACCTCGACCGTGCAATTCAGCTCGCTGCCGGTGGAGAAGGCCTGCGAGCAGATTGCTGCCTTAGGGTTCGAGGGCGTCGATTTCTGGCCCTCCAACTTCGGTTGCCCGCACCTCGACGAGATCGAGAAACGCCTGGGGCCCGAGGGTCTGAAAGACCTGCTGGCGAAGCACAAGCTGAAACTCTACGCCTTCACCTGTTACAGCCTGGGAAATCCGAAGATGGAATATCCGAAGTACGCAGAGCTTTTCGGGAAGGCAGGCGGCGGGGTGGCGGTCCGCGAGTCGCGCGACGGCCCGGCGAAGAATCTGGCGGTCGAAATGAAGGCCTTTCTCGAAGCCCGCAAGCCGGAACTGGACCTGGCCGAGAAACACAGTACCTACCTGGCCGTCGAGAACCACACCGGATGGCTGTTGAATTCGGCGGACTCCTTCAAGGCCTTCGTCGACCTGAACCGTCACCCGCGGCTGGGCATCGCCCTGGCCCCCTATCACCTCCAAACCATGAAGATTTCTGTGGAAGAGGTAATCGGGATTGTCGGGAAACAATTGCTGTTCTTCTATGCCTGGCAGAACGCGCCCGGCATGGGGCAACTGCCCGGCGTGGGCCCGACCGATTTCACGCCGTGGATTGCGGCCTTGGCCAAGGCGGGCTACGCCTGGTACGTCAACCCATTTATGCACGGCCATCCCGCGCCCGTGGAAATGGCCAAGGGGCTGGCCACCGCCAGAGAATTCCTGAAGAAATGCTACGCCAAATAGGATTCGGATACAAGGCGTCGGGAGTCTTTGTTGCCTCGACATGGTGAGCAACGCCGATTCAAGACTTCGACCCATGGTTCTTCCCTTTGTTCTTCCCTTTGTTCTTCTCCTCAGCGTATGACCACCTCCCCCGCTTCGTGAACGAGCCTCAGAACCCGTGTCTTGGGATCGAACCGCCAGCCTTTGCCAACTCCGTCGCCAGCGGCGAGCGGCTGCCCGTTGACGGCAATCTCTTCCGGTCGAAACGACAGTTTCAGGATATCGGAGCTCGAGCCATCGGTAGTGTACGCAACCTTGTTCGACTCATACCGAATCGCCTGGACTATTGCACCGGCACGCAGCAAATGATTCTCGCCGTCGGGGGCGGTTTCGGGGACTTGGCCGAAAATGTCGATGAGCCAGTGGATGCAACTGAACTGGCCCCTTGAGTAACCACTGGAGTGCCTTGGCCCTTGGCTCGGCATACCGTCTCTGCTTGGTCGACGCATCCAACTGCTCAAACAGTTCGATGGCGTAAATGACACTACTGGTATACTCTTC
>JBEKZQ010000293.1:0-8011 GCA_049509675.1 Thermoguttaceae bacterium | reverse complement strand
CTGGCCCGGGCCCATCTGGGATTGATTTTGCAACGCGAGGGGGAGCTTGGCAACGCGCTGCCGTGGTTGAAACAGGCCGTTGAACTGGAACCCGCCAACGCAACCTTCTGGGAGCACCTGGCCGAGCTTCACGATGAAATGGAAGAGCCGGCCGAGTCGCTGCCTTGCTGGGAGCGGGTGGTCGCCTTGGCGCCCGATCGCGCCGGAGCGCATCTTGGGTTGGGTTGGGCGCTGCAAGAGGAAGGACGCTTTGCCGAGGCCGGCGAGCACTACCGCACCGCGGTCCGGTTGCAGCCCGACTTCGCCACGGCGGAACTGAATTTGGGAGGGCTGCACGAAGAACTGGGCGAGTTGGCCGAGGCCGAGGCCAGCTTCCGCACCGCGCTGCGGTTGCAGCCGGCGTTTGCCCTGCCCCATGCGCGGATCGCGACGCTGTTGCGTGGCAAGCTCCCCGCGGAGGACCTGGCCGCCTTGGAGCAACGGTTGGCCGACGAGCAACTGGGCCCGGGTCCGCGGGCGAGACTGTTGTTCGCTTTGGCCCACGTGTTGGACGCCCGCGGCGATTACGCCCGCGCCGCCGATTGCCTCCGCCAGGCCAACGCCCTGACCCTGGATCTCGACAAGGGGCGCCGCGAGTATGCGCCGGCCGAGCACGAACAGTTTGTCGACGGCCTGCTGCGGACGTTCGATCGCGACTTTTTCGCGCGCCTGGCCGGCGCGGGTTCGGACTCGTGCCGGCCGGTGTTCGTCGTCGGCCTGCCGCGCTCGGGCACGACGCTGATCGAGCAGGTGCTGGCCAGCCACTCGCGGGTCCACGGGGCCGGCGAATTGCGTCTGGCGCGGCAATCGTTCGAGGCCCTGCCCGCGGTGTTGGGCCGCAGCGATCCGCCGCGGGATTGCCCGCCGCACCTCGATCCGCCGGCCCTGCGGCGGCTGGCCCAGCAGCACCTCGACCGCTTGCAAGTCCTCGACGGCGGCCGGTCCGAACGCATCGTGGACAAAATGCCGGACAACTACCTGTACCTGGGCCTCTTGGCGGTCATGTTTCCGCGGGCCGCGTTCATTCACTGCGGCCGCGATTTGCGCGACGTGGCCGTCTCGTGTTGGATGACCGATTTCCGCAGCATCCGCTGGGCCAACGATCCGCAGCACCTGGCCTCGCGCTTCGGGCAGTACCGCCGCGTGATGGACCACTGGCGGGCCGTGTTGCCGCTGCCGGTCCATGAAGTGGCTTACGAAGAGGCCGTCAGCGACCTGGAAGGAGTTGCGCGGCGGTTGGTGGCGGCCTGCGGGCTGGATTGGGAACCGGCCTGCCTGGATTTTCACCGCACGGAGAGGCCGATCCGCACCGCCAGCGTCGTCCAGGTCCGCCAGCCGGTCTATCGGCAATCGGTGGATCGCTGGAAGAATTACGAGTCGTCGTTGGCGGAACTTTTCGCTTGTCTTCCGAACGAAGGAGAGATGAAATGAAGCCATCCCGACGGCGCAAGGCCCGCCCGTTGAACAAGCGTTCCCGGCAATTGTTGCTCGAAGCCCTTGAGCAGCGGCGGCTGTTGGCCATCTTTGCGCCGCCCAACGCGGTCGCGTTGATCAGCGACGTGGCACAAGCGAACGGCAACAGCGACGCGAGCAACGCCATTGTCCTGTCAGCCGGGTATTACCAGGTCAACAACTTGACGATCTCGAATTGGAACGCGGGCAGGAGTGCCCCGGCGTCAAACGAGACGTTGACGATCATCGGCGCCGGCCAAGGCAGCACGTTTCTCGACGGCGCCAACAGCGGCCGCGTCCTGGACATCGTCCCCACCAACGGCCTGGGCCTGACGGTGGTGCTGAAGGACCTCACGATTCAGAACGGCAAAGTCCAGCGCGCGGCCGGCAGCGGGGGCACGGCCGCGGGGGGCGGCATGTCGATCGCCGGCGGTCGGGTAACGCTGAGCAACGTGGCGGTGCGGAGCAATCAGGCCCTGGGGGCCGCGGGATCAGCGGGAGCGGCGGCGACCGGCGCCACCTCACACGGAAATGGAAAGGCAGGCGGAAACGGCGGCAATGGCGGCTCCGCCCAAGGCGGCGGCATCAATCTGGCGTCCGGCAACTTGAACATCATCAACTGCTCGATCGATCACAACACCGCCGTCGCAGGCAACGGTGGAGCCGGGGGCAATGGCGCGCAAGGTGTCAATAAGGCTGGTAAGGGGACGGACGGGGCAGCCGGCGCAGATGGTCAATATTCCCCAGGTCGCACTCAGTCCGGCAGGAACGGCGCAACCGGCGGGAATGGCGGCAACGGCGGAAGTGGCGCCCCTGGCGGCAACGGCGGCGCAGGGGGCAACGGCGGCCTCGGTGTCCCCGGCGGTCCCGGCCACAGCGGCAGTTGTCGTGGCACCCGTGGCTCCGTCGTTTTTCACACGAGCGGTTCGTATGTAGGTGGAAGTGGTGTTGATGGCGGCAGCGGCGGCGGGGCCGGCGATGGCGGCAGGGGAGGCCACGGCTTCAATGCAGCCAATGGCGGCGCCGGCGGTGCCGGGGGCAATGCGGGCAATGCCGCTGGCGGCGGAATCTTCGTCGCCAGTGGCCAGTTGTCCATAAGCAACTCCGACGTGACGTCCAACTCTGTCCAGGGAGGTGCTGGCGGCCCGGGGGGCGCTGGCGGTTTGCCCGGAGGTAATGGCGCCGCGGGCGGTGATGGCGGCAACGGTGGACATGGCGGTGAGGGAAACGGCGGCGGCAGGGGAGGCAATGGCGGCACCGGTAACAATATTGCGGAAAATTGGCCTTACTCCGGCACTGGGCGAGGGGGCGGCGGAGGGGCCGGCGGTGAGGGCGGAGGGGGCGGCTACGGAGGAACCGGCGGCTCGGGTGGTCTTGGAGGACAAGGCGGCGCCGGAGGTTGCGGAGGAAGTGGGGGCGGAGCTAATGGCGGCGGCATCTTCGTGAACGCTGGAACCGTAGTGCTGATGCACTCAATCCTCCAGTTGGACAGCGCAACGGCGGGCAACGGCGGCAACGGCGGTTCTGCCAAGGCGGCGGACACAGGGGGGCTCGGCGGCGCCGGCGGCTCCGGTGGCGCCGGCAGCTTTGCTGGCAACGGAGGCGCCGGCGGAGATGGTGGATATCACTGGACCGATGGATATTACAGGTTCGGCTGGTCATGGCGATGCCCGGGCGGCCGCGGTGGCGGGGGAGGCACGGGAGGACCTGGTGGACGAGGTGGTTCGGGAGGCGCGGGAGGTGCGGGAGGCCTGGGTGCAAATGGCGGTGCTGGCGGCGCCGCCGGCGATGCTTCTGGCGGCGGCATCCTCGTGCAAAGCGGGACGGTGAATCTCCTTGCCGTGACACTCCTCGATGACTCCGCCGAAGGCGGAAACGGCGGCGACGGCGGCGCTGGCGCCAAGGGTGGCAACGGTGGTGCCGGGGGCGCGGAAGGTGCCAATGGGGTGGGCCACTACGGTGGAGGTGGCGGTGGCGGCGGAACTGGCGCCATCCGGGGCCGGTGGGGGCCCGGTTGTAGCATTATGGGAACCGGCCTTTATGGCCCCGGTGGTCGCGGAGGTAACGGCGGGTGGGGAGGCGAGGGTGGCCACGGCGGCGGCGGCGGTGCGGGTGGAAATGGCGGCACCGGTGGCCCAGGCGGCAATGCCTTTGGCGGCGGCATCCTCGTGCGCGGCGGAACGGTGAATCTCCTTGCCGCGACGCTCACGGGCGACTCGGCCCAAGGCGGGGACGGAGGTGGCGGTGGCAACGGCGGCAACGCGGGTATCGGCGGCGCAGGACACCGCGGGGCTCCAGGCGGCAACGGCGGAGAGAACGGCGGCGGCGACTATACTAGTTACCAGAAGACGTACTCCTCCACTGGCGGATTTGGCGGCGCCGGCGGCGATGGCGGCACCGGCGGCAACGGAGCGCATGGCGGCCGCGGGGCTGGTGGCGGCTGGGGTGGCCACGCATGGGGCGGTGGAATATCCCTGCTAGGGGGAACTGTGGCCGTATTCGACAGCGCGCTCTCCTCCGACCAAGCCGCCGGCGGCAATGGCGGCCAGCCAGGCATTGGCGGTCAAGGTGGCGTCGGTGGCGCCGGCGCCAATGGCGGCAACGGCGGAGCCGGCGGCAACACTGCAGCCAACCCCGCCGATCAGACGAACACCGCCCTTCCGCGTAATACCAAATCGGCAGGACCTGGTGGGCGGGGCGGGTGGGGCGGAAGTGGTGGGCGTGGCGGCAATGGCGGCTACGGCGGCAGTGGCGGGAACGGTCATGGCGGGGCCATTTATCTCAACGGCGGCCAACTCAAGTTGGACGCGGCAACAACTTATTCCGGCAGCGTCACTGCCGGTAATGCTGCAATGGCCGGCGCGCCGGGCGGTGGCGGCCTCGGTGGCAAGGCGGGATTGGCTGGCGCCGGGCCCGGCACGCCGGGTGATGCCGGGACGATCGGCACCAACGGGCCTCAGGGCAACGTCGGGACCCCGGGCTTCCCGGCCAATGCCCAAGGGCCCAACAGCTACCTGGCCCAGAGTCTTACGCCAAACGGTGCGGCCACGAACTTGGCCGTGGCATTCCAACCGGGTCCTGTAACTGTCAATAATCCCTTCGGCCTGACCGTCTTGGTGGAAGACGCCAACGGCAATCCGGCCGGCGCATACACGGGCGACGTGACCGTCGCGCTGGGGAGCAATCCCGGCAACGCCACGCTGGGAGGCACGCTCACGGTCCAAGCCGTCAACGACGTGGCTACGTTCCCGGACCTGAACCTCGACGCCTTGGGCACGGGCTACACCTTGCAGGTAACTGCATACAACCTGACCTCCGCAACCACCAGCCCGTTCAACGTGAGCCAGGAGGTCACGACGGTCAATGCTGTCGAGACCCTGGATTCCCTTGAGGCCTCCAGCAACACGGGAACCGTGATCGGCTCGGGCGGAGACCTCACGGTCAATAACCCCATCGCCCTGGACTCCGGAGGCGCGGTTAGCGTTGTGCAGAGCGGCCGGGTCACCGTGCCGGGAATCAACGCGCAGCCGGGCGCGACCGGCATCGACCTCGACAGCGGCACTCTGCGCGCGGGCGCCGACTTCACCACGACCGCGCCCATCACGATCGGCGCCGGCGGCGGCACGATTGACACCAACGGCCACAATTTGGCCATCGCCGGCCTAGTCAGCGGCAGCGGCGGGCTGACCAAGATCGGCAGCGGGATGTTGACGTTGAGCAATACGGCCAGCGGCGGCAACCAAGCCGGCGGTTTTACGGGCGGAACGACGCTTGTCGGCGGCGTGCTCCAGTACACCGGTTCGTCGGCGGTGGACAGCGGCGGCATCGAGTTTGCCGGCGGCAACCTGGTGTTGAACTTCGGGGCCGGCGGCGGGTCCGTCACGGCCGATGCGTCTGCCTCTGCCGCAGATATCTCGCAGGCCGGTGCGAGCGAGATGGCCCCAGCCCTCCTCACGACCGAAGCGGTTCCATCCTCGAATGTAGAAGCTATTCCAGCCCCGATCCAGACGGCATCCCCGAGTATCCAGACCGTCCAATCTCCGCTGCAACCGATCGCCGCGGTGGCCACGGTTTCCGGCACCGGCCATTCGGCGATCCAGGCCGCGGTCGTTAACCAGTATCTGCACGATGCCGACCAGAAGCAGGTGGGCAAGCCAGCCAGCGCCATGTTGGCGACTGGCGCCTCTGTATCGCGATCGGCCTCACTGAGGATTGGCGAAGCAACAACTGCCCTGCTCTCGAAAGCAGTCACCACGCTCCGCGTGATGAATTCCATCTCGCGGAGCGAGATGAGTACGATTGATTCGCCGATCCCGAGCAGTTTGGTGACCACGTCTACCACAGCGACCAGCGCTGCTGCGGCAGCCGCGCACGACACGACGTTCGCGCAGGCCGCGGCGCCGAAGTCCGGTGCTTCCACCATTTCGACCAATGCCTCGTTGGTGACCACCATAGCGCGGGTTGCGGTCCGCCAGACCGCGGTCAAGAAAATCGGCCCCATGCTCTTGGCCGCCGATTCCGTGCTCGGTTCGTGGTAAGAGCCTTCATTTCCTTCTGAATCCATCGCCCGTCACGGTAGTACAATCTCCAGGCACGGGTCTGCTGGCATATTTAACGGTTAATGCTATCGTGCTGTGCGTCGATACGGGGAAAAACTCCGCCTTTGGCCGCAAAGACACGATTTCACCACGATCGGTACGGTACTTGCAAAATAACGCTTCTTATTCTGAAACACCCCTATGGTTGTGCGAAGAACTCCTCCT
Organism: Thermoguttaceae bacterium; assembly: GCA_049509675.1. GTDB lineage: Bacteria > Planctomycetota > Planctomycetia > Pirellulales > Thermoguttaceae > JBEKZQ01. The sequence continues at coordinate 1,757 of JBEKZQ010000293.1, read as the reverse complement.
AAGCATGTGAATGTTTATGATGATTGAGAAGATTTCGATTCTGAGCGGGCACGGCCGCAACGGTCGTCCTGAGTCGTTCGGCCGCATCGACATGACGATGGGCCAAGTGGTGAGCATCGTCGGGCCCACCGGCTCCGGCAAGACAACCTTTATCAACGACCTCGAGCTATTTGCCGATGCGGATACCCCAACCGGTCGACGAGTCTTGATCAACGACCGCCCGGCCCCGCCCGAGTTCCGCTACAACCCGGCCCGAAACCCCATCGCCTTGATCACCCAGCACACGACGTTTCTCTCCGACCTGCCGGTCCGCGAGTTCCTGCTGACGCATTCCCGGATACGCACCGGGGCGGAGGAGTCGCCGCTGTTGGTCCAACAGGCCATCGAGTTTGCCAACAAGCTGACCGGCGAGGCGATCGACCTGGACAACCGCATGACAGAACTCTCCGGCGGCCAGACCCGGGCGCTGTTGATTGCCGACGCAACGGTCATCTGCAGCACGCCCGTGGTGCTGTTGGACGAGGTGGAAAACGCGGGCATCCATCGCACCCGGGCCATCCAGTTGCTGCGGCAGTACCGCAAGATATTCATTTTCGTGACGCACGATCCGCGCATCGCACTGTTGAGCGACTTCCGCATCGTCATGCACCGCGGATGCGTCACGCAGGTGCTTTACACCAACGACGACGAGCGGGGTGTCTCGATCCACGTGAACCGGCTGGATGACGCCCTTTCCGCGTTGCGGGAGAAGTTGCGACAGGGCCTGCGGCTGGACGCTCGGGAACTGCAGGGGGTCGCATGAGAGTCGTCATTTGCGCCGGACCGGCCACGACCGGCAAGACCTCCGTGCTCCGTCACGCCACGCGCAAACTCCTGAAGGCCGGCAGCCGCGTGGCCTTTCTCAAGCTCGACGTGCAGTTCGCCGACGAAGACCAGTTGCTGGCCAAGGAATTCGGCATTCCCACCCGCAAGGTGTACACGGGCGAATTGTGCCCGGACCACTGCCACGTGATGGTCCTGGGCGACGCGCTGCGCTGGGCCGAACAGTCGGACTGCGACGTGCTCCTGGTGGAAACCGCCGGACTATGCCTGCGCTGTGCGCCTTACGTGGACGGCGGGCTGGGGCTGATCGTGCTGGAAGCCACCAGCGGCATGAACTTGCCGCTGAAGGTCGGCCCGATGCTCTCGCTGGCCGACATCGCCGTGGTGACGAAGATCGACCGCGTGTCGCAGGCCGAGCGCGAAGTGTTTCGGGCGCGGATCCAGGACGTGGCCCCCAATACGATGGTCCGCGAGGTGAACGCCCTGCACGGCATCGGCATCGATCCGCTGGTGACGGAGATTCTCCAGACCCCCGAAGTCGATGGGCCGCTCTTCCTGCGCGGCAATCCGCCGGTAGGCACATGCACCATATGCGTGGGCAAGAAGGAGATCGGCTGGCAGGCGCATTTCGGCGTGGTGCGGGCATTGGAGAACCAGACGTTCTATCGGGGAGAATAGCCATGCCCGAACGCATCTATTTCGATAATGCCGCCACCACCGCGCCCGATCCGCAGGTGCGGGAGGCCATGTGGCCGTACCTTGGCGAGTTCTGGGGCAACCCTTCGAGCCTCTATGCCGAGGGGCGACAGGCCCGTGAGGCTGTGGAACGGGCCCGGGCCGGGGTCGCCAGCTTGCTTGGCGCCGAGCCCGACGAGATGGTCTTCACCGGCAGCGGCACCGAGGCCGACAACCTGGCCCTGCAAGGCGCGCTGTTG
>JBEKZQ010000292.1:0-8038 GCA_049509675.1 Thermoguttaceae bacterium | reverse complement strand
GAATGGCTTGCGGACAGCTTGTACTGACACAGCTACACCGGCGCAATAAAAAGGGCGTCGAACCGATGCCGCTCCCACGGCCCCGACCAAGGGGCAGATTAGAACAGCATGGCCGACGCCCCTTTCGGGGCGCGGTCCAGAGGCTGCTTCTAATCCTCAAGAGCCTTGCGGCTCAGGTTGGTCGTTTTGCTGGAAGCAGTTGGACGCTTGCGCGTCGATCAAGTTGTATTCATGGCCGTGCGGTCGGCACGGCTCGCGGTATCCTCCCTCTCATGCGTCGTGTACCGGGGCGAAGCAACCCGCTGGGCACCCGGCAACCACCATCTTAATTGCCTGCCTTCGCAGAGGGAAGAGACGGAATGGGCCACGCCCTGGATAGCGCCCGCCCGCGCCGGATCATCGCCAGGGGCCGCTTTACCGCCCCGCTTGCTGGTCGGGACGGATAAAGGGGCGGATAAGGGGGCGGGAGTCTTTTTTGTGATCGAGAGTGTTCAAGGGGACGAACCGGTGGCCGGCGCGAGACGAATACCGGGGATCGGGAGTCTTATAGCGCGATCTTGCCGTTTCACGAATCAAAGACTCCCGACCCTTACACGTCCCGCTGCTCGAGGGGCGGAAGAACTACAGCAAGACCAAGCCCCTCCAGTTCGAGGAGTTCGCTGACTGCCTGGCCTGGTGGAAGAAGCGCAAAACCAGCGGCCGGGCGTGGAAGGTCAAGGCTGGCGATGTCATCAAGAAGGACGGCGACGGGAATCTGCTCTCGGTCAACCTGGACATCAAGAACCCAAGTGCCGAGGAGGCCCTTGAACATTTGCCGCCCGAACAATTGGTCGAAAGCATCCTGGCCAAAGAAAAGCGAATTATCGAGATTATGGGCGAGATCAAGAAGGTTCTGGCGGGAGCGGGGAAATGAGCAAGACGCAACGAGGCGCGGTTGTCTTGGTCGATCAAATCGAGCCGTGCATCCTGCTGATTCGCGGGCAACGGGTGATGCTGGACGCCGACCTGGCCGGGCTTTACGGGACCAGCACAAAGGCGTTCAACCAGGCGGTCAAACGGAACCTTGACCGATTCCCGGCGGATTTCATGTTCCAACTCACCGCCGAGGAAGCCGAAGCGATGCGTTCACAAGCTGCGACCGCAAACTTGAGGTCACAAACTGTGACCTCAAAAAACTTGAGGTCGCCAATTGTGACCTCAAGTTCCGCATCGCGCGGTGGCCGGCGTTACCTGCCCAATACCATCCCCGAGAGGTTCTGGCGAGGACGTGGGAAATGAGCAAGAAGCAACAACTCGCAATCGTCCTGGTGGATCGAATTGAGCCGTGCATTTTGATGATTCGTGGGCAAAGGGTCATTCTGGATGCCGATTTGGCCAGTCTGTACGGTGTCACCACCAAGCGGCTGAACGAGCAGGTCAGGCGCAACCAGGCGCGTTTTCCCGCCGATTTCGCATGGTCGCTGACTGCGGCGGAGAAGGCCGAGGTGGTCGCAAATTGCGACCACCTCACCCTAATCTCAATACGAGTATGGTAAAGGCCCTCGCCTTTCCGCGTCCCCTCTTTCGCCACCAGAGCGGCGCATCGTGGCCTACCTGGACGAGTTGCAGGCGAAGGTGGACTGCCTGAAAGCCGTGCAGGCCCAGACCGCCGCCGAACTCGACGCCCTGCTGCCCTCCGTCCTCGACAAGGCGTTCAAGGGGGAATTGTAAAGACGAAAAACGGGCCCGGTCCGGTATTGTGGGAATGGGCAATTTGGCGTCCTGCCGACTGCCCGATTACGAATGCTTGAATTGCGCCAGTGTTCAGTTTTCAGTGTTCAGCTTACCCCGTGCCACGATTGATCGGCGCCGTGATTGATTCCCGTTTCCGCGTGGGCTAGAATCCGGCGTGCGTCTTTCCGATCCGATGGCCCTTGAAGTTCGGGCTCGCGTCTCCCCGGCCATGCAGCATCCATCACATGCCAGCTACCAACAGCCCCCTACCGCCGGCCAAGACCCTGTTCGGACATCCGGCCGGGCTGTTCACGCTGTTCTTCGCCGAGATGTGGGAGCGATTCTCCTACTACGGCATGCGGGCCCTGCTGCTGTTCTACATGCTCAAGGGGTTCCTGCACTACGCGGACCACGATGCCTACGCCGTGTATGGCGCCTATACGGCGCTGGTCTACATGACGCCGTTCTTCGGCGGCTTGCTGGCCGATCGGCTGTTGGGCGCGCGGCGGGCGGTCGTCCTGGGCGGGCTGCTGATGGCCGCCGGCCACCTGCTGATGACCTGCCAGAACAGCCTGGCTTTCTTCACCGCCCTGGCCCTGTTGATCTGCGGCAACGGCTTTTTCAAGCCCAATATCTCCACCATCGTGGGCTCGCTTTATCCGCAAGGCAGCCGCAAACGCGACGGCGGATTTACGATCTTCTACATGGGCGTGAACCTGGGCGCCGCCGTTTCGCCCTTGCTGTGCGGGTACGTGGGCGAGACCTTCGGCTGGCACTACGGATTCGGCCTGGCGTCGATCGGCATGTTGACGGGAATCGCGGTCTTCGTCATGCCGACCCTGCCCACGCAGATCGCGATTATGACGACTGCCGCGATTACGGCGGGCGGGCTGTTCTGGCTGCGGCCGGACAACTCCTTTTCGCTGGTCGTGAACGTGGTGGTGGGCCTGGCCCTGCTGGTTGCCGGCGTGGTGGCCTGCGTGGCCTTGGGGCGGGGCGGAATTCCCGCCGAGGCCGGCGGCCCGCCCGACCGCCAGCGATTGCACCGGCCGCTGCTCGGGCCGCTCTCGGCCGAGTGGACCGTCTACCTGGCGGTCCTGGCCCTGGTCCCACTGTTCGCCCTGCTGGTGTCCGGCTTGGCGCCCCTGGCCAGCGATCATCGCCCCGTGACACTGGTGGCCGACTCGATCGTGGCCTCCATGCAGAACAGCCACAGCCCGCTGGTCAAGGTCCTGGCGGTATTTGTCGAAGAAAGCAGCCGGCCAGCGGGGCTGATGCTGGGCCTTGCCGAGTTGATCGCATTTGTCTACGTCGTCTATGAGACCTTCCGCATGGCCCGGATCGAGCGCCAACGGATGTTCGTGATCCTGGTCCTGACGTTCTTCTCCATGGTCTTCTGGTCGTTCTTCGAGCAGGCCGGCAGCTCGCTGAACAACTTCGCCGACCGCAACGTGGATCGGGTCTCGGCGCGCTACGCGATCTCGGCCGGCGACGTAGGCCGGACCATTCGCATCCAGCCCACGCAGAAACAACTCGGCTACCACAACGGCCGGCAGTTGTTCACCATCGGCCTGCTGGACAAGCTGCGCAACGAGCACAAGGCGAACGGGGAGAGTGCCGAGCTCACCATCGACTGGAAGGTCACGGCGGACGACGTGGGCATGGCGGTGGCCCGGCAGGTGGATGAAACGCCGGCCAGCACCTACCAATCGATCAACGCGGTGCTGATCCTGGTCTTTGGCCTGATCTTCACGGCCCTGTGGGGCTTCCTGGCCGGCCGCGGCTGGGAACCGAGCACGCCGGTGAAAGTCTCTATGGGGCTGTTGCAACTGGGGCTGGGCTTCGTGGCCTTCTGGTATGGCGCGCAGCACGCCGACCCGCGCGGCATGGTGGCCCTGGGCTGGCTCTTCGCGGGTTATCTGTTGCACACCACCGGAGAGTTGTGCCTCTCGCCCGTGGGGCTGGCCATGGTTACGCGGCTCGCGCCGGCCCGGTTGGTCAGCACGATCATGGGCACGTGGTTTCTGGCGACGGCCTTTGCGCAACATCTGGCGGCCATTATCGCGCAGTTCACGGACGTGGCCGACGCCCCGCCCAAGGAAACGGTCCACGTTTACGGCGACGTTTTCGGCAAGATCGCCGTGGCCGCCATCGTCTCGGCCGCGATCTGTTTGGCGCTTTCGCCCCTGCTGAGCCGCTGGATGCACCAGGAAACCGAAACAGCCCGACCCACGACCAGCGAAGGCCGTGGGTCGAAGCGTGTGCGGTGGCAGCGGGAGTGATCGGGCTATCGCGCTTGATCGGCAGCGGCGTCGACCGGACGAGCGGCCTTGTGCGGACGGGCAGACTCCGGAGTCGGCCGAGCCACTTGCTCCGCTTCACTGGAATCGGCGATCATGCCCGGCTCGCGACCGGACATCTGACCGCTGCCGTAATAACCATTGCCGTTGCCGTTGCCGACATATCGGCCGTTATTGTTGCCGTTGTAGTTGCCCGCATATCCGCTGTTGGGGTTGCCGTTTCCGACATAGCCGTTGGCTGGATAACCGTTGCCGGGATAGCCATTGCCGGCATAGCCGTTGCCACAGTGGGAGCAGCCATGTCCGGCGTACGCGCCGCAGGTGGTGCATGGGTCCCAGCAATCGGGCGGATCACCGCAGTAATCGCCGCAGTACTTGCCGCCGCAACCGCAGCCGCACCACTTCTCAGGGCAGAACAGTCCCAGGACCCAACGGATGGGATGAAAGCCGCAGCAGGGCTCGCAGCCGCAACCGCCGCAGCCGCAACCGCCGCAACCGCAACCGCAGCCGTCGCCGCACGGGCTGCAACAGCCATCGCCGCATGGGCTGCAACAGCCATTGCCGCACGAACTGCAACAGCCGTTGCCGCAGGGGCCACAACAGCCGTTGCCGCAGGGGCCACAACAGCCACAGCAATCGCCGCCACAGCAATCGCCGCCCCAGCCATGATAGCACGGCGGGCCGCAGAACTTGCGATAGAGACGATCGCGGATCGGGCCGCGGCAACTGCCGCAATCGGAGTTACAGCACGGGTCGCAGCCGGGACCGCAGTCGCAGCCTCCGCAGCACTGGTCGCCGCACGGGCCGCAGCATGGCCCGCCACAGCAGTTTCCTCGTCCGCAGCAACAGCCCAGACTCATGGCGAGCAGGCCGCAAGCCAGGCTCAAAAGGATCGTCCGTTTCGTCATTTTGATTCCCCCAATCGAGGTACAGTCATCGCCCGTCTTGAAAGCCGGCAGGCACATATTTACAAAAAACATCATCGGCCAAATAAGCGGGAGAATCGAGAAATTCGTTATAATTGCGCGATTCGATAGACTTTGCGCAGAATGACATTCGCCGGCTGCCGCTCCCCGGTCGCGGGCCGAAGCTGTTATAATGACCCTTGAAGCCACAATCCCTGGAGAATAGCGGTGCCGCAACGACTTTCGACGATTGATGCTGCCGCAGAAGCGATGGCCCGGGGCGAAATTGTCATCGTGATGGACGCGGAAGACCGCGAGAACGAAGGCGATTTCATCTGTGCCGCCGAAAAGGTCACGCCGGCAATCGTCAATTTCATGATTACGCACGGGCGGGGGCAGCTTTGCATGCCCATCCTGCCGGAGGTCTGCACGCGGCTCGATCTGCCGCCGATCGTCGATGAGAACACGGCCCCGCTGGGAACGAATTTCACCGTACCGGTGGACCATTGTTCGTGTCGCACGGGCATCACGGCCCAGGAGCGGGCGGCTACGATTCTGGGGATCGTGGATCCGAGCAGCAAGCCGAGCGATTTTGTGCGTCCCGGCCACGTTTGTGGCCTGGTGGCGAAGGAAGGCGGCGTGTTGCGCCGGGCCGGACACACGGAAGCGGCCGTCGACCTGGCGCGCCTGGCCGGGATGCAGCCGGCCGGCGTCTTGTGCGAGATCCTCGACTCCAGCGGCGATCGGGCGCCGCGCGAGCTACTGTACTCGCTGGCCCAGGAGTTCAAGCTGGAGATCATCACCATCGAGGAGTTGATCCGCTACCGCCGCCGCCGGGAGAAACTCGTCTACCGGCTGACGGAGTCGGATCTGCCCACCCGTTTCGGGCCAGGCCATATCGTGCTCTACGGCGTGCGTTACGAGGAGCAATACTCGATCGCGATCATGCTGGGCGCCCCGGAGAAAGTGGCGGAACCGTTGGTGCGGCTGCATTCTTCCTGTTTCACCGGCGATCTGCTGGCCTCGCTGCGCTGCGACTGCGGCGATCAGCTCCGTATCGCCATGGAGATGATCGGGCAGGAAGGGGCGGGGGTGCTGGTCTATCTGCCCCAGGAAGGGCGGGGCATCGGACTGGTCGAGAAGATCAAGGCCTACTGCCTGCAGGACCAGGGCATGGACACCGTCGAGGCGAACCTGGCCCTGGGCCACCAGGTCGACAGCCGCGACTACGGCGTGGGGATCCAGATTCTCAAGGACCTGGGCCTGACGAAGATCCGCCTCTTGACCAACAACCCCAAGAAGACCGACGCCTTCATTTACGGCGGCTTCGATCTGGAGGTGGTGGACCAGGTGCCGATTGTCGGTCCGATCCACGAGCACAACGCCCGCTATCTGGCCGCCAAGCGCGACAAGCTGGGCCACAAACTGCCGTGAACACTGTCTTGACCCCGGGGGCAACCGTGCTTTCCGACACTCATCCTAGAGCCGAAGCGGTGCAGATCGAATTGATCCGCAGGATGAGCGTTGCCGAACGCATCGCACGCACGCGCGAGTGGACGAGAATGGTCGTCCATCTTTCTCGCCAGGGAATTGCCAAGGCCAATCCCGGGCTCGACCAACCAGAACTGGACCTGCTCTGGGTGGAATACCACTATGGCCGAGACTTGGCCGCTCGCTTGCGCGAGTATCTGGAGAAGCGACGCTTATGCAACATGCCGACGCCTTGACGGCAGTGCTCCCGGTGGTCGACACTTTGGAGCGGTTGGGCGTGCCCTATTACCTGGGCGGCTCGTTGGCCAGTTCCGCGCACGGCTTCATGCGGGCCACGGTCGACGCCGACCTGGTCGCCGACCTCAAGCTCCAACACGTTGCCGGGTTGATGGAGTCGTTGCAGGCGGATTATTACATCGATGCCGGCATGGTCCGGCAAGCAATCACCGGTCATTCATGCTTCAACGTGATTCATTTGGCGACATCGTTCAAAGTCGATGTGTTCGTCGCCAAGAACCGCGGTTTCGACCGCGCGGCACTTGCCCGCAAAGAGAAGATGTCGCTTGATCCTGACGCCCCGACAGTCCGGGTCTTCCTGGCCTCGCCCGAGGATATCGTGTTGGCCAAGCTGGAATGGTATCGCCTCGGCGATGAGGTCTCTGATCGTCAGTGGCGAGACGTCCTCGGCGTCCTGAAGATGCAGCGCACGCAGATCGACCGTCCCTATATGGAGAAGTGGGCAGCCGAGTTGGGCGTGGCCGACCTGCTGGAGCGAGCGTGTCGCGAGGCGGGCGGCGCCTAACGGATGTAGTCCACGTCCATGGAATACGGCGCGGCGCGGTCCTCGGCGTCGTAATGGAACTTCCCGCCGATGCCGATCAAGTGGTTGGTGAAATCGGCCGTCTGATCGCCCACCATCCGCACGCGGATCATTTCCGTGGGGCGAGGATTGGGATTGCAGAACTGGCAGACGCCGTTGGTCGGGCAAAGGATGAACTTGCGCAATTTCGTCTGTTGCCGGGTGGGCGACATGTAGCCCTTGACGTACACCAACTGGTCTTCCAGTTCCTGGGCCTTGTGGGCCACCTTTTCGCCCGCTTTCCAGTCCGGCTGAAGTGCGGAGTACTCGATGCGTTCGTATCCCCACGGGGCCTCATTGGACCAACTCAAGGCCAGCCAGAGATAACCGCCCAGCCAGAAACCGACGGCCAGCAGGATGCCTGCCCTGGCCAGCTCGCGCCCGGTCAATTCCTCGGGCGTCCAGCGGATGCGCCGCAGCGCCGCAATGCCCAGCGCGATGGCTGCCAGGGGCAGCATCGCCAGAAACCAACTCAGGAAGACGACGATCGAGAGCGCGCCCAGCACGAAGCTGGCCACGGCGGTCCGGCTCAGGGCGCGATAGCGCACCGCCGGCTGGACAACCTCCGGGGCGATCGCGCTTTCAGGAAAATACAACGGCATGCGTCTCTCTTGCGGATCGCAAGACAATAACTTGGCCAGTTGCCCGTAGGACGGATTGCCAATCCGTCCGTGTCTTGCGGGACGGATTGGCAATCCGTCCTACAATGATTGATCAGCTTATTCTCTTACGGGGCCGACATCAACGACCGGGCCACGTCGGTCTGGTAG
>JBEKZQ010000291.1:0-8064 GCA_049509675.1 Thermoguttaceae bacterium | reverse complement strand
TCGGCCGTTGTGCCGTCGGTGAAGGTCCACTGGTAGCGAACGATCTTTCCGCCGGCCGACCACGACTTGCCGCCGTCCAACAGGGCCGTTTCCCCTGCGGCCAGAAAGCGGTGCGGCCGGGCCACCGCCACCAGCTTGGGATCGTACTGCTTTCGATAGGCTTCCCAGACGAAGGCATAAGCCTCCTGGCAGCCCCACTTGCCCGAAGGCTGGCGGCAGAAGATGTCGAAGTGCAGATGGCTCCAGCCGCCGCTGGCGCCCTCTTTACCGAGCAGTCCCAATGGCTGCCCGGCCTTGACCCTGGCGCCCAACCGCACGCCCTCGGCGAACGAGTGCAGATGGCTGTATCGATAGTACCAGCCCTGGGCATCGAGCAGATAGATCACGTCGTAACGCATCGCGACCGGCGTGTCGGCGTAGCCCGGCAGGGCGGTCGTGCCCGCCGAAACCACCAGGCCGTCGGTCGCGGCGACCACCTGGGTCAGGATCTCGGCGCCGCCGAAATCGAGGCCGTAGTGGTAGTATATCTTGCGAGCCAGCGGATTCTCCCCGGCATCGGTGTACACCGGCTCGTTGGCCATCTGCGTGGCGCTGACGAACCATCGCTGCTTGACCGGATAGACGAACTTGCCGGGGAGGAAAAGCGGCGAACCAGCGGGCCACAGCCGCAAGCGCGCATCCTTCTCCAGCCCCCAATGTTCGCCATCGCTGTTGCTCGTGGTGCCCTTGGTGATGGGGCAGTCGATCTGGACCTTGCCCACCGTCACCGGCAGGTTGTACTGGGCGGAGGTGAGCCAGACCTTCCGGCCGTCGATCTCCACCTGTACCCGGGCAATGCGGACCGCGTCGCGGATGGAGTCCCGCGTTTCCTCCAGGTCCAACAGCTTGACCCGGACCTTGACCCGGCCCTTCGTGGCGTCGCACAACCCGACTTCGGCCGACTGGCCGCGGCTCAGATCGACGACGCGCACCAGTGGCGACTGCGTTGGCTCGGGCGGCGCGGCCGAAAGCCGTAAGGCGCACCCCAGAAACAACATCCCCGGAAGCAACGCGAAGCGCAGCATATCAGACTCCTTGGGCTATCGAGAGCGAGGCAGGGAAGGACAAAGTCGGGGTCTGGTCCATTTTTCGGCTGATCGGCATTGCTATTTGGCCGGACTCACGACCGAAAACACGGACCTGACCCCCTCGCATCCAAGCGCTATTGTGTACGCTCGCCGGGCGAAGTGCAACTGCCGCCGGTTGCGTTGGGTGCCACTGGCTTGCCAGTGCTGTTCTATGTCGGTTCTTGCAGCGATGAATCGCCGGAAACCTCTCCGCGTGGTTCGTCGGCGAGCATGGAACGTATCCGCACCCACGCGGAACAGCCGCGGGCTTTTGACATTTCGCGCCCGCCACGCTTTGGCAACTTCTCGCCGCAAGAGCCCTCCGAAGGAGCACGGGCAAGCCCGTGGCACCCAGCGACAAGTCGCCGCACTGCAAAACCTTGCCGCACACGCCGGACGTGTGGTTGATTCCGCTTCGTCCCTGCGGCATAATCAGGGGGACGTTTTTTGACCACTGGGAAATTATCGAAGGGAGACATCCATGCGATTCCACTGGCAGCTTACGGCCTCGTTGACCATCGTTCTGGCCTGTTTGCTGAGCGAACGGCTTTGGGCGGATGAGGCCAAGGTCTCGCCCGGGCCGATTACTATCGATGCCGGCAAGACGCGCGAGCCGATGTCGAAGTACATCTATGGGCAATTCATCGAGCACCTGGGCCGCTGCATCTACGGCGGCATCTGGTCGGAAATGCTCGAAGACCGCAAGTTCTATCTGGAGGTCGGCAGTGCCGGCTCGCCGTGGAACGTGGTGGGCGACGCCGCTGGCGTGAAGATGGAGAAGGCCGGGGCCTTCGTCGGCGCGCACTCGCCGCGGATCGCGGCCCCCGGCGGTTTCGCCCAAGGCGCCTTGGCCTTGCGGAAGGGCAAGCACTATGTCGGCCGGATCTGGCTGGCGGGCGACGCGACTGCCGCGCCGGTGAAGGTCGGCCTCGTCTGGGGCGATGGGCAGGACGCTCGGCAGACGATCGCCGTCGACACGCTTTCGGCCGAGTACGCCAAGACGGCCTTGGAGTTCACGGCCGCCGCCGATACGGAGAAGGGCCGCCTGGAGATTGTCGCGGCGGGAAAAGGCGCGGTCCGCGTGGGCACCGTGTCGCTGATGCCGGCCGACAACGTGCATGGCGTGCGCGCCGATACGCTGGCGCTGCTCAAAGAGCTCAACGCGCCGGTCTATCGTTGGCCCGGCGGCAACTTCGTCAGCGGATACAACTGGCACGACGGCATCGGCGATCGCGACCGCCGGCCGCCGCGCAAGAACCTGGCCTGGAAGGGCATCGAGCACAACGATTTCGGCATGGACGAGTTCATCGTCTTCTGCCGCACGCTCGGCGCCGAGCCGTATATCGCCGTCAATAGCGGCTTGGGCGAGGCGGCCGGGGCGGCCGAGGAGGTCCAATATGCCAACGGGACCAAGGACACCCCCATGGGCGCGATCCGCGCCAAAGGCGGCCACCCGCAACCCTATCAGGTCAAATGGTGGGGCGTCGGCAACGAAATGTACGGCAACTGGCAACTCGGACACATGCCGCTGGACAAGTACGTCGAGAAGCACAACCAGTTCGCCGCGGCCATGCGGGCCGTCGATCCGTCGATCCGATTGATCGCCGTCGGCGACGTCGGGCCGTGGAGCGAAACCATGCTCAAGCGTTGCGCCGACCAGATGGACCTGATGAGCGAACATTTCTATTGCCATGCGGAAAAGGATCTCGCGGCCCACGTGCGGCAGATCCCCAACGCGGTCCGCGGCTAGGCCGAGGCGCATCGCCGCTACCGCAGCCAGATCGACGCCCTGAAGGGCAAAGACATCCGCATTGCCATGGACGAGTGGAACTACTGGTACGGAACGCCGATCTTCGGCGAGTTGGGCTCTCGCTACTTCCTCCGCGATGCCCTGGGCATCGCCGCCGGGCTGAACGAGTATTCGCGGCAGAGCGACATCATTTTCATGGCCAACTACGCCCAGACGGTGAACGTCATCGGCTGCATCAAGACCAGCGGCGCCGACGCCGCTTTCGAGACGACCGGGCTGGTGCTGAAACTCTATCGGCGGGAGTTCGGCAGCCTGCCCGTCGCGGCTACGGCCGGCAAGCCGCTGGACGTGGCCGCCGCCTGGACCGCCGACCACAAGACGCTGACCATCTCGATCGTCAACCCGACCTTCGAGAGGCTCGAGCTGCCCTTGAAGCTCAACGGCGCCACGCTGCGCGGGCCGGTCCGCCGCTGGCAGATCGCCGGCAGCGATCCGCTGGCCTTCAACGAGCCGGGCAAAGCGGCGAAGGTGGTCATCGAGTCAGCCGACGAGCCGAGCGCAGCGGACCGGCTGTGGGTCGCCCCGTGCAGCGTGACGCTCTACGCGCTCAGCCAAGACTCCCCGTAGGCTCCAGGAGAACTGCAAAGTCTGACGCCAAGGCACCCAGAGGGTACCCGGGTCCATGTTTTCGGTCCAAGTCCAGTCCAGTGGCGGTGCCTATCAGCCGAAAAATGGACCAGACCCCGACTTCGCAGTTCTCCTGCCGTAGGCTTGACGTTCCTTTCCGCAGAGCCGATATTGAGCGGGTCGTGGATTTTCACCGCGTTCCTATAGATGAGGTTGTTCCATGGAAGTGATCATTCAAAAAACTGCCGAGGAAATGAGCCGGGTAGCAGCCCGCGTCGTCGCGAAAGTCCTCAACGCCAAGCCGAACGCAGTCCTGGGGCTGGCAACCGGATCGACCCCCCTGGGTCTGTACCAGGAGTTGGTGCGGCTGCACCGCGAAGAGAACCTCGATTTTTCCCAGGTCACCACCTTCAATCTCGACGAGTACGTGGGCCTGACGGGGAAACACCCGCAGAGCTACCACTACTTCATGTACGAGAACCTCTTCCGGCACGTCAACATTCCCAAGCAGAACATCTACATTCCTTCGGGCACGACCGACAACTACGCCGCCTTCTGCCAGTGGTACGAGCAGCGGATCCACGACTGCGGCGGCATCGACCTGCAGATCCTGGGCATCGGTTCGGACGGCCACATCGCCTTCAACGAGCCGTCGAGTTCCTTGGGTTCGCGGACGCGCATCAAGACCCTGGCCCGGCAAACGATCGACGACAATGCCCGCTTCTTCGATTCGCCCGAGGAGGTGCCGGTCTACGCGATCACCATGGGGGTGGGGACCATTCTGGAGGCCCGCCGCATCATCCTTCTGGCCAACGGCCAGAATAAGGCGGCGGCCGTGGCGGCGGCCGTGGAAGGGCCGGTCACGAGCATGATCACCGCCAGCGCCCTGCAACTGCACCGCGATTGCACCTGCATTCTCGATCGCGAGGCGGCCGGTCAGTTGAAAATGATCGACTACTACGAGTGGATCCAGGCCAAGCGGCCCGATGCCCCGCAGTTCCATGCGTAGCAGCCGTATGCGAACAGCAGGATCAATCATGGTAGGCCGGATTGGCAATCCGTCCTACAGAGCACCGACGGATTGGCAATCCGTCCTACGGGCACCTGGCCGAGTTATTGTTATCCGTCGCCTGATCCATCGTAGGCGAACACTGGCGAAGCCAGTGGCACACTATGCCAGATCCCGGTCTTCGAACAGCAATAGAGCCAAGAGCATGGCCACGGTGCTATAGAGCAAACAGTAGACGCCGGTCCAGAAGAGGTACTCGCCCGACACCGGCTCGCCCGTGGAAATGGCCCCGTAAATGTTGAAATGTTCGAGTACCGGCAGAACCGTGGCCAAGAGATCGGCGACGAACGGCACAAAGGGTATCTGGTGCCCGACCGACGAGTTGGCAAGCATGGGCACCAAGTGCCCCAGCACGTAGATCGACGCGCAGATCACCAGGTTGGGCAACATCGGCAATCGCGTGGAAATCGCCACGCTGATGGCGGCCAGGACCACGGCCTCCATCAACGCCAGGATCAGCCCCGGCGCAATCTGCACCATTTCCTGCTGACACTGCTGGGCGTCAGGCTCGGGCTGGGCCGTTTCCCGCGAGTCGTAGGAAACCTTATACGACACGCTGCACAGGAAAAGAGATCCCAGCACGACGAACATCAGCAGCACCGGGCCGATCACGCCCAGGAACTTGCCCAGAATGAACTCCCGCCGGCCCACCGGCTTGCACAGCACCGTCAGCGCGGTGCGGCCTTCGATCTCGTCGGCCACCGACACGCTCGCCGTCCAGAGGGCCAGAATGATCGACAACACCATGATCAAGGTCAGGCCCGTCTCCTTCACCACCTTCACGTCTTCGCCGAAGGTGTAATAAGGCACGATCGGGAACAACAACAGCAGGAAGGCGCCGATCGCCAACAGCACGTAGAACATCGGCTGGGAGACGGCCTCCTTGGCCGTGGTGCGGGCGATGGCGGCCACCTTGGGCGCCACGAACTGCAACAGCATGGCGGCACACGCAATGGCCACCAGCGCCACAACGGCCCCCACTCCGACCAGCCAAAGCGGCTGGATCCAGGCCGGCACGATCAAACCCAGCAGCAGGTTATCCAACGGCAAGCTCATGACGATCCTCTGTCCCCCTGCGTATTACTCGTGTCCGAGTCTGTTTACCTACGTTTCCTTGCGGCAAACGGTTCGGCCCTCAGAATCGGATATCGAAGGAACTGAACCTCCCGGTGGAGGGGCTGGTTGTCTCCTGGACGTCGGCAATGTAGCGTCGCATCTCCGCCCTGACCGCCTTCAAGAAGGCTTGCACCTCTCGCGGCTCGCCCTCGACGACGATCTCGACGCGGCCGTCGGAGAGATTCTTGACGAATCCGGTCACGGCAAAACCGGCGGCGAGGGCTCGAACAGTGTAACGAAACCCGACACCCTGTACGTTTCCGCTATAGTTTGCTTCCCGTCGCTCGGTAGCCGATTTGGTCCCGCCTTTGTCTGCCATGATGGCAGTATAGGGCGGCGCAGGCCGGGTTTCCAGCCCTGCACCAACGGAAGAACTGTAAGGTGTCATGCGCGGCACAAGCCCGACGCGCAAGCGAGGGAGAATGACCGCAAATCCCTCGCTGGCGCGTCGGGCTAAGGTGCCCTGACCGACGCGGAGACCCCAGGGCTCCAGCCCTCCATTGCCCTTGACCCAAGCGGGGGAATTCCCTACCCTCTGCCAGCCATGTGGAAACAATGCGTCCCGCTCAGGATCGGTCGAAAAACAACCTCCCTCTCCCCTCGTGGGAGAGGGCCGGGTTGAGGGGGAAAGCTCGTGGGGTTTTCGGAAGGTATTCTTCGGCTGGTCCTCGTTGTCTGCCTCGTTGCACTGCTTCTGACCACCAGCGGCGCGGGCGCGGAAACGCCGGCCGCCCCGGGCCTGTTGTTGCTGCACAGCGGTCAAGTGATCGAGGGGCGAATCTCACGCGAGGGAAACGAATATCGGGTCGAGATGCCCGATAGCGAGGTCCGATTGCGGAGCTGCGAAGTCGAGTTCTGCTGCCGCGATCTCGAAGAGGGTTACAGGCGGAAACGGTCCCTGATCCAGCCAGGCAGTCTCCTGGAGCACCTGCGGCTGGCCCAGTGGTGCCAGCGGCAGGGACTTTACGGCTATGCGGCCAGCGAGTTGTCCGATGCGGCCGAGATCGATCCGCGTCATCCGGGCATTGCCCTGATCGAGCGGCAATTGAAGCTGGCGATGGAAAAGCCGGCCGAGCCCGAGAAGCCGGCGGCCAAGATCGCAGCCTGCCCCACGGCCGCGGAGCTCGATCGCATGGTGCGGGGAATGCCGCCCGGCACCGTCGAGGCCTTCGCCCAAATGGTCCAGCCGATCTTGATGAACCATTGCATGACCTCCGGCTGCCACAGCCTGCAATCGACCATGAAGTTCCAACTGTTGCGCGTTTCCGCCGGCAGTCCCCCGGGGCGGCGGTTGACGCAACGCAATCTGCACGCGGTCCTGCAATGGATCGATCGGGAGAATCCGGCGGCAAGCCGATTGCTGACCGTTCCGAGTGTGCCGCACGGCGCCGGCAAGACGGCCATTTTCGCCGACCACCAGGTTGTGCAGTACCGACGGCTGGCGGCCTGGGTGTACGGGGTCACGCAACATTCGATACCCGAGGATATTCTCGGCGCGGTCGCGGCGACCGACGCGCAGAGCGCCGCGGGTCTGGAGGATCCGCCGCAACTTCTCGCGCTGGGCGCCCGTGCGCGACCCGTGCCGCGGCTCCATGCGGAAGCGGGCGGCGGTCCGGTGCGGCCCGCCTCGGCCCTTCAGTCGCACACCAAGGCCGCCGAGCGGCTGTTGGCCGCCAAGACGCATCGCCCCGGCCATTCCAAACAGGCTGACGACGCCACGGACAGTGGCGCCGAGAAGCAGGCCGCCGGCGCGGGGGCGACTGATCCCTTCGACGCCGAGGTTTTCAATCGGCAATATGCGCCCTCTGCGCCCGCCGCCGACTCGCCGATGGCTCCCGTAATCTTGCCGACCCCCGCGCCGCGGGTTGCACCTCATTGACGTGCCAGGGTGGCGGTGCCGAAGTGTGCCACTGGCTCTGCCAGTGCTTCGTGAAAATGCCGCACCGTCTTTCCAGGTGCCCTTTCCCACTTCCACCCACAACGCGGTGGAACGTCAAGAAAGCCCAAGGCACTGGCAGAGCCAGTGGCACACAACCAACCGCAGCACGCTTCTACCACCTGCCTTAGCGCCGTGCATCCTCGGGCCCGTAGCGGCCGCGATACTCTTCGGCCGGGTACTTCTGCTCGTTCTTGGCCACCTTCCGCTGGACGGCCGCCGAGAGGTCGATCTGGAGCTCGTTGGCCATCGCGAGCACATAACAGAAGACGTCGGCCAACTCCTCGCCGATCGCGCTGAGCTTCTCCGCCTGGCCTGCCAACTGCCGCGACTGCTCGACCGAGAGCCATTGAAAATGTTCCATCAGTTCCGCGGCCTCGATGGCCACCGACATGGCCAAATTCTTGGGCGAATGGAACTGCTGCCAATCGCGACGGTCGACGAAATCGTTGATCAAGTC
>JBEKZQ010000290.1:0-8089 GCA_049509675.1 Thermoguttaceae bacterium | reverse complement strand
TAATGCGCCGTGCCGTGACAGTCGAACCCCTTGGGCAGTTGGGACAGCATCGCATGGGACATCTCGGCCGCCGTCAATGGCCGAAACGGCGCGGCGTCGCTGACGTGTGCGATCTGTTCCTCGGGCACGATGTTCCACAGCACGCCGTCGCGGGCCAGCAGCAGCAGACCGCCGTCCTGTGCCGACACGACCACGCGGCCGGTGACTTCGCGCTGCTTCCCGTCGCGACGGAAGGTCACTCGATCGACGGCCTGCGCCCGATCGCTTGCCAAGATGCTCAGCACGAGCAGGACGAGCATTGTCGGCCGCAGACGGCAACCCGTAATCCGACACATCCAGGACGCAATCACCGGCGATCCTCCGAAAGACTAATTATAGCATAGCCGCGTCTGCCGGTCAGGCGGCGCCGGCGGCGAATAGTGGTACGGTTTGCCGGAATGCTCATGCTTGCGCCGTGCATCGTTCGACGATCGCGATTTCCTTCGCAGTCAGACCGTACAGGTCATATACAAGCCGGTCAATCTCGGCGTCGGTGGCGTCGATCTGCCGCTGGATGGTGGTGCGATGGGCTTCCGACTTCGCGGCACGAAGTTGCTTGTGCAACGCCAACATCGCTTCCGCCAGCTTTACGATCCGCTCGTGGGAATCCTTGTCCGCGGCGTGGAAAAAATCAATCCGTCGGATGGGCAATTGCTTTAGATAGGGCGCACTGAACTTGTAATACGCTCCCGAGAATACGGGACTATGCCCGATCGCATAGAAACTGAGAAGCCTCGAGTTGAGAAGTCCCAGCAAATACAGGATGTCTTCCTGGATGTCTTTACGGGGGATAATGGACGTAACACCCGCCGTGCCTGTAGCAAACAAGTCGCCTTTTCCAAAGGTGAAGTTCGATCGGTTGCTAAGCGACGGGGTCAGGAGGTGCGGTGAGGAAAACGACTGGCACGCATCCAGGTACATCATCCCGTACCATTGCCCCGAAAGCTCCTGCCCCCCTTTCCCAAACCACACTCTCGACGTCAGCGTCTTTCTATTGTCAGAGAGTATTTTGTACACGTTCCTGCGACCCTGGAGTTCCCTTTCGGGCAGAAGGACGAAGTCGCCCCTAACGACTGTGTAGGGGAAGATCAGGAGCCTTGGGGAATTCGCGACTGCGTATCGGCGCACGTCGCGCCCCCGCAAAATCGGACGTAACACGTCTTTTTCTAAACGGCGTTGTTTCGCCTGCTGCCGCTCGATTGTGAGGACCCGATCCGCACCGCTTTGCACGCCGGTTCCAAATCGGGCAACAAGTGTCTGAAGTGGCTTGCCAATCTTCTCCATCTTCTTGAACAGTGCCCGTTTGTCTTCCGTTTCAAAATGCCACGCGTCGTCGTTCAGACTTGACGACGGCACGGTCGTTTCTGCTACTATTGAAAGTCCAGCCTTTGCGCGGACATGCCGTACGCATTTGACCGGATCGTGCCCCAGGAAGATTATGCACGAGTAGTTTGTTGCTCCCGAAAAGACTTGCGAGTCGCCGAAATCAACAAGTGTTTGCAGGCACGCCTTTTCTCTCAAGAATTCCCGAAGCCGTGTTGCGGCCTTGGTGTGAAAGAACTTGTTGGGGACGATCAATCCAAAACGCCCGCTGTCATTGGCAAGCGA
The DNA here is from genome assembly GCA_049509675.1 of Thermoguttaceae bacterium. Classification (GTDB taxonomy): domain Bacteria; phylum Planctomycetota; class Planctomycetia; order Pirellulales; family Thermoguttaceae; genus JBEKZQ01. Next base: position 6,442 of record JBEKZQ010000290.1, on the reverse strand, counting down.
CAACCCATTTTCTATGAACAAGTAATAAAGGTCAAACTTACCTTTGGCAGTTCGGAACTTCTGTCGCATGTAGTCGATCTCGTCTGCAACGTAGTAACCTGCCATGAGCCAAGGCGGATTTCCGACAACGCAATCAAAGCCGCCCTCCTTCATGGCGTCGGGAAAGCCTTGCTGCCAGTCAAATGCGTTGACGCGTTTCATCTCGTCGGCGTCTGGAATCAGCTTGCCGCTGAAGTAGTCAGGGCCGATCAGCGAATTGCCGCACTTGATGTTTTCGGCCAGGTTGGGCAAAGCACGGTCGTGAAACAGTTGCAACTGTCGTGCTACGGTCTGCTCATTCTCGCCTTCCAATACCTTCAGCAGCAGTGAGAGTTTCGTTACCTCCACAGCCTGGCGGTCAATATCGACGCCAAAAATATGGGTGGTCAGGATGCGCTTCTTTTCCGCGATCGTCAGCCGCCACTCGCTGGTGCGGCCGTTCTTGCAAACGGCCGCCGGGCATCGTTCCGGGCGGTTCTTGACGTACCACTCCAGGCAATGTTGCAAGAGGCATTGATACGCGGCCAACAGAAAGGAACCCGACCCGCAGGCCATATCCAGCACGCGAACGGGCGGCTTGCCCTTGCCGCCCGAAAGCTGGGCAGGGCTCCGGCCGGCAACCTTGACCCCCACGGTCTGCGCTACGATGTACTGGGCGATATAGGCGGGCGTATAGTACACGCCACCGGCCTTGCGCACTTCGGGCTTCTCTTCGACCTTCGCCTGGTGGCCTACGGTCAGCCGGATGACCTTGCCCAAGAACCGCTCGTAAATAGTCCCCAAGATTTCCACCGGCATGAGGCGGAAGTCATAGGGCGAACCGTGCTCGAAGTACAGGCTTTGCAGGATCGGCTGGAAAACCTTGTCGTCGACCGTCAGCTTGGGCGTGATGCGGTCGGGGGCCTCTGACACACCCGCCTCTTTCTCGAAGTGAAACAGGCCCGCGTTGTACTTTTCATCGGCGCGCTGGCACAACTTCCGCACGAAGCGGCTGAAGATCTCCGGATGATCGCAAAGATTCAGCAGTTGTTGGTAAGGCTCCAGCCCCTGATCTTCGGCCATGCGAAGGAATACCACGCGGTCGATCGTGAGTTGCACCGCCGCGTTCAGATCGTCGTGCGCGATTCCCTTGTTGCGCAAGGCGATGTTTCGCGCAAGCGTTTCCCGCCAGCCTTCGATTTCCTTCAGGAACTCTTCATCCACTTCCGACGTGCCGCGCTTCCGCTTGGACGCAGCGTACTGATCGAAGGCTCCCGACCAAACTGCTTCACGTGAAAAGACATCCCAAAGTTCCCGCCAGCGGTCGGCGTATTCAGGGAAGCGGAAGAGCGAAATTCGCGACCGGCTTGCCTTATCGTTCTGGCGTGGCCGAACAGTGCAATCATAGACCCCCAACTCCTCGAAGTTGGTCAACAGGGACAGCATAAGACGCGTGTTCCAGCCGTATCGGCGAAGCTGAAAAGCTGGCGCAGGATCGCTGCTAATATCAATGCTGCATCTCTTGGCTTCGACGTAAAACCTCGGCAAGGTTCCTACCCGAAAGGTGTAGTCCGGGGCCTTGCGCGGGCCTTCGTCGTCCTGGCTTTGCTCGGTAACTACTTCTGCATATTGCGGCGCAACTTGCTCAGAGTTTCCGACATCCCAACCAAGGGCTTCAAAGAGCGGGTCGATGAGCTGTTGCCGAACCTGGGCCTCATTACGGGCGCGAAACTCGTTCCGATTGACCCGAAAATAGTCGCACAGCCTGGCGACTTCATCCTTGCCCTGTTCGAAGGTCTTATCCATAGCCACGGTCCCTCCAGAACCATTGGGAAGTTCCCGTTCTGTTGTGCCTCCGCCTCGCAGCAGTATATCAGGAGAATTGCAACAGTGCGAGGTACGGGCGGGGACACCCGGAGAAGTACGCTTACGGCCGTTATTTTCTGGCGGCGGCGTCCAACGGCACCACGATCCAGCGGCGGATCAGCCAGGCCGCCAGGCCGGCCAAGGCCCCGCAAAACGTCACCAGGGCCAGGCAGATGCCGGCCACCTGGTCCTCCACGCCGTAGTGCAACAGGCCGAAAACCTGAATCGAGAGCGTCATCACGCCGGGCGGAACTACGAGGATGCTGGCCGCCAGATCGCCCAGCGCCACGGCCAGGGCCACCAGCCACGCCAGCAGCAGGGCCGGCCAGCGCAAGGGCAGCACCAGGCGCAACATGCGCGTCACGGGCCCGGCCCCGTCCAGGGCGGCCGTTTCCAGCAAGCCACCCGGCACGGTTTTCAAGGCGTGCCAGAGCACGAGCGTCGCCGCCGGCAAACCGCGCAGCGCCAACGCCAACCACGGCGCCAGGATCGAATGATCGTAGAGATGCACCAGCCAAGGCAGCGACGGAGTATTCAAGAGCCAGATGACCGCCAGTCCCAGCACGGGCCCCGGCACGGCCAGGCAGACGGCGGTCACGGCGATGGCCGGGCCGGCGCGCCAGCGGCCGCGCCGCGCCCACCATGCCAGGGGCAGCGCCGCGAGCACGTCGGCCGCGGCCGCCAAGGCACTGATCGAGAGCGACCACGTGAACTCCCTGCGGAATCTCCATGGCGCCGCGGCGATGATCCGCAGGCACTTCCAGGGCGACCAGCAACGCAGCCGGCCGGCGTCGGTTTGCGTCACCAGCACGCCCGCCTTATAGATCAGGCTCCCCAGAGGCACGCCGATCATTAGCAACACGATCGCGGCAACCGCCAGCAGCAGCGGCCAGCGCCAGCGGCCGGTGGCGAACACCAGTTGCCGGCGAAAGCTCAACGGCCGCTCGCGCGGTCCCAGGCGGGAGGCCAGGACCAGTGCCGCAGCGATCAGCGCCGCGGTGATCGACATCCCTGGCAGCATCCCCAGCGGTGCGTCGCCCGCTTCCTGACCCACGGCAATGCGGGTGTAAACCTCCTCGGCATAGGTGCGGATGGCGAAGAGGTCGGTGACGGTCATTTCCCCGGCTGTGAGGATGGCGATCCACAGCGCGGCCAGGGCCACCGCCGGCCGCGCGGCGCGCAACGTGACGTGCCAGAAAACCTGTCGCTGCGAACCGTCCAGGAGGGCCTGTTCTTCCAGTTCCGGCTCGCTCAATCGCAGTCCGGCGCCGACGATCAGCACCACCCAGGGCACGGCGGCCATGCTGTGGATCCAGATCGCGCCGGTCCAGCCTTCGATCCAGGCGGGCGTGGCGGTAGCCAGGGTGTACCAACCTTGTGCCGCAAACCCCGCGTGCCAGGCGGCCGCCTGCAGGTACAGCGGCACAAAGAGCATCGCCGCCAGCATCCACCAGACCCCACGCCGGCCGGGAAGATCGCTGCGCACAAGCAACCACGCCAGCGCCGTGCCCAGCGGAACGCCAATCGCGCACGTGGCCCCCGAGAGAAGCAGCGTGTTAAGCAGAGGGCTGTTCAAAACGCGTGAAACGTAATCTGGCTATTAGCCATCAAAATGACGACAACCCCCAAGATCCAAGGGGGAATGCTCTCAGGTGGAGGTACAAAGAACAGCTTCCGGCATTGCGGACAGTAGTTCGGGCCGTCCACGTTCTTGCCCTGCCCGACGAGCCGGCAACAATTGGGGCAACGAGGACGCATAAGACACCTCTCTTGGTGACTGGCGGAGGATGAGCACCAGACAAGTTCCGAACAGGAAAGAAGGTGCCCAATGAAATATAGCATTCTTGGCGCGGTGCGGGTTGTGAGGAAAAAACCCGCGCAGTAGTCCTACGTTCCGTACGGATTTGCGTCCGGCGCCGGGGCCGCCGGCGCGGCTGCCCCTTTCTTGGCCCGATCTTGGCCCAAATCCAGGAACGGTATCTGGCCGGGATGCCGGCTCTCGTTGGCGCTGACCACGCGGATCGCCGGCTCGTCTTTGAAGGTGCATTCCTTGACACAGCCGCCGCAGCCGGTGCAACGGTCGGGATCGACCATCGGTTGGCCGATGACTTTCGTGCGTTGTCGCGTGCCGTCATTGACCGACACCTCGACGTCGACCAGGCGAATGGCCTTTTCGGGGAACGGACAGGCTTCCACGCACGTGCCGCAGTCGCGGCCATAGGCGAAGGGAATGCAACGTGAATGATCCAAGACCGCGATGCCGATCTTGACCTGGTGCTTCTGCTCGACCGTCAGCAGCGCGATCGCCCCCGTGGGGCAAACCTGGCCGCACAGGGTGCAGTCGTACTCGCAGCGCCCGATCCGCGGCTCGACCTTGGGCGTCCAGATCCCTTCCAGGCCGGCCTCAACCAGCGAGGGCTGCAGGCAGCCTGTTGGGCAGATCTTCATGCACATGCCGCAGGCCGTGCAGCGCCGCATGAACTCGCGCTCGGCGAGCGAACCGGGCGGACGGATCAAGTCTTGATTGCCGGTGGCGCCGCGCGACTGCGGCGTGGCCCGCAACAAGAACATCCCGGCCACGCCGCCGGCGGCCACGCCGCACGCGCCGCCGGCCATCTCGCGCAAGAATCCGCGTCGCGAATGGCCTGGCGTTGAAGTTATCGCGCCGGTCGTAGTCGGCAGCGGAGCCGGCGCCGGCCGCCAAGGCAAAGTCCATTGGAAGCTTAGACTGCCACGACGGCACGACTGCCGGCAATTCAGGCACCCGAAGCACTCGGCCGCCTTCCACGCATCGCCGGGCGCGGCAGAAGCCGCCCCATGGCAGCCCACGCCGCACAGGTCGCAACCGTTACAGGTCGCGTGGTCCACGCGTCGTCGCAAGAACGGCCGCAGCGCCAGTACGCCCAGCAGCGCGCCCAACGGACAGACGTAGCGGCACCAGAATCGCGGGCGGTAGCGATTCAGGACCAGCATAGCGACAAACAGCAACCAGATCAGTCCACTGCCCAGGAAGGCCTGCCGTTCGACCTCCGTCACGTGCTCGCGGAGCACGGTCCGGGCCGGCTCCGGGGCCCCCAGGCCCTCGGAGCCGTCCTCGACGGCCCATTGCACGCCCGGCAACAGGGCCACGGTCGTTGTGCGATAGAGCAGCACCAGCGGGTCCAGCACGGCGCCCCAGTGGACGCCGCAGGCCGCCATGACCAGCAAGACGGCCAGCAGATAATACTTGGCCAACTGCCAGCGCGACCAATGCTCCGGCCGCCTGCGCTGGGGCCAGCAGAACGCCAGGAAACGCCCGGCAATGGCGTGGACGGTTCCCAGCGGGCAGAACCAGCCGCAGAACACGCGCCCCAACAGCATCGTCAAGAAGACCGTGGCCAACGACGCGAGCAAGGCCACGGGCACGGCGTGCGCGGCCAGCCAGGTCAACAGCAAGACCAGCGGGTCGATCAGGAACAGCGCTTGCAGCCAGGGACTGACCGGCGCGTCGCCGTGCCGGCGCGTGGCGAACAACAAGCCGACGAACAGCAGCAAGGCCGCCGTTTGCACCATGCGGCGTATTCCGACCCCGTTGACACCGCGTGCCGGCCCGAGCCTCATGCGACGGCGATCTCCTTCGCCACCGCGCGGTAGTCGGGCTTGCCCAGCCCTGCTTCCACGGCATACTTGATAATGGAGCGGGCCTTCTTGGTGTCGGCCGCACTGCGGCCCAGCAGGTCGAGGCCCAAGGCTTCCAGGGCCACGATATCCGAGCCCGCCGCCACGGTCGTCTTCAGTTTCACGTCGGCCGGGTTGCCGCCGACTGGCCCGTGGTCGATCAAAACGCGTACCGCGTCGAGCACGCACAGCCGCGGCTTCATGTACCGCGTCAGGTCGGAAAGGCAGGCGGCGAAGTCCTGGTGAAACGGCGCCCGATTGTCCATTACGCCCATATAGTTCTTCATCGCCAACGTGGCGTTCGAGAGCACGTGATGCTTTACGATGGGAACGTTGATGACCAGATCGCAGTCGAGGATTTCGGGATAGAGCAACAAGGACTTCACGCGCTCGCCCCCGATCGCTGTATCCTTGTAGCGATTCTTGTCGAGGAACACCACTTTGCCGCCCACGGCCAGCACGGCGGCAGCAATGCCGCTGGACTGATACGTCTTGGCGGCGGCGTGGACGCTGTTGTCGCCCACTTTCACCGTCTTCGCGCCGGCGTCGAAGCACATCTTGACCAGGGTGGCCACGACGTCCGGATTCGTGTTGCCCGCCAGTTCCGGCGTGCGATCCCAGCCGATATTGGCCTTGATCCACACCACGTCGCCGCGCCGGACGAAACGCTTCATGCCGCCCAGGCCCTCGATTGCCTGCCGGGTCAGCTTGGCGGCGATCCGGGAGATTTCGGCATCACTGCCGGCCGCAGGCTGGGGCCCCTTCCACCTGGCAATGGTCAACGAAGGCGCGGCGGACGTCGCTGCGGCGCCGGCCGCCAACAGCCGGTCCGCTTGGCAGGCCAACATCCCTGCCGCCGCCGAATGAACCAGAAAATCGCGCCGCGAAAACTTCAGCATGA
>JBEKZQ010000029.1:0-26665 GCA_049509675.1 Thermoguttaceae bacterium | reverse complement strand
AAAGACCTGCCCGGCCCTGCACATGGATATGATTGGAAGGGGGCGGCCCGGAAAGAAGGTCTCAGTCCCAGGGAGATTGAACGACTCGGCAAGGACAAGATCCTGGTGACGGACCAGGCATTCAAACAGGTCTTTTGGCCGTACCTTAGTGAGTCCGACGTACCGCTGTTCATTACCTCTGATTCCCTGCTCAATGGGTTTCACGTCTTGTACGAAGAGTCGATCCTGCGACTGGAACAGACCAACGCCCGAAAACTCAGCGGCATTCTCAAGTTCATTTGGGCCAACCTCGAACCGGCCGACAAGATCTTTACCGGCAAGCCCCAAGTGGTACTGGCCGCAAAGCTCCGGGCCCAGATGGTAATCGCCACGGCCCTGCAACTTTTGGGCGAGAAGGTTGATGGGGATGCACGTGTCGCAGCTTTCGTGAAGGAGGAAGTTGCCCGGGTTGAGGCGGCTCGCGGCCAATTGAAGCCCAAGTGGCTCGGCCCGCCCGATCGTGGGTTCATGGCCCTCGATTATGCCCGCTATAAGCCGCGTGGTTTCTACACGAAGACGCCTGCGCTCGCGCGGTACTTTCGCGCCGTCAGTTGGTTGCAATCCATCCCCTTTCGTGTCAACAAGGACGAAGAATTGGTTGCGATCTTGATGCTGGTTAACTGCGTCACCGATCACCGGTCTGAGAATGGGCCGGAGCGGGGGCGGGTATTCCACGATATGTTTCGCGGTTTTGACGCGATCCTGGGCCCAGGTGACGACTGGAATCTCCTGGCGTTTGCAAGCCACACCTTGGATTCCCTCGGTCTGGATGGCAACGCGCGGTTTGATCTGGAAATCAAGGAATGGTGGCCCGCCAGCGTCCGAGACAAATTCGTGGAGCAGGCCGCGCGAGACGGAGAAGCCGCGAAGATCAACGATCAGCTTGCCTTCGTGCCGGATGACCCGGCCTTGCCCGCTGAACTGTCACTGCGCGTGATCCCTGCCCGGCGCACGCCAGATGCCGTGCTTTTCGGCAGGAGCACCGATCTGCGCAAGTTCCAACGTGACTTCCCCGATGGCCTGGAATTGTGCGCCGCATTGGGGTCGCCCTTTGCACGCTCTCGGCTGGCCGCGCAACGGGAAGGAAAATTGATCGAGGAGATCGACCGTTGCAAGGTGTTTTTCTCGGGCAAGAGCCTTTACTGCGAGTACCTCCGGTGCTTGGAGGCCTTGGTGGCCGCGCCCGAGCCGGACGCCCCGCCCTTGATGTCCGGCGAGGCATGGCAAATCAAGAGCTGTCGGACTCTATTGAGCGGGTGGGCGCAATTGCGTCACACGTGTGCCTTGCAGGCGAAGCAGAACGAAATGTACTTCGGCGGGGCGGAGTCGCCGTCAGGATTCATTGAGCCCGTCCCGGAGTTCTTTGCTCGGATGGCCCGGCTTGCCGAACGCGCCGGGGCCTTGCTGAAGCAGTCCGGGGCGTTTGACATCGACCTCCCCAGTATTGCGGAGGACCTTCGCAGGGGCATAATCGCCCAAAAGAAAGTGGAGGACGAAGAAAAGGCGATAGCCAAACGTCTCCCTGCCGAAGGTATCTCTGTGGAAGACAGGACGCTGGCGGGCAAGGTCAGCCGCGTGATGAAGTGTCTTCCAACGGCCGGAGCACGAGAAGAGGGCAACGGTGCGCACCTGCGTGAGAAGGTAATCGAACTGGCACAACAGCTCGAACAAGGCCCGATGCCCAACGATCCGAACCTGGTCGCGGCCTTGCGCGAGATGCACCCCGACCTGGAGAGCCGGTGGCAACTCCTCGCGACCCTGTGCCTCCGGCTGGAATCGCTCGCCCACAAGCAGTTGCGAAGGGTGCCTTTCAGCAGGGAGGAGGATAAGTTCATAGAAGGCTATGGGACCACCTTGGCGCGGGTGATGTTTTACGACGGCAATTCGTACCTCGATCCCAACGACGACGCACCCCGCGTGGTGGACGTGTTCTCTAATCCCAATACCGGCAAGTTTCTGGAGGTGGGGGTTGCTCGACCTCACGCCTTTTACGTGCTCTATCCGGTCAAAGGCGGCGAAGTTCTCTGCCGGGGCGCTGTCCTTCCCTATTATGAGTTCTCGCGGGGAGACCGACTGACCGACGCCGAGTGGAAATTGCTGCTCGATTCCCCCGCGCGGCCAAGAACGCCGGACTGGAGCCGTTCCGGCATCTCGCGCGACGACCTCTCGGCTCCAAGACAGAAAGCAGGCGGGTGACACCGCTGGCGTGGTCATCCTCGATGACGTCCCGATCAAGGGATCGACGCCGTCGGGGATCCCGGAGAGCCCGCAGCCCGGGGGCATCTACGTCCAGGCCCACGGGTTCCCGGTGGTCTTCCGGAATGTTTGGATTGTGGACAAGCGCCCCTGAGCGGGGGCACGCTACTACTTCTCGGCCGGTTTCGACTCGAGCTGCGCCGGCGGCGGGACCACAGCGGTCCCCTGCCGCACCTTCGTGACATAGGTCCCGATCGCACGGATCACCGCTGCCGGCACGAGCAGTTCCACCTGCACCTCGCCATCGGCGGCCTTGGCGGCCAGTCCGATGGGCGGCGTGCGGGGAAACTCGGGGATTTTGGGCAGCGGAAGGCCGGGCGGCAGGAACGTCGTCATCGCCTGGCTGACGAAGCTCACGCACCCCTGCGGGCTGAAGCAGGCCACCACCTGGGCCTTGGGCAACAGCGCGGCCAGCGTCTTGGACACCGCCGGTTGGGCGGCCAACTGCGCGGCCGGCTGCCCGACGTCCTTCAACGCCTTGCGCAGCAGTTCCTGGTCCGTATAGCCCAGCAGCACCGTATGCGCATCGGCGGCCACGATGTAAGCGACCATCCGGCCGCCCGGGCCGAACATCTTCTCCATCAGCGCCGCGTAATTCGGGATTGCCTGTGTGCCGGCACTCGGCATGGTCATCGTCAGTTGCAAGGCCGGCTTGTCGTCCACTTCGATCTTCTTGACCTCGACCTTGGGGAGCAACGTGCCCGTCGTTTCCCCTACGATCTTATTGCTCTGCTGGGCAAACTTCTGGTAATCGACCAAATACTCCCGGGCATCGTCCGCCTGGAAAGACATGAGCATGTGGCTGTACAGCGGGGCGCCCGGCTTCCCCACGCCGAGGATCACGGAGAACTGCCGCAATTGCCTCACCGAGTCGCGCGATGCCTCGGCCAGCTTGTCGATTTGTTCGTCGCTCAGGCCGTAGAGCTTGGGCATTTTCTTCATCAGGTCAAACGAGAAGTCGAACATGGCCTTGGGCACGACGCTGCCCAGCGCCATCACGAAGGGCTCGTCCGGCAGGCCGCTCAACAGATTCGCGGTCGGCGGCTCTACGGTGGCCAAGGACCGGGCCGCCTCTCCGCCGGAAAGGAATTGCACGCGGCTGCGGACGCGAATCTCGCCTTGCCGGCTGATCCGCGCGCCGACCGCCAGCAGCCGCACCTCCTTGTCGGCGGCCGCCAGGATCTGGTCATAGACCACGAACGCCGCCATGGCCTGAGCACCCTGCTTGCCCATGCCGCCCAGGACCGCCTTGACCGCGGCCAACTGTTTCTGGGCGGCGGCCACAAACAGCTTGATTCCCGGCGCCGTCGTCACCGACGCGATATCATTCTCGGCCAGCCAGGGCTTCAGGGAGGTCAGATCCTCGGCGAGGTTTTTCTTGGCGGCCAACACCTTCTCCAGAATCGCGCGGTGCCGCTGTTCGGCGAAAACGGCATAGCTGCCGCGCTGGGCCATGAGGAACTCGCCGCGCATCACTTGCACCTCGACGATCTTCCCGTCCGGCTTTTCCGGCTTGAGTTGCTCGACCAGCTTCCCATAATCGGTGACGGGCAACAGCAGCACCGGCACAGGCGCGGCGCCGGCCTCCGCGCCGGGCATCACCAGGATCGCCGCGCTGCCGGCGGCGTCCAGCCCGTCCTTCAGTCCGCTGGCGGCCTTGAACTGTTCCAGCAGGTCGGGGATGGGGGCCTGTACGAGCCGGCCAAGTTGCTGCACCTTGGCATTGAGTTGGTCCAGGTGACGGAAGACGACGACCTCCACCGCGTCCCGTGGAACGACCGCCAGCACGTCTTCGTGGACAGCGCGGGCCCCGCTCAGAATCAGTCCGTCTTGGGCGGCCCGGGCCGCCGTGAGGAACATCGCCAGCACCGCGGCCGGCGCCATCGCATAGCAAGACAATCGAGCCATGAGTCGTCTCCTTGAAGAAGAAGGGAAAGTCTCTCTACCCGACGCTAAGTTAACACAGTTTGTGGTGATTGTCGATGCTGCCATTTTCTCGCGCCTTGCACGTGTGTCGGGGGCAGCGTCCTCGCGTGCGACGCATCCTATAGGTGGTACTGGACCACCATAACACAGCATGTTGTAGTGGATGTTGCTCATTGCTATGCTATCGTGTCGGCCGTGTCGCTCTACAAGAATCCAAGAGTTGAGAGAGGACCTGATCCCATGAGGTACAAAACGCTCCCCATCTTCCTGGCCTTCTTTGTCATGGGGGTCGCCGACGCCATGGGGCCCATGTCGGAAGCGGTCAAGAGCGACTACCAGGTCAGCACCGTGGTGTCGCGCTTGTTGTCGTTCTTCGTCTTCATCGCTTTCGCCGTGTTCAGCGTCCCCGGCGGCCTGTTGGCGGCACGCATCGGCAAGAAAAAGCTGTTGCTGTTGGGCCTGGGGCTTAACGCCGTGGCCGTCTTGGTCCCGACGCTGCTTTCGCCTGGTTTCCCGCTATTGCTGGGCTGCATCTTCCTGCTGGGCATCGGCACGGCTTTCCTGCAGGTCGCCGGCAATCCCATCATGCGCGACGTAAGCGCCCCAGGCAGCTACAGCCGCAATCTTAGCTTCGCCCAGGGCATCAAGGGCCTGGGCAGCACGGCCTCGACCTACCTGACAACCTACCTGGTGACGGCCATCGCGTCCATTGCCCTTTTCCAAGGCATGGGTTGGCGGAGCAGCTTCCCGCTATTCTTCGGCTGCATGGCCGTGGCCTTTCTAGCGGTGGCCGTACTGAAGGTTGAGGAAACGAAGTCCGACGAGCCGCCCAGCATTGCTTCGAGCCTGGGCTTGCTGAAGGAGCCTGTTTTTTTCCTGGCCGTGCTTGGCATCTTCCTTTACGTTGGCGCCGAGTCTTGCATGGGCAACTTCCTCTTGCCCGCTATGAAGGGGATCGGCGTGGATGAAAAGACTGCCGCCATGTGGTTCGGTCCCGCCACGTTCTTGCTCTTGCTTGCCATCGGCCGCCTCCTGGGCGGCGCCGTGCTGACGGTGATGAGTCCCCGCGCGTTTTTCCGCCTCTCCGCGCTGTTGGGCCTGCTCGGCGCTGCGGCGATCATGCTGGCCTCGAAGCCGCTGGCGATCGCAGGCGTGTTTGCCGCCGGCCTGGGCTTCGCCAATATCTGGCCGATGCTGTTCTCGATCACCGTCGAGGAGAAGCCCCAACGCGCCAGCGAGCTCTCCGGCCTGATGTGCATGGCCATCTCCGGCGGCGCCATCGTACCGCTGGTCATGGCCAAATTGATCGACCTGCACGTTTCCGAGGCGCAGGCGTTCATTGTTCCCACCCTCTGCTTCGCCTACCTGTTGGTGCTCTCGCTCCGGGGCGGCCGAACAGTCCCCTCTCCCCTCGCGGGAGAGGACTAGGGTGAGGGGGAATGATTCGTCGCGGGCTCCGCGGTTTTCAGAAGAGCCCCTCACCCCGGCCATCTCCCGGAGGGAGAGGGGGACTACTCATGGATGCCATCCACAGTTCTCCAAGACCTAACCCGACGCGCCGGCAAGGGAGAATCGCCGGAAATCCCTCGCTGGCGCTTCGGGCTAGTGTACGGAATGGACCTGTGTCCCGGGAGACTTCGCAACCTCGCAGTTCTCCTGCCGAAAATCGCAGGTATCTTGACACCGAGTAACGAGCCACTACAGTGTGGGGAACGGCTCGGGATGCTGCAACGCGAAACGGTGGTTTCTTATCGAGCGAAACAAACGTGCGGCTTCGGCCGGAGGCTTGCCCATGAAACTGATCTCCTGCTTGCTGCTGGCGGTCGCCGGTCTGGCGATCATGGCATGGACCTATTTCAGCTCCGTCCTGAGCGGCCGCATGGCCCGCGCCGGACGCGATGAAGTGTTGGCCGGCTACCAGGCGACGGCCAAAGAGCGGCTTGCGATCGCGGGTCATGATTTCACCGTGGTGGGCGTTTTGCGGCGCGACGTGGCCCTTTTGGCCGACTGCTACGAAGCAACGGAAGTGATCCTGATGAGAGGGTGATTGGCAGTAACACGAAGGAGACCGACCGATGAGATCCATTTTCCGTTGTTGGCTGGCGATGACGCCGCTGATTGTCTCGGCCCTCAACAGCCAGGCAATCGCAGCCGAGACGACCATCAAGGGCATGGTGCTCAACAACGTCCATACGGGCGAAACGCAGAAGAGCGTCTTTGTCTACACCCTGGACGGCACGCCCGAGATCCGGGCGGAAGTAGACAAGATCATGGCCGACGATTACCCGGAGAAGGGTCTTGACGGCGACGCGGCCCGCAAGGTCCAGGACCGCTTCACCGCGCGGCTGAAGTATTTCATCGACGGTCCGCACGCCGAGGAGCTATGCCAGAAAGCGACGTACGGTGCGCGGCAACCCACCGCCCTGACAGGCACGGTGGCGGAAAGAGACGGCAAGCGATGGATCACCGTCAGCAAGTATGCGGATGCAACGCTCCAGTGGCCGGCCAGGATGCTCGCGCCCGACAAGCCCCTGGTGATGCCCGATCGACCAGCGCTGCTGCTGAAGATCAACGAGAAGCTGTCGCTGCGCTGCATTTGGGTGCCGCCCGGCAAGTTCTTCATGGGCGAGCCCTATTACCAGTGCCCGCACTGGCAGGAGGACCCTCCGCACATGGTGACGCTCACCAAGGGTTTCTACATGGCCGAGCACCCGATCACGCAGGAGATGTTCGAGGCGGTCGTGGGCAGCAACCCCAGCAGGGGGAAAATGGCCAAAGCGCCGGTCAACGTGTCGTGCGTCCAGATGTACGAGTTCTGCCGCATCCTGTCGCAAACCAGCGGGCGAAAGGTCCGCGTGCCGACCGCCGCCCAGTGGGAATATGCGGCCCGCGTGGGCACGTCCAATCCGACGTTCAAGGAGAAGTACAAGGACCAGGACAGCAGCGGCGCGGGGCCTATGGCGGTCAAGTCCAAGCGGCCCAATGCCTGGGGCTTCTACGACATGGTGAGCAGCGGATGGGAGCGCGTCAGCGACAGTTCCAGCCAACTCGACCGCCAGGACACCGTCGACCCGCAGCACATTCCGCCCGAAGACCAGGGCAAGGCCGACAAGAACCGCAAGCACGGCCACGTCGGCAAGGGCAACGCCGAATATGCAGTCAGCGAAATCGAATATATCCAGAGCGACCCCGGCCCCGAGAAGACCTACCCCGGCGTCATCCGTTTCCGCGTGGTGGTGGAGGCGGAGCCGGCCACGATCCGGGCGGGCGGCACGGCTGACGGGGGCTGAGTTCCCGCTTGATGGACCACGAAAACCCGAGAACACCAAGAACTGTTCCCTTGGCCGCCAGAGAACGATTTCAGGAGGATACTGCCGTGTCCAAAGAGATCAATGTCGCCATCGTCGGGCTCGGCTTCGGGGCCGAGTTCATCCCGCTGTGGCAGAAGCACCCGCACACCAACTGTTATGCGATCTGCCAACGCAACAGGGAGAAGCTCAACGCCGTCGGCGAGTATTTTGGCGTCGAGCAGCGTTACACGGATTTCGCTGCGCTGCTTGAGGACCGCAACGTGGACGTCGTTCACATCAACTCCCCGATTCCCGACCACGCGTGGATGAGCCTCGCGGCGCTCAAGGCCGGTAAACACGTGGCCTGCACGGTGCCGATGGCCACAAACATCGCCGACTGCCGCAGGATCGTGGACCTGGCGGAACGGACCGGCCTCAAGTACATGATGATGGAGACGGTCGTTTATGCGCGCGAGTATCTGTTCATGAAGGAGTTGCTGGACAAGGGCGATCTCGGCAAACTGCAGTTCGTCCAGGCGAGCCACCAGCAGGACATGGACGGCTGGCCCAACTACTGGCCGGGCCTGCCGCCGATGTGGTATGCGACCCACTGCGTTGGCCCCGTCGCCGGACTCGTCGGCCAACCGGCGGAATACGTGAGTTGCTTCGGCTCCGGCACCATTCGCAAGGAACTCATCCGGTGCTACGGTTCTCCGTTCGCTGTCGAGACCGCGCACGTCAAGTTCCGTGGAAGCGATGTCAGCGCGCGCATCATCCGCAGTCTCTTCGACACGGCACGCCAGTATCGCGAGAGTATCGACGTTTACGGAACGAAGAAAAGCGTCGAGTGGCCGCTCATCGAGCACGAGCCGCTCGTGTTGCATACGGCCAAGCGGCCCGAGCCGAAGATTCCGCAGCCCGTCAAGTGCCCCGATTTCGCGCGCCGGCTGCCCAAGGTCATCGCGAAATACACGACACAAGGCGTTTATGACGCGCGCAGGAAAACGCACTTGAGTTTCACGCAAGGCAGCGGCCACGGCGGCAGCCACCCGCATCTGGCGCACGAGTTCGCCATGGCGCTTGTGGAGAACCGCGATCCGTTTCCCAATGCCGTCCAGTCGGCAAACTGGACATGCGTCGGCCTCTGCGCGCATCAGTCGGCGCTCGCAGGCGGCAAGATTGTCAAGCTGCCGGCTTTCACACTCGGCAAATAGCAGCGAAGGTAACCGTTCACGGGCCGGGGACTGGTCCATTTTTCGGCCGGAAGACGCGGTATTGCGAATCGACGATGGCCGAAAACATGGACCTGCCCCGTTCCCGGCCTTCGAAGCAACTGCCCGGAGCCCCCGTGTCGTCGCAATTCTCAGCATTGGACTTGTCGATCGTCCTCATCTACCTGGCGGCCATTGTGGGGCTGGGCTGCGTGGCCGGACGTTTCCGTGCCCGCGGCGGCGAAGGAAGCCGCTACTTCCTGGCCGGAAACACGCTGGGATGGCCGGTCATCGGATTGGCGATGTTTGCGGCCAACATTTCCACGGTCCATCTGGTGAGCTTTGCCGAGACGGCCTACAAGTACGGGATGGTGTTCGGCAATTTCGAGTGGATGGCCGGTTTTGTCTTGGTTCTGTTGTCGCTGTTTTTCGCCCCGCTGTACCTTCGCTCCCGCGTGCCCACGCTGCCCGACTTCCTGGAACGCCGGTTCAATCGCCGCTGCCGCGACTGGCTGACGATCATCTCGATCTTCTCAGCCGTTGTGATTCACATTGGCGTGGCGCTCTATACGGCGGCGCTGGTGCTCCGCGGCATCCTCGATATCGCTCCCGGGGCGTCCATCCTGGGACTCGACCCGTTGATGTTCTTCATCATTGTGCTGGGCGTCCTCACGGGGATCTACACCATGATCGGCGGTCTGCTGGCCGTCGTCTGGACCGAAAGCATTCAGGCCGTGTTGTTGCTCGTGGGAGCCGTCTGCATAACCATGATAGGTTATTGCCACATTGGCGGCTGGGCACAACTGCAGGACATCCTTAGCACGCATCCCCATCCGATGGCTGCGGATCCCACGGCCCACGTCACCTGGGGGACCGGGAATTTCCTCTCGATGATCCGCGGCGCCGACGACCCCAGCAAGCAGCCCTGGTACGGCATTCTGCTCGGCTATCCGGTGATCGGCATCTGGTACTGGTGCTGCGATCAGACGATCGTCCAGCGCGTGCTGGCTGCCCGGGACGAAAAACAGGCGCGGCTCGGCCCGCTGTTCTGCTCGTTCCTGAAGATTCTGCCGGTGTTCTTCTTTGTGCTGCCGGGGGTCGTTTGCGTGGCGCTGGTGCAGAAGGGCCACTTCGGCGCCGAGGCCCCGCTGAATGCCAAGGACACCTACACGTTCATGGTCACCCATCTCTTGCCCTGGGGAGTCAAGGGGCTGGTTACAGCCGCCATGCTGGCGGCCGCCATGCAGACCTGTTCGGCAGCGCTGAACTCCACGGCTACCCTCTTCGCCTACGACATCGTCAAGCGTTATCGGGCCTCGACCACCGATCACCAACTGGTCGTCATCGGCAAGATCACCACGGTCATTGCCACGGTGCTGGCCATCGTCAGTTCGCCGTTGTTCGGTTACAAGGATACGGTCTTCCAGGGGCTGACGGACCTCATCTGCTACATCTCGCCGCCGATCACGGCAGTCTTCCTGCTGGGCGTGTTCTGGAAGCGGGCCGCGGGCCGCGCGGCCTACATCACGCTTGTGCTGGGTGGAGTATTGGGCGCGATCGTCTTCTTTCTCGAGTGGTTCAAGGCCTACACCCATTGGAACCTCAGCTCGATGCTCGCTTCGTTCTGGCTGTGCGTGCTCTGCGGCGGGGTGATGATCGCGGCTTCGCTGGCCTGGCCCGAACCGCTCAAGGAAGAAGCCCGGCCGCTGGTCTGGGAGGATTGGCGATCGCCGCTGCGGGGCGACGCCCACGGCCACGGGCTGGGCAACTACCGGGTGCTGGCGGCCGTCGTGTTGGCAACTTTCGTGATACTCTATGTCGTTTTCCGCTAGGAGGATACCATGAAGCGAACGGGTCTGGTCATGGCGGCCGCCGCACTGTGCGCCGCATCCCTATGGGTATGTTGGTGCTCGGTCGCCGCTGAATTACCAGATAATGGTGGAAACTAACCGATCCTTGCCAGCAGCCGCTTGCCGACCGCAAACCGGGCGAGTGGTGGGCCTCGATGGAAGAGGTGTTTCACCAGGACTGAGTTTTTTCGCACCTTGATCAAGAAGGACAATCACCATGACTTGCCGGTTTCCATCCTGTTCTCTGCTGGGGTGGATCGCCTGTGGACTGTTGGCCATGTTGGGCCGGGCTGCCGAATTGCCCCCGCCGGCGCCCTTGCCCGAGAAGATCGAAATTGCCCCCGGCCCGTTCCAGCCGACGGCGGAGTCGCTGAAGCAGTATCGGTGTCCGCACTGGTTCCGCGATGCGAAACTGGGCCGGATCGGGTTGAAGAACGTCATGCTCCATCCAGTCCAGTGATAGCCAACGTCGATCGCCATGCATCACGACCCCAGCCATTACGAACCGCCACCGATCGCGGAAGAAATCCGGCTTTCCGCGCGGGACGTCGACGTGCTTCGCCGCCTGGCCGGCGAGTTGGCTGAGATCGCCGCCTTGCCCGTTCACCAGGAAAAGGCCCGGCTCTGGCAGAAGCTCAACGACCTGGAGTCGGCGCGGCCCATGGTCTGGATCAACGAGATCCCCTGGCACGAGATGGACGTCAACGGCGAGTTGACGCTCGTGAGCGAACATCCCTGGGCCCGGGACCAGGAACGCGAACTGCGTCGTACGCTCTACCAGTGGCGGCACATGCCCGGCGACATGATCGTCAGCCCCTGCCTGGCCTGCCCCCTGGCCGTCCATAGCACCGACTTCGGCATCATCGAGAGCGTGGACATCGTGCGTACCGACGCGGCCAGCGACGTCGTTTCGCGGCATTTCAAGATCCAGATCCGCGACTTCGCCGATCTGGAGAAGATCCGCATGCCGGTGGTCACCCACAACAAAGCGGCCACGCACTTCCGCCATGAGGCGATGTGTCGAGTCTATGACGGCATTCTGCCCGTGCGAAAAATGGGCCAGACGCACATCTGGTACACGCCCTGGGACTACCTGATTCGCTGGTGGGGCGTCCAGGAGGCGATGATCGACCTGGTCGACCGCCCGGAACTGGTCCACGCGGGCGTCGAGCGGATGGTCGACGCCTGGATGACCGAACTCGACCAGTTCGAGGCCTTGAACGTCTTGTCGTTGGACTGCGATAACACGCGGATCGGCTCCGGCGGCTACGGCTATACCAACCGGTTGCCCGGCGGCGAATTTGATGCGGCGCACGTCCGCCCGTGCAACATGTGGGGCTGCTCCAACGCGCAGATCTTCTCGGAGGTCTCGCCCGACATGCACTGGGAGTTCGCCTTGAAGCACGACCTGCGCTGGCTTGCCCGCTGGGGTCTGACCTACTACGGTTGCTGCGAGGCGCTGGATCGGAAGATCGACATCCTGCGGCAGATCCCCAATCTGCGGAAGATCTCCGTCAGTCCCTGGTGCAACACGGCGACGGTGGTTGCGAAGATCGGCCGCGATTACGTGATGAGCCGCAAACCGAGCCCGGCGATCCTGGCCGAGGACCGCTGGCGCCCCGAGCGGGCACGCCAGGACCTTTGCACGTTTCTCGACGCGGCCCGCGGCTGCCACGTTGAGCTGATCATGAAGGACATTTCCACGGTCCGTTACCAGCCCCAGCGGCTTTGGGAGTGGGCCCGCATTGCCATGGAAGTGGCCCAACAATACGGAAACTAAACGTTCATTACCGCCTTCCTTCCGGGGCTATCACGGGCGGGCGATCTTCGGGACGCAGCCCCCACGCTGCGTTCGGTTTCCGACCCATCTTCAGGACCAACTCACCGCCGGCCGCCAGTTCAGCGTGGGTAAACCAGGATCGCGTCAAGGGCTTGCCGTTGAGGGTCGCCGACTGCACATACATGTTCTGCAGCGAATTGTTTTCCGCGATGATGGTAAAGGTCCGCCCCTTGTGGTAGCGCGGATCGAGGTGGATCGTCGCCTTGCTGACCAGCGGGCTGCCGATCACGTAGACGCACGAGGTCGGGTTGACGGGATAGAACCCCAAGGCGCTCAGCACGTACCATGCCGACATCTGGCCGCAGTCGTCGTTGCCGCACAGTCCGTCCACGGCGTTGAGGTACAGGCTGGTCATCACCTGGCGGATGCGGGCTTGCGTCTTCCACGGCGCGCCGGCGTAGTTGTACAGGTAGGCCGCGTGATGGTCGGGTTCGTTGCCCTGGACGTATTGGCCGATCAGCCCGGTGATGTCGGGAGTCTCGGCGGCGACGATCGGAGTATTGTCGGTGAACATCCGGTCGATCCTGGCGACGAACGCCTGGTCGCCGCCCATCAAGCGAATCAGCGCCGGCACGTTCTGCGGCACGAAGAAACTGTACTGCCAGGCCGTGGCCTCGGTGTAATCGGCCCAGAATAGTTGATAGGCGCTGAACGGCTCGCGCCACTTGCCGTCGGGCAGCTTGCCGCGCATGAATCCCACGCTTGGGTCGAACACGTTGCGGTAGCTTTCCGACCGGGCGAGGAAGAGCCTGGCGTCTGCCGTCTTTCCCAGCAGTTGGGCCATGCGGCCCAGGCACCAGTCGTCGTAGGCATACTCCAGCGTTCGCGAGACGGATTGGTTCTGCTCGCCCCGCGGCGTGGTGGTGTCCGTGCTGGACGGGACATATCCCTTGGCGCGGTACTCGCCCATGAGGTTGCGGTCCTGCATCAAGGCATCGCGCATCGCCTGGTAGACGGCTTCCACGTCGTAGCGGCGGAATCCCTTGGCGTAGGCCTCGGCGATCACCGGGATCGCGTGGTTGCCGATCATGCACCAGGTCTCGTTGCCGGCGAGCGACCAGACCGGCAGCGCGTGCTGGCCGAACTGCCGGTAATGGGCCAGCATGGTGCCGATGAAGTCGTCGACCCGCTGGGGTTGCAGGATCGTCAGCATCGCGTGCTCCGCCCGAAACGTGTCCCACAACGAAAATGTGCAGTAGTTCTGAAAACCTTGCCGGCCATGGACCTTGTGGTCCAATCCGCGATAGCTGCCGTCTGCGTCGTTGTAGAGCGTGGGGGCCATGCAGGCGTGGTAGAGCGCGGTGTAGAAGACCTCGCGCGTGGCCGGGTCGATGGCCTCGATCTCAATGCGGCCCAGCACGTCGTTCCAACTCGCGGCAGCGGCGGCGATCGTCCCCTGGAAATCCCAGGCGGGGATCTCGGCGGCCAGGTTCTTGCGGGCCCCCTCGACGCTCACTCCGGAAATGCCCACCTTCACCAGGATCGGCTCCCGGAAATTCTTGTAGCCGATGCGAGCCGTGACCCGCACGCCCTTGCCCTGCTTGCCCTCGACGGGCTTGCCATCGACCGTGATGCCCAAGCCATCGAAAGGTCTGGAAAACTCGGCCACGAAGAAGCAGGTCTTGTCGGCCGCCCAGCCTTTGCTGCGGCGATAACCGCTCAGCACGTTGTCCTTCTCTGCCACCACGGCGCCTTCCATGGTGTCGCCGGCCGGGTCGTTCGAAATGCCGCGAAACAGGTCGAAGACCAGGCTCGCTGTCTGGTCGCCGGAAAAGCTGTACTTGTGGAACCCGGCGTGGGCGGTCGCCGTCAACTCGACCTTCACCTTGGGATTCTGCAAGACGACGCTGTAGTAGCCGGGCCGAGCGACTTCATCCTCGTGAGAGAACGGGCAAAGGTATCCTTCCTTGTTCTGCGGCGGCGGCGTGGGGCCCAACGGAGTAATGCGGATGTCGCCCAAGTCGGGGCAACCCGTCCCGCTCAGGTGGTTATGGCTGAAACCGAGGATTGCCTTGTCCTCATAGTGATACCCGGAGCAGTGTTCCCACCCGGACAGTCCGGTGTCAGGGCTGAGCTGCACCATGCCGAACGGAACGGTTGCGCCCGGATAGGTGTGCCCGAAAGTCGCAGTTCCGGTCATGGGGTGGGCGGACGCCAGCGGCATAGGCTCGCCCGCCAGGCACCCATCGGGCACGGCCAGCCACGCACAGAAGGCAGTGGAAACAACACAAATCGTCAGGAATCTCATGGCGGTAAATCTCCTTGTCATCAGGGTTGGCTTGGTAATCTTGAGCCTGGCGCGAATGGGTCAGGTCCATGTTTTCGGTCATAAGCTCGGCCAAATGGCAATGCCTATCAGCCGAAAAATGGACCAGACCCCGACTTCGCAGTTCTCCTGTCGGCAGCGGCTGGAGGTACGTTTCTTCTTGATCAGTTTTCCTTTTTCTTTGCGCCGGTCACCTCATGGACGGCGGGAGTCTTGACTCGCACGTCGGTTATCTTCCCATGGAAAGGGTTGGGAGCAACATAGTTGCCAACCGCGCCAAGGCCGGCCGTGCCGACCGAAAACCCCGCCTTCGGCTGCTGCGGGATCAGGCCGGCGGCCTTGCCCGCGGCCACTTGTTTTCCATCTACCAGAAGAACCAACGCACCATCCGCATGGAGGGTTGCCTGCACTAAGAAATGGCCGTTGCCCAGCGGGTCTCTTGCGACGATCGTTGTCAGATCGCCGTTTTCGCGGACGGCAAACGCGAGTTTCCCATCGGTGAGGTAGATGGCATAACCGCGCGCGGCGCCGCCTTGCGTCACGATCACGCCTTCGGCTCCGGTCGGCTCAATCTCCGCCGATATCTCCAATGCCTTCCGGGCAATGTTCGGCGCCTGCGTGCTTGGCAAAGCATCACCCGATTTCCACGGGCCGACCGCGCGGGCCAAGCCGGAAAAGTCGGCACGCTTGTTGTTGCGGGGGCCGTCACCGTCTCGGTCCGTCTTGCCACCGGCAGGGTTGAGTTCCGCCAAGGCCGCGGAGAGGCGCTGCCGCGCGGCTCTGCTCTGGTCCGTATCGGCTGAGGGAGCAACAGGCGTCTCGACGAACGGGGCGTCGCGCATGTCGAAGAGCGTTCCCGCCTCGCTCATCTTGAATCCCGGCTCGCGCACGTACCAGCGGGCGCCAAGCTGGACGTAGGCCCACGCGCGGGGCTTGCCCGGCTCGCCGCGGAGTTGCCGGGCGAAACTCTCACCATCGGTCTTGAAACCTCCGGGCGGCTTGACGCCGGCCAGTTCGGCGAACGTGGCGTACGGATCCGCAAAACTCACGATGTCGTCGAGCACTTTTCCCGCGGGCGTCACGGCGGGCCAGCTTGCCATGAACGGGACCCGCGATCCGCCCTCCAGCATACTGCCTTTCCAGCCGTTGATCATGCGGCCGTGAACGGGGGCGGGGTAACCGGCGGCAGTGCCGTTGTCGCCGGAGAAGAGGAGCAACGTGTTCTGGCGCAGCCCCAGCCTGTCCAACTCGGCGACGAGCGCCCCAAGCTGTTTGTCCATGTAGCGGATGTTGTCGTCGTAAAGCTTGTCAATATTCTTCGTGCCTTGCACCGTGTCCGGCGTGCGCAGGGTGGGCTTATGCACCAGGTGCATCGCGTAGTAGAAAAAGAACGGCTTGTCCTTGTGCCGCCGGATGAAATCGACGGTGAAGTCCTGGATGACATCGGGGCCATACGTCCCTTCGGGGAGGTTCAGGACCCGGCCGTTCTTGTTGAACTTCGTTTCCCAATACCAGCCGCTGGCCGTGTTGTCGGTGAGGTATTCGTCAAAACCCCAGTCGCCCGGCAACTCGCCCAACTGTCGCCATTTGCCGGCCTGTCCCGTGGCATAGCCGGCCCGCTTCAGGAGCCTGGCCATGGGGTATTCATCGGCCGACTTCGC
This sequence comes from Thermoguttaceae bacterium, assembly GCA_049509675.1. Taxonomy (GTDB): domain Bacteria; phylum Planctomycetota; class Planctomycetia; order Pirellulales; family Thermoguttaceae; genus JBEKZQ01. The sequence goes on along the minus strand of JBEKZQ010000029.1, from coordinate 10,326 downwards.
TCCCGGCCCGCCGCCGCGCCACGACTGGTTGGTCAAGCCGCCGCTGCGAAACGCGTACCGCCCGGTCATCAGCAGACAGCGCGACGGCCCGCACAAGGGTGATGCGTAGCACGTCTGGAAGCGCAGGCCGGATGCCGCCAGGGTGTCGATGTGCGGCGTCCGGTGCTTGTCCGCGCCGTAGCAACTGACGCCGTCGATACCCAGATCATCGGCAAGGACAAAGATGATGTTGGGCTTGGCCGGCCCGGCGGCCATGGCCGGGCCGCATACGACGCAAAGCAATAGGAAGGCGAACGCAACTGCGACTTTCATCATGGTGCTCCTGTAGCCTGATTGAGGCCGAATACTTTGACTTCACAAATGCTCACCCAGCAGCCTTCGTCAAGACCCGTCACCGTGATCTTCACGTAACGTACTTGTCCGGCTTTCTGGAACTTCAGGTCGTGGACCCGCGACGTGGCGGTGCTGTTTGTCTGATCGCTCAGGAGGGACCAGTTCTTCCGGTCGGCCGAGCCTTCGACTTTGTACCGATACCTCTTTCCATCGAAGGGCCAGCGGATCTGGCAACCGGAAAGGTCGAAAGGTCTCTGCAGATCGACCTGCCACCACTCCGGCCCGCCCTCGGGTTCGTCATCGGCACGCCAACAGGTATCCGGATCGCCGTCGTTGGCTCGGGCCGCGCTATGTTCATCGTTCTCAACCGAGGAGCTGCACGCCGGCTTGTTCAAGGCAAGATTGCCCGGGTCGGCGGTGCAGGTTGGAACGCGCACGCAGGAGAGGAAGGAAAGAGCCAGGACTACCGAACATGCCGCCCGTGCGATCCCGCGGTGATTCATCGTGGCACCGGCCATGCTCGGATTCCTTGTGCAACATTGCCCGTCCGGACTTCGCACGGACATGCTCCGGGTAACGACTTCCCCCATGTTAGCCAAGGGCTGCGTGGAATTCCAGTCGGCCCGCCGATTTTCTTGCCGAGGATCCGGTTTCGCAGGCCGGCCCTGATCGGTCATCCCGCATTGTAGCCGCTCCAGGGCACACCTGCACCGAGCGCGGCGGGAATCATCAGGACGCCTTGGTACGGAGTTCGGCCTTCTGTTGGACAAGCAACTTCTGGAGCGCCTTGACATGGCTTGCACCCTGCTGCCAGAGTTGCAGCCGCGACTGGACCTCGGCGCGGGTCAAGGCCTCCGCGTCCAGGCCGTCGCCTCTACCACCTCGCCCCTGGCGGCCGCAACTCGACACTGTCGAGCAGACGCAACGTGGGGGCCTTGCGGCTCATGCCTCCTCGTACCACTGCGTAAACTCCTCGGTGGTGGTCTCGGCCGGAAGTCTCGCATAGCGCCGTCGCGCGGCGAACATGCGAAACGCCAGATAGACCACCGGCAGGATACCGACGAAGAGGAAAATCAAGTCGCCGGGCATCCGACCCCACTCGATGACGCGGCACCACGGCTGCGAAAAGAACTCCGGCTGCCTGGCGTGCCAATAGCCGTGCTGGACGGCATCGTAGAGTTGTAGCCCGCCCATCGGAATCAGATTGGCACACAGCATCAATGCCAGGCCGACGTTCAGGCCCCAGAACGAGAGCTTCATCGCCCGCTCGGAACCCCGGTCGGGTCGAATGAAGTGTCGGGCGACGAACATGAAGAAGCCTATCGCCAGCATGCCGTACACCCCCATCAGCGCCCCGTGGGCGTGATTGGCCGTGAAGGCGGTGCCGATTTCGTAATAGCTCACGATGGGCAGGTTGATGAGGAAACCGAACACCCCGGCGCCCAGGAAGTTCCAGAAGCCCACGGCGATGAGGAACATCACGGCCCACTTGTGCGGAAAGGCAGTGCTTGTGGTGCCGATGACCGAGCTTGATCTCTGCTGCGCGCCCAGACGCATGAACCGCCATGCCTCAAAGGTCAGGAGCACCAGCGGGATCACTTCCATGGCGGAGAAGACGGCCCCCATCGCCATGTGGATCGCAGGCGCGCCACTGAAGTAAAGATGATGCATCGTGCCGATCACGCCGCCAATGGAATAGAGGATGATGTCGAGATAGACGACGCGGGCGGCCGTGGCCGGACGAACCACGCCCAAGAGAACGTAGATGTACGCCACCATGATGGTCGTGAACAGTTCCAGGAAATCCTCGACCCAGAGGTGAACCACCCAGAACCGCCAGAAGTCCATCACGGCGAAGTTGACGTTCTTGCCGAAGACCATGCCTACGGCATAGAAAAGCGGGATGGACAGCGCACTGTAGAGAAACAGGTAAGGCAGATTGCCCGGATGTTCGTCCCGCAAGCGGCTCCACAGTCCGCGCACGAGAATGACGACCCAGAAGAACATGCCGATGGTCAGCAGGATCTGCCAAATGCGCCCGAGATCAAGGTACTCCCAGCCCTGAGTGCCGATCCAGAACCAAGGGCCGCCGGTGGGGATGATGCCCTTGAGGCTGGCCGCCTCGCCCAGGAGACTCCCGACGACAACCACCACCAATGCGCCGAACAGGAGCAACGCCAGTTTCTCCTGGTGCTTGGGCTCGCGTCGGGCGATCATCGGGGCCAGGAAGATCCCCATGGCGAGGTAACTGGCAGCGACAAAGAACAGCGCCAACTGAACGTGCCACATGCGCGACAGGTTGTAAGGCAGCAACTCGCCCAGGTTCAGACCGTAGAAACCGCCCGGCTCGACATGATAATGGGCGTTGGCCGCTCCCAACATCCCTTGCAAGAGGAACAGCCCGGCAATCACCAGGAAATACCAGGCCGTGGCGCGCTGGGCGGGCGCGAGGCGGACTTCCTCCGGCGGGCGGAACCGCAAGCGTCGGCCCGGCCGCTCTTCATCGGCCCGATGCCAGCCCAGCAAATCCCAGCGTCCGACGACGAAGAGCATCAACCCCGTTCCACCCAACAGCGTAATCAGGCTCAGCGTGCTCCAGAGGATCGCTTCGGCGGTCGGCGTGTTGGCGGCCATCGGCTCGGACGGCCAGTTGTTGGTATAGGAGTATGCGGTGCCAGGCCGAGTGGCGGCTGCCGCCCATGCCGACCAGGCGAAGTAGGCCGTCAACCGATGGATCTCGTCCCCATCCGTAATGGCCGGCCGCCGCAATCCGGTCTGCTCCGTCACGGGGCCGAAATAGCGCGTATAGAACTTGGCAAGCTGATGAAAGGCATTGGCCTGACTGGCCGTGTAATGGAGGACATCGGACTGCGGATCGAAGCGATTTTGCTTCAGCTCTTTGCTCGTCAGTTCGTGGGCCTCAGCCTCGGCGTGCCCCCGGCCACAATGAAAATCGACCATCGCGTTGGCCGCTTCATGCAGATACTGGGCCGTGAAATCCGGTCCCAGGTAAGCACCATGCCCGAAGATCGTGCCGTATTGCATCAGCCCATACTTCTGAAAGATGTGCTGACCGGCCATGATGTCGTCGCCGGTGAAGAGCGTGCTACCATCTGCGGCAACCACGCGCCCGGGAATCGGAGGTGGTTCCGCGTGGATACGGTAGGCCAGGTAAAGCAGGACCGCGAATCCCGCAAGAAACGTTACGATGGCCACTTGGAGCCACAAGGATGAGATGACCATGCGCCGCTTGGCGCCGTTGGTACACGAATTCATCATAACGCCTCCTTATGCACTGGATTGCTTGCTCCACGTCCGAAGAGTCCCTGACGCCTGGTCGCTATCTTAGCCGATGCCGACCTCGCGAAGCAACGCTTCCAGACTGTCCTTCGCGAACTGGGGCTGACGCTTCGAGCCGGGGAACCGGCGCACGTCGGCCAGCGTGGTAATCGACTCACTAGCGCTTCGTCGATTGCATCGGCGTTGCTTTGGTCCAACAGGTCGGAATCCCGGTTGTGAGTGTAGACAATCGCCCACTCTTCGCAGTCTTCTGGCCTATCGTGCCACCCGAAACAATCAAACTTCTGCCAATTGCCCCGCGCTTCCCTTGCTGCCGTTTCTAGGTCGAATTCGTCCAGTCTCATGGTGGTTGCTCCGTGTCCTTCCGGCAAGCGTGCAAAATCTTCACGTAGCGGTCCGGCGGCAAGCCGTGCCAGACACCGTGTTACGGCTATCCCTGCCACCGGAGCCTGTTGGGACGCCGCCGATGAACGCCGACGTGATACAACGCTACGCCGAGTACCTTCAGGAAACTGGCGACACGACCGCCGCTGCGTCCTTGACGCTGGCCGCTGTCATGCTCGAAAGTCCGACCGCGGCAGCGCAGCCGCACAATCAACCTCTGACCGTACCGGAAGTCGCTAAGCTGCTGCGTGTCAGCCCGGACAAGGTACTCTCATGGATTCGTTCCGGCCGGCTGCGCGGCTACAACATCGCCGAGCGGGAAAACGGGCGGCCAAAGTACCGGGTCAACCCGGACGATCTGCAAGCCTTCACACAGCAGCGGGCTGTCACCCAACCTGCTCCGAAGGGTCGGCCTATTGGCCGTCGCCGGATTCCGGTGATTGCACGCCCGCATCTTTGAACAACCAGTCGTGGATATGGTCGGCTACGGCCCGTAGCCGATCGTCGCTCACCTGGAGCCGGTTGTAGACACCGAGCATATCTCCCGAAGGCCGCTTGTGTCCCATGATGGTACGCACAGCATCGTCGTCCCTGACTTGAACGCCGATGCTGGCGCAAGTCCGCCGCAAATCGTAGAAGTCCACTTCGTCGCGGCCCATGCCTGCTCTGACCATCGCGTTGCCCAACTCGCGGCTCAAATTCACGGGCCGGTAAGGGTCGCCGAACTTCGTGATGAATACCCGGCTGACGTATTGCGGGTCGTTTGGCGGCCTGCGGACCTCCAGTACCGCCCTCAGCGCTTCAACGGTTTCAGGCCACAGGGGATTGCGACGTTTGATGGCGTTCTTTGTGCGGGCGAAATTCGCCCAACCGTGGTCCAGGTCGAGTTTGCCAATGACCAGCTTTATGCAGTCGGTGTTCCCGTAGCCGCAGTTGACGCCCAACAGAACCATCGCTTTGAGCCTCGGGCCGGCGGCGGCCAGCACGGCGCGAATCTGCTCGGCCGTAAAGATCCTCTCTCCCTTCTCTTCTCGCTCTCGTTCCAAGGCCGTTTGGGAGGGCGGCTTGAAGGCATCTCCGAAGCGGGGCAGCCGATCAATAAGTCCCTGGCCATTCGCACCAGGTCCGGCCCAATTGAAGAAGACCTTCGACTTGCGGATGTCGCCCTTGAGGGATGCGAGGCTCTTGTGGGTCTTCTGAAAGTCAGCTCGAAGCTTCTTGAAGTCGGTGGGGCCGAGGCTTTCGATCGTGGTGTTCGCGCCGAAGACCCGAATCATTCGGTCACCATAGGTTTCATATTCCTTCCAGGTTCTCTCTTCCATTTCCCCCGATTGGACGTTGAGCTTCTTGGCGTCGAGGAAGTGGTACACCATCTGCTCCACTGTCAAGGCGTCAGTGACGCCCGGCTCCGCCCGCCGAGGCTTGCGGCCGGCTTCCAGATCGGCCTTCTCGGTGAGATAGCGGCGCAGCGCGCCGTCAGGATCACGCCAAGGCCCGAAGAAACGGGTCTTTCCGCATATCTTCTTTGCCCAGCGCCCTGACTTATGAGCATACAGCGGAAAGTCCGGGGTCGGCTTGGCGGGACGGCCATTTGTGGTAGAATCTCTGGTGAACATCGTAGGTCGTCTCCCAATATAAAGGATAGTCTTGCGAATGGATGGGGGGCGTCAGAAGCGGGCGTCATCGGCAGACGCCCGACACTTCTAGCCTAATCCACCTACGGCAGAAGTCAATCAGGATAAACGACTTAAGAAGTTCGCCGGAGGGTACGCGAATGGTTAGCAGCCTGACTCGAAATCAGGTGCCGGGCAACCGGTTGAGGGTTCGAATCCCTTGCCCTCCGCTTTGACAATCAGCGTCATTCAACGCCAAACCCCTTGCCCCGCAAGGGGTTTTGTTTTGCGCCTGGTGGTTCCCAAGCCACCCCCCGTATTGCCACTTCGTGCCAACCAATGACAGTAAAGGAAAGCCTTCCCGACAAGAAAAAGACAAGCCAGCGACAAGCCAAAGACAAGCCAGAGCCACGATTCTACCGCTGTTCTGAGTCAGGTTTGGCGCCCAACGAGGTCTCCACCAGGGTAAGAATGGTCTGTCGGATGTGTTCGGGCAGATGCTCCCATGCGGCGACGACCCGGCCCACGGCTGGGTTCGCTTCGGCCACGTCTTGCGGACCGGGCGGAGTCGAGGCCGATGGCTTGGCTTGGTCTGACGGGGCCAAGTTCCGAGAGCTTGTCCACCGCCCCTGCCATGTCCGCCATCTGGAGCCGAGTGTAGGTTCCCATGGTCAGATTGATATCGCTGTGCCGAGCCAGCTTCTGGGCGGTGGCCGGCGAGACGCCAGCCCGTGCCAGGGCACTGATGAACGTCATCCGTTGCCCGTGGAAATCAACGACTCTTCCCTGGGCATCCACGGGCTCGATTTTGGCTTCCGACAAGTCCAGCCGGAGCATCTCAGCCGAACGCTGCCACCACGAGCCGGGCCAAACGCTCTCCTGCGACGGTCGGCCGGCAAGGTACTTCCGCATCGTTTCGGCCACATCATTCGGCAAGGGGAGTAAATCCCGCTTCCGCCTCTTGGAATCGGCTGCCTCCACTTGTACCGTGGCCGGCGTAGACTCGAAGTCGAACGATGCCGACTTGAGGCTCCGCAGTTCGCCCCGACGCAACCCGGTCTGTTGGGCCAACGTGTACATCACAGCGCGGTCTTTCCCTGTCAATTTCTTGAACACGCGGGTACTATGAAACGCCGCATCGATCAACCGCTGCGCTTCCTCGTCGGTCAGGGGACGCCGTTCCCGACGCCGGTCCTCTTCGACGTTCAAGCGATGCAACCCCAGCGTGGGGTCCTCTCGCATTTTCTTCTTACTCATCAGGCAGCGGCAGAATGACCGCACGGCGACAAGATCGGCGTTTATCGTACGATGGGCCGATCCCTTTTCACGCCGTTTGGCCAGATACTCTTCGAGCGTGTCTCCACCTGACTGGAGGTCGGCCAAGACGCGGTATCGACACTCCTTCACCACCCGCTTGATCAGGCGGATCGTCTCTCCAATGTGGCTTTCGCTCCGAGCGTTGGCGACAAGGTGCGTCTGGTACTCCCCAATGTGTGCCGAGATCGGCCTGGTCAGTTGATCGGTTGCCGGATCAACCAGGCCAGCGATACGCCGCTCCGTGTCGCATATGAGCGTGAGCAGCATCGCTTGAGCCGCCGTCTTGTCGGTGCAGAGGGCAACACGCCGCATGACACCATCAGCATCCTGAACCCTGCCGTACCATTTACGTGCTTGGCGCGTAACCTTCTCGCCGGTCTTGGGATCGACCTTCGTGTACTTTGGTCGGAAAAGGTTTGGCATGGGTGGTTGTCCTGCGACGGCGGCTCATCGTACTCCCGACTCGGTGCGCCACGCCACAACAGCAAGTTTCATCAGGATCGGCGATTCATCCAAGTGCGTATGTCCGGGCAGCCAGCTCGAATCCATGCGTCGATTTCGTCGGCTCTCCAGCGTACGCTCCCTCCGATCTTTACCGGTTGCGGAAGTTTTCTGGCGCTTCTCAGCCGCCAGATCGTCCGCGCCGAAAACCCAAGCCGCTCGCCCAATGCCTCTCCAGGTGCGTGACGAATGCTGAATAGCTTACGCCGAAAAGGGTCGAGAGTGCGAAAATGTCCTCGGCAGCGCACTGGTCCGGATCAAGCTTCCGATTTGCCATCGCGTGGCATACGGCAGTCTTTGGCATCTGGAGGCAGGCAGAGAACAGGTCCGCCTGAAACTCGTCCGGTTCAAATCTGCGAGAGTGACTGCGTTCCTCGATCAATTCATCCCACTGTTTCCCGTGCTTGAACACATGATGCCCCAGCTCGTGGCCACACGTCATAGCCCTACGGCCCAACGGGCGAAGCGACGACACGATAATCGCCGGGCGCGGCCGCGCATCCGGCATGTAAATTCCTTCCATCGAAGGAACGTCCTGAAAGAAGACGGAGATGCCAAGACGTTCGCATACGTCGAATACGTTCAGCGGCGAGCGAAGATCGCATTTCGCGTGCTTGCGCACCTTCATCGCCTCTGCGACTGCGATCTGTGCGATTTCCTTCCTACTGCGACTCATCTTCGCCCCCAGATGCTCGCATCATTTGAATGAGTTGCATTAGCCGCTCAAGATCTGTGTCCTTCAATTTGCTCAGGCGACGCGCAGCCAACAGGATCTTGTCACTATGGCCTATGGGGTCTTTCGAGCCTTCTGTGATCCAATTCGCATCGATGCCGTAGAGTTCTGCAAAGACCTTGATTTCCTCGGCGGAAACACGGCGTCGACCGGCTTCGATTTCGGAGATGGTCGGCCGGTGCATATCTAATCGCTTCGCGACTTGCCCTTGCGACAAACCGGCGGTTTCACGGGCCATGCGTAACCGTCCGGCGATCTCTTCGCGTAGTTCGGAAGGTTGGGCTTTCATTACGGTGTCTCCTTGCCGGCGGTAAGTCCACAGATGGCATCAGCAACCTCCGATATGGTCAACGCTTTGGTCCCTTTCTCGTTCACAAAGGCGTTCACTCCTGGAAGGTCAATGCCGAGCCGGTCGGACAGTTCCACACTTGCTTCAACGCCGTTCAGGCTGTCGAAGTGGTCCAAGTCACCGATCGGGCAAGTCCCTTCAGAGATCTGCGTCTCCGGCCGTCCGCTGATTGATTGGAGTTCTGCAAGGACAGCGACGATCACCTTGACTACTTCAGCTCTGTTCATTTGAGGCGTACTCCTGGCTGACTTACCATAGCGTAAGATATTCTTACACAAACGTCGCGGAGATGTCAAGCAGGGGCGGCCATAAACGTGGCGTTCCCCGCAAGAGCCTCAATGAGGCCAAAAACACCCACTTCAACGGCCGGAATCCCTTACTGGATGTGGGTGTATTCCTATGCAATAGATGGGTCGATCGCGAAATATGTTTCCGTGCAAGACTTTACGTCGACAGTGATACGCCGACGCAGCCACCCAACAGAGAGGGACTGGCGGTCCCAGAGAAGCCATCAAGCGACCCGTTGACGCGAAGTTACATTCCAGTCCGAAGCGATGGGCGAGCGGACTGGCAAGAAGAAACCCGCCCGTGGGACGTGCGTTCATCCGGCGGGGCGGGTTCTGCCAGAGCCTTCCTGACCCGGACCGGATGCCCAATCCGGAAAGCGTTTCGGACCTTTTCTTGAGGCCGAATCCCCGGGCGTCGTGTGAGGCTCATCCCCGACCTCCGTTCGACGCTGGTCCCGAGGGCTCAGGATGTCGGAGAGGGGAGTCCGCTCGATCGCGGTTCTCGCGGCGACGGGCAAGTGGCTACCGGCAAGCGGAAGACTTTACCAGACCGGCCGCAGGTGCGACAGGATATTTGGTGGCGATTGCCGGCGGCGACCGGTCGTTGCCTGCCCTCACCCTCGGCCCCCTCTCCCAGCGTGCGGGCGAGGGGAGTCCTATTGGACGCCGGGCCGCCGGCACCAGGGCAACCCGCCGGCCGTGGTGGTCGCAGAAGCAGGGTTGCCGGAGCGCGTCAGCTTGGGCGAGATAATCGTCCAGGTGGGTGGCATAGAACAGCGACCGCCGCGGGTTGCGGGCGTACTCGGTCGCCACGGCCAAGATGTGATCGAGCCGCTCCCGGCTCCGCGTCGTGACGACCAACACCCGGAAGCGGTGGGGGAACGCCTGGTCCTGCAACTGCTCGTAGAGGCGAATCTTCCGCTGCCAACTGTCGGCGTCCCTATCGGACCGGACCCGCTCTGTGCCGTTGTCGAGCTCCACCAGGAAGTTGAACTGCTGCTCGTCACGGGTGTGTAACTCGAAAGCGCAGTCGGGAAACAGGTTCTTCTGGCCGACCTGGAGCCGCAGGGTGTTCTCCCGCGAAAAGTTCTTCATGGCGATGCCCTGCCGATGAGCGGCAACCGCCGTGTGGACGACAAACTCCGCCAGGCTGTGCGTGTGGTGCTGATGGGCTAGGGCGACCTCGTTGAAATACCGCTTTGTCGGCGGCCGGGCCCGCTCGCCGTAGACCAGGCGGTAGCCCAGCAGCGTCAACTTGCAGTAGTCGGGCATTCCGCTCCGGCTGGCGGTGGCGTAGGGCCACCGACGCACCCAGCCGGCTTCGCACAGTTTTTGGAGCCGGTCCTGCACGCTCCTCAAACTGGTGAACCGCTGGTCGCGAAACATTTCGCTCAGCTTCAGCATTTGCTCGACGGTCAACGGGCATCGGTCCAGGGCGAGCAGAATCTCCGTATCCCGGGCGGTGAGGCGGCGTTTGGCAAGATTCGTTGGCATTGCGGCCGAAAGAGC
>JBEKZQ010000289.1:0-11946 GCA_049509675.1 Thermoguttaceae bacterium | reverse complement strand
TTCCGGGCAGTTCTGGTTCGACGGCGAGGAGATGAGCCAGTTGACGCCCAACCAGCGGGCGTTGGTGCGGACGGCCAAGCTGGGGTTCGTCTTCCAGAGTTTCAATCTGCTGGCCCGCACCAGCGCGCTGTTGAACGTGGCCATGCCGCTGGACTACTCGCCCCGCCGGCCGCCCGGCGGCGAGGCCCGGCGCAGGTCGCAGTTGCTGCTGGAGCGCGTCGGGCTGGGCGACCGCATGGACCACGAGCCGTCGCAGATGTCCGGCGGGCAGCAACAGCGCGTGGCTATCGCCCGTTCCCTGGTCAACCGGCCTTCGCTGGTGTTGGCCGACGAGCCGACGGGGAACCTCGACTCGCATACCAGCGTCGAGATCCTGGAGATGTTCCAGCAGCTCAACGCCGAGGGGATCACCGTGGTCCTGGTCACGCACGATCCCAACGTGGCGGCCTTTGCGCACCGCACGATCCGCATCAGCGACGGGCTGATCGAGGGCGACGAGACCCGCAAACCGGCGTGGCGGCCGGCTGACGAGCATCTCAACGGCGACGGCGACGGCAACGGCAACGGCGGGGTGCCACTGCTGGCTTGTCCAGCAGTGCCCAGTGCATGGTTGGGCAAGCCCACCGTGGCACCCAAACCCGGCATGGAACAGGAAAACCTGGTTTCCGCTCCCGTTCTGACAGAGCCCGGATTGGCGCCGTCGCCGACCGGCGCCTTGCAAGCGGAGGGGGCCGTTTTGCCGGAAGCAGCACCGCGGCCGGCCCCCGCGGCGGTCGCCGGCCAAGGGTCCGTGTACAGCGAGGCGGGGCCGAAACTGGCGGCCGCCTCGCTTTCCTCGTTGATTCCGCCCACCTTCCGCACGGCCCTGAGCGCCTTGCGGCGGAACAAAATGCGCTCGGCCCTGACCGCCCTGGGCGTGATCATCGGCGTGGCCGCGGTGATTGCCGTGGCCGAGATCGGCCAGGGTGCGAAAATCGCCTTGCAGAAGACGATCGCCAGCATGGGGGCCAACAACCTGCTCTTGCAGTCCGGGGCGGCCACCAGCGGCGGCGTGAGCTTCGGCGCCGGCAGCGTGTTGACCCTCACCCCGCAGGACGGCGACGAGGTCGCCCGGCAATGCCCGGCCGTTTCCGACGTGGCCCCCATCGTCCGTGCCAGCGGCCAGGTCATCTATGGCAACCATAACTGGGTGCCGATGGGTATCTACGGCACCACGCCCGCCTATCTCGACGTGCGCGACTGGGACGACATGCTCGAGGGCGGCATGTTCACCGATCGCGACGTGCTCAGCGGCAGCAAGGTGTGCGTGGTCGGCGCCACGATCAAGCGGGAGTTGTTTCAGGGCGAATCGCCCGTCGGCAAGGAGATTCGCATCCAAAACGTCTCCCTGCGCGTGATCGGCGTGCTTTCCGCCAAGGGCTCCAACATGGTGGGCATGGACCAGGACGACATCATCCTCGCGCCCTGGACCACGATCAAGTACCGCGTGACCGGCAGCGGTTCGACCAACACCAATGCCACGTCTACGGCAACCGCTGCGACTTCGACCGCCGCTACGCTGAGCAACGTCTATCCAACCGCCACGGCCATTTATCCGGCCGCCTCGACGACCGCCGCGCAGGACACCCCGCAGCCGGTGCGGTTCGTCAACGTCAGCCAGATCCTCGTCAAGGCGGCCTCCACGGAGCAGATCCCCCAGGCCATCGACGAGATCACCGATCTGTTGCGCGAGCGGCATCGCATCCGCAGCGGGCAAGTCGACGACTTCAACATCCGCGACATGACCGAAATCACCAAGACCATGAGCACCCAATCGGCCGTCATGACCGTCCTGCTCCTGGCCGTGGCCGGCATCTCGCTGGTGGTCGGCGGCGTGGGCATCATGAACATCATGCTCGTGTCGGTGACCGAGCGGACGCGGGAAATCGGCCTGCGAATGGCCGTCGGCGCCCGCAGCCACCACATCCTCAAGCAGTTCCTGGTGGAGGCCGTGGTGTTGTGCCTGGTGGGCGGTGCCATCGGCATCGGCTTCGGCCGCGGTTTGTCGATGCTGGTGCGGCACATGAGGGTTTGTCCCACCGAGCCCTCGCTCTCGGCCATCGTCGCGGCCGTGGCGGTCTCGGCCACGGTGGGCATCGTCTTCGGCTTCTACCCCGCCTGGAAGGCCTCGCGGCTGGACCCGATCGAAGCCCTGCGCTACGAGTAGGCGAGCGATCGACGACCGCAGCCTCCGCCTTCTCGGCCTAACCGTGCGCGGCGGCAAACCGTGCAAACCCTACGCTGCGCGGCTTCGCCGGAGAATCCGCGCGCTGGGCACGCCCTCACCGCCGCCGCCACGAATTCTGCGGGGTTCAATAGCAAAGAGGGCCCGAAACGGTCGAAGCTGTTCCTGAAGGAGCAACACGCGTGTCCGGCATGGGCGATCTAAGGGCAGCGCGACCGGCACGTTGGTGGCCGTGGCTGGCGGTGTTCGCATGGGCGGCCTGGCCCGCTCTTATCCTCTTGGCGCCCGTTCGCGGCATTCCCGCCGCCGCTTGGGCCAGTTTTGGCGATGCGTCCGACGCGGGCTGCGCCGCCGGCCCGATCGTTGTCGTGGTCGCCGATGAGGGCAACCAGTCGGCCGCAGCGTGGGCCGCGGCCGAGGTCCGCCATTGGCCGTTGGTGCGGGGTAGAGTCGTGTTCCTGCGCGGCGAGGCGGCAGCCCCGGCCGAGGCTCAATGGATCGTCGATTTGCGCGAGGGGACCGGCTTCCAAGCCATAGACCCCGAGAGCGCCGGCAGCCGTCTCAGCACCAGCGGCGGCAGCCAGGCGCAGGCTGCGGCGGCCGCCATGCTTGGGGCGGTCAATGCGACCATCGACGATACGCGGAAAAGTTTTGTACTAGTGCCCAAACCATGCTTGGTTGACACGTTGGGTGCCACGACCAACCTCCGGTCGGTGCCCGGCTTGTCCAGCAGTGCTGGAAACACGGTTGGGCGAGCCAACCGTGGCACCCGTCATCTCATGTCGGTCGGGGCCCTAGATGCCGAAGCAAGAATCACATCGAGCGTTGCGAAGGCACCCAGGGGGTACCCGGTCCCATTTTCGTCGCGACCAAGCGGAGCTTGGTGCCCGAATTGGGACAGTCCCCACCTGATCGTGGCCGCCACCACCAGCGACGACCAGCCTCTGGCCCTGCGCATCCGGCAGCATCGCATCATGCTGCACGCCCTGCTGCGGCACCTGGAAATGATCGACCAACGGGTGTCGATCGACTCGGTGGCCGACCCCGCAGCCGACGGCGACCCGGTCCGCCTGGCAGTGTACGCCGGGCCGGGGACCCGAAAAGGGATGCAGCACCTGTTGGGCGAGATGCAGCGGTTGCCGCAGGCCACCGTCCTTCCCCTGGGGCCGGAGGAGATCAACGCCGGCGCCCTGGCGCACTTCAACGTCATTCTCTTCCCCGGCGGAAGCGGCACGCGCCAGGGAGAATCGCTGGGCCAGATCGACCGCCAGCGGGTGCGCGAGTTCATCCAGCGCGGCGGCGGCTACGTGGGCATCTGCGCCGGCGCCTACCTGGCCACCGCCGAGTGGCCCTGCTCCCTGAAGATCCTGGACGCGAAGAACTATTCGCGGCAGTGGAAGCGCGGGCAGGGCCTGGTCCGCATGGAACTGACCAGCAAAGGCCGCGAGATTCTGGGCACCGACCAGATCCTCTGCGAGGTCCGCTATCATAACGGTCCGATCCTCGTGCCGGCCCGGCGCGGCGATCTGCCCGAGTATCAACCGCTGGCCGTCTTTCGCCGTTGGGCCGCGCGGAACAGTTGACCGGCAAGGGGACAGTGCCAGTTTCGCGGCGGATACGCTTGCGCTAGCGGTCTGTCCAACTTGAGTTTACGGGTGCCACAGTTGGCTTGTCCAACCGTGTTCCCAGCACTGCTGGGCAAGCCAGCAGTGGCACGCAACCGCGCGAAAATCGGGACAGTACCCATAAAACGCTGGTAAAGCCGGCGCTTCCCTGCCGATACAGATAGAGACCATCTGCGCCCGGAGCTTTTCTCGCATGGCCACGCTCGAGATTCGCAAAGCCGCCGTCTTATTGATGAGTCTGCCCGACGACCAGGCTGCGCAACTGCTGGGCAAACTCGAGCCCAAGCAGGTGGAGGCGGTGACCATCGAGATCGCCAAGCTCAACGGCGTCACGGGCGAGGAGCAGGAGACGGTAATCCAGGATTTCGCCTCGGCCAATCCGACCGGCCTGTCGATGCGGACGGGTGGACTGGACGTGGCCCGGCAACTCGTCGAGCGGGCCCTGGGCAAAGGGGCCGGCACCACGCTGGACAACGTCCGCCAGTCGATCGAGGCCCTGCCGTTCGGCTTCCTGCAAAAGATCGACAGCCAAAACCTGCTGACCTTCATCATCGACGAGCATCCGCAGACGATCGCTCTGATCCTCTCGCACCTGTCGCCGCCGCGGGCGGCCGAGATCATCAGCGGCCTGCCCGCCGACCGCCAGTTGGCCGTCATCCGCCGCGTGGCCAACATGGGGCAAACCAGTCCCGAGATCATCAAGGAAGTGGAGCGGGGCCTGGAACAACGCATGTCCAGCGTGATGACCCAGCAGTATGAGAACGCGGGCGGCGTGGCGAACGTGGCGGAGATCCTCAACGTCATCGACCGCGCCACCGAGCGCAACCTGCTGGAGAACCTGTCGCAAGAGGATCCCGACCTGGTCGAGGAGATCCGCCGCCTGATGTTCGTCTTCGAGGACATCGCCAAGCTGGGCAACCGCGACATCCAGACGCTGTTGAAGAACGTGGAGAGCTCGCAGTGGGCCATGGCCTTGAAAGGGGCCAGCGAGGATCTCAAGAGCAAGATCCTCAGCAACATGTCGAAACGCGCCAGCGAAATGCTGCGCGAAGAAATGGAATACCTCGGTCCCGTGCGCCTGTCGTCCGTCGAACAGGCGCAGCAGCAAATCGTGGACGTGATCCGCCGCCTGGAAGACGCCGGCGATATCACCACGCACAGCGAGGAAGAGGAAGAACAGTTCGTGCAGTGAGCGGCCGACCTGCCGAAGCACTGGCAGAGCCAGTGGCGCCCAGCGAGTTCTCACGTCCCTCAGACTTGTCGCCCGTGCGCCCAATCGGCGCGTCGCGCTGGAAAGCGACGCACTACCGTGCTAACATGGGAGCGGTGTCGAACTATTGCACCACCGACCCCGAAGGAGGTGAGACGTGAACCACAATCCAATCAACCGATTTGACTGCTTGACGGCTTCCGGCCTGGCGATTGCCATGCTGGCCGCGTGGTGCCATGCCGGCGAGCCGCAGTCGCCAAGTCGGCCCGCCGCCCGCCAACTCGACCGCGCTGCTATCCTGCGGGAACTCCAGGATTTCAGCCTCTCGGGCATGAACCGGCGATTGGGTCCGGACTACGCTTATTATCATGGCCAAGGGCCGGCGGAGAAATTCCCCTTGGTGTGGATGTGTCCGGCCAGGCAAGACCCGGGCGGGCGACAGTACCAGATCGGCGGCCCCTGGTCGAAGGACGCCGGAGATTTCAGCAGCACCCAAGGACAGATCCTCTATGTGCCGGACCCGGGTTTCTTTCCCGTGGACCGCGTGACGATCATCGAATGGTCCAACGGTTGTTTCACCGAAGCGCCGCTGCCGCCCTGGCACGGCGGGTTCCGCCCGGAACCGGCCGGCGCGAAATGGAAACAGGCCGCGCCGCGTGGCGAAGTGGGCATGCCCCTGGCCATGGCCCGCGGCATGGGGAGCTGGGCCAACAACGGGCTGGCCATCTTCTCTTCCGGTCTGCTGGCCGCGGCCGGCACCGTCACCGCCCGCGGCTTGGAGCCGGCCTTCCAGTTCCCGCCCGGCAAGCTCCTGACGTCCATCTCGATCACCAATAAGAGCGAATTCGTGCTGGTGACCTTGTGCGACGTGGCCGCGAACAAGGGCCAGGTGGCCGTGCTATCGCCACAGGTGAACGGCAAGCAAACCAACTTCGTACACGAGTGGCATGACGACCAGGCCTGGTCGCTGCCGAACGTCGCGGTCTTCACGAACTTGAAGCTGCTGGGCTACGTCGACCTGCCGGGGATCGCGTTTCCCACAGGCATCTCGGCGGTCGGCAACCACGTGGGCGGCCGCATGAACGGGCGGGACGGCAACGCCGGGGTGCTGCGGGAGTACGACCTGGCCCAGCAGGCCGACCGCGACGTGTTCTCGAAAGGTTCCAATGCCCAGTATGCGAGCACGGCCGGCTATGCCGTGGTGATCGGCAAGTACGAGGACAAGGCGGCCGTTCTCGACCTGCGGCCGCTGTTCGCGGAAGTGCGCAAGATGTACTTCAGCAGCGAAGCGAACTACCGCAAGACGCGCGACGCCGGCCCCGAACCCCGGCAATGGCCCTATGCTTTCGACGTGGCCCCGCAATGGAAACCGACTGTCGTGACGGTCCTGGACGTTCCCGAACCAACGGCGGTCATCGCCGGCATGAGCGGTGCGGAGAAAACGTGGGCAGCGATCGCGTCTCGCGACGGCACGCTGGGGATTTACGACATGGGCGGCCTGAGCAGCGAAGCACCGGCCCAGGTCCGAGCGGTTCGCCGCGCGGCCGAGGTGCGCGTGGGCCGGAACCCCACCTGCCTGGCCTACCAGAAAGGCTCGGCCGATACGATCATCGCCGTTTCCCGCGGCGACCGCGAAATCGACTGGATCGACTGTTCGCCGCCGGCGCCGCGCGTGATCCGGCGGCTGCGCGACGCCCGCATGCTGGACCCCGTGTTCGTCGAAGTGTCCGACACCCACGGCATCGAGACGCCGCTGTTGACGGTCGCTGATTTTCGCGGCAGAAAGATCATCAACTACCGCTACGGGCAATTGATCTTCGCCACGCAAGGCGGCGCGAAGTTCGGCATGGGACGCGACGGTAAAGACGAGTTCGAGTGCGGCGGCGTTCTCGAATTCCCAGGCTCGCCATTCAGCGTCAGTGCCACCAACGTCAATTAATTGTCGCGGCAATCGTACTCATCACGCTCCGCGTGATGAATTCCATCTCGCGGAGCGAGATGAGTACTATCCTCACGGCGTCCCGTTCTCATTCCACTTCCAAGGGGCCCAGGATTTTGGGTTCCCCATAGTCAGCTTCACCGGTCAACACCCGCAGGTTGCCCAAAACCTTGAGATCGCCGCTGCCGTGGGTGTGTCCGCAGAGGACCAAGAGGTCTGACTCCGGGTGCGATCGCATGATCTTTTGCATTACGTCGCCGGCGATCTTGCTGGCGAAATAGGGGAGCCAATAGGCGTCGGAGACGCGTCCTTGATGGCGCGCCGCCGCGCGGAAGGGCGGCACGTGCGTCACGGCGATCACATGCGGATACCTGGCGACCGCCTCTTGGAGCACGCTCTCCAAGTGCCGCGCCGCCTCATCGGCCAGGGCCGTGAACACGGGCCGCAGCCCTTGTTTGTCGATCTGGCCGCCGCGCCACCAAACGGCCAGTTCCTCGATGCACTGGTGATCGTTCAACAGCACGTCCGATTTCCAGTAGTCGCCCAGCCGGCTGTCGGCCCAGCCGTCATGGCCGAGGATCGCCGTCTTGGTGGTCAACTCCACCACGCCCAGGGTCGTCAGGTAGTGCAAATGCCGGGCGAACTTGACGGTTTCCACCACGCGCTGCCGGGTCTTGGCGATGGAACCGCGGTAAAAGTCGTGGTTCCCCAGGACGAAATAGACCGGCTTCTGCACCAACTCGTCGATGGTCCTCAAGTAGCCGGCGATCTCGGGACTCTCGGCGATGTCGCCGCTGATGGCCACCGCGTCGGCTTGCTCCTTGACGGACAGAAGGAACTGCCGCACGGCCGGCGCGTCCAGGAAGTTGAGATGAATGTCCGTCAGCCACGCCAGTCGCATGCTCGATTCCCCGCAGTGTTCCGTCAAAGGAAAAGCCCCGGCCTCATTGCCAGATTCTTAAGCAATACGATCATAGCTTAAAAACTCGCGTAATGGAGGAACAAAATAAATCACTGAGAAAGATTTTGGACACGCGAACAAGATGATTCCTCTGTCGATCGGTGCCGAAAAAAACCGTCTTTTGTTCGCAGGAAGATTCTCCTTGCTAAACTTGCGCGGCTGCTGGAAAATAGGGTTTGCTCCCTCTCTTCGCACGAACAAAGATCGAGTATCAAGAATGCTCCGGCGCATCCCCAAGAAGGTCAACGATCGAATCGGTTTGCCACTTCATCCGGCGGAACGGACGTTGCTGCTGGGCGACCGGCTCGCGTTGGATGGATCGTTCTTGCAAGTCATTCGCGAAACGCCGCCCGGCGAATCGGTCCACCTCACCTTGGATGAACTGGACCAGTTGGCCGACGATCTGGCCGATGAGTCGCACCAGGTCCGCGACAAGACACTCGAACGACAATTGCACAGGATCTGCCAACGGCTGGGAGTGATGCTCGACCTGTACATCGACCTGGAGTAGACGACGATTAGCCTTCGTTATCGCAGCACGCGGCAGCGCGAGAGCGGCCAATAGATGTGCGTGACGACTCCCCGCAGGTACGAAGCCGGAACGGCGTAGGGGGCGTGACCCGGCGCCCCTTTTTCCCAGAATCGCGAGTCGCGTGCCGCCAGCGAGAAATCGCCCAGCACAAAGTACTCGTCCGGCCCCAGCTTGGCCGGATGCGCGGCGGTGCCCCAAGAGGCTGAAATCCCATGCCCCATGTCCGTGACGTACGTGATGCCTTTGAGCGACTCGGGCGGCGTCTGCTTCTCTCCATTGATCCATACGGCCCCGTCCTTGATCGAGACCTCCTCGCCGGGCAATCCGACCAGGCGTTTCGTATATAAATTCGTCGGCTCTTCCGGGAAAAGGAACACGACAACATCCCAGCGGCGCGGGGCGAGGAACTTGCAAACAAGGAACCGATCGCCCTCATGCACGTAGTTGCTTGACGGCTTGGCCGGGGCCGTATGAAAACCTTGCTCGCAAATCATCAGCCCCGGCGTAGCGGAACAATAGGCCGGGCCTCCGCACGTCGGACAGACGCCTTGCTGATGGAGGCCCAACAGGGTCGGAGCCATCGAGTTGCTCGGCGTCTTGAACGCTTCGAGGAGAAACGGGCGAACGACGAGAAGAACCAACGCCACCATGGCCGCGCCAGGAATTAGGGTCGGCAGCCATGCCTGGGCCGCCCGCCAAAATTTTACCCTGAGAATTAGCGCAATCGCGACCCAAGCAGCGATCGGTTGAAGTGCCACTTCCAAAACGGACGCGAGCGAGGCGATATCGCGTGTCTTCTCCGCCAAGAGCCTGGAGAGTCCACCGAAGAGCAGCCCCAAGGCCCCGATCGCAAGGGCGGCTGCCAACAGCCTTTTCCAGGAGGCACCCTCGATTTTCGCCCAGCGAGCCCCGAGGCGCAGAAACAGGAAATTGAGCAACAATCCCGCCGCAAACGCAAGCAGAAACGCCCCCACGATAGCAACCGTTAACATCGATCGACTCCCAGTCAACTCAAATTCCGCTCAGGTCACGGCTTCGGCTTCCCTTGGTCTTCCAACTTCTTCTCGACGATCCCCAAGGCGATGTTTCTGATGGAGCTCAAGACAGGATTGGAAAAGACCTGCAGCTTTGCCTTGTCCCCCATATCCATGCTCGACTCGTCCTTCTCGCTGACGACGAGGTAATTGCCGTCCCGGTCCAAGGCAAGCTCCTGGAAGCAACGTTTGCCGTCTTTGGTCACCAGCCGATAGAAAACTACCGAATGATCAAGATCGACTTGCGTGCCGTCCTTCGCCTCGTGTTTCGGCTCGTAGGCGTGATCCTGGACGCCGTAATCGGCCCGCAACTTGTTGGTAATCTCGCTCAAGTTTTCAAGCGGCATTTTTTCCGCTTCGGCCACCGACTGCTGTAACGATTCAATGCGGCGGGCGCCGGGGCCGTGGATGGCGTCCTCCAGGGCCTTGACCGTGTCGAAGTTGGCGGGGGCCGCCCGCTGCAGGTCGATGGCAAATCGGGCCGGAAAAAGCGCATCCTTGGCCGCGGGGCGGTTGTCGCCGCGGAAAGCCAATGCGCCGGCGATGAAGGTCGGCAGTTTTCGCAATTCGGTGGCGGGATCCTCGATGGAAACGTCGAGCGCGACGAATTCGTTGCCCCCGCATTCTCCCTCATCGGCGAACACGCAATCTGCCTGTCCCTCGCAAACGGCGGACGTGGCGCCCAACGCGCAGCGGTACGCCAGGTACCCGACGATAGCCAGGTGCAGAGCGAGCGAAAGAGATAAGTACTTCAACATTGCCGCTCAACTCTCCGCCGCGTAGCGTTCGGCGTACTCCAGCACCCAGAGGTCGATCATCTCGGTGAACGAGGTCAGATCGACCTCGGCCAGCCGCTGATAATGCGTGCGGTTGTACAACTCCTTGTTGCACACCGTCGCTTTGGCCGCCAACTCCAGCACGTAGTAGGAAGAGAAGGGACGGACGACCATTTCCAGGCGGCTGAAACAGGTATCGCCGCGGCTGGCACGCCTCAGACGGATGTCGTCGCGGCGGATCACCGCCCCCCAGCCGTGCTCGTCCACGATGGTCTCGAAACGAAAGCCCGGAAATCGATCGGCCAACTGCCGCAAACAACGCTCGATGCGCTCGGAAAGCTCCAGCCGATACTGCGAGTGCAGCCGGCTGAGCTCCTTTTCCGTCATGCGCCGCCGGGCCTGCGCCAACTCGCGGGCGCTGCTGGCCTGCTGCCCACGCTCGATCGCCTTCTCCAGTCGCTCTTCAAAGTCCACGGCGGATACCCTCAAGGACCCGTAAGACAATAACTTGGCCAGTTGCCCGTAGGACGGATTGCCAATCCGTCCGTGTCTTGCGGGACGGATTACCAATCCGTCCTACGATAATTGATCAACTTATTCTTTCACGGCTCCTTGGGCTCGACGGGGGCCGGCGCTTCGACCGGCGGCTCGGGCTCCGGCGGAGGCGCTTCGACCGGCGGCTCGGGCTCCGGCAGTGCGGGCATGGGCTCCGGCTGCTGCGCCGGTTTCGCCACGGGATCTTCTTGCTTCACCTCGAAGAACTGCATCAGGTCGCCGAAGGTGCGCATCGGCTCCTTGCCGGTCTTCATGGCGTCGGTGATCGGGATCAACGGCTTGGGACGCGGCTTGGGCTGGGGTGGCCGCGCCGGTGGCCGCGAGGAGGGCCGATCGGCCACGCGCGGTCTGCCCGACGGCGGGCCTTGCGGCCGCCCGCGGCGGGCTTCCGGCGGCCGCGACGGCGGCGGACCAGGCTTGCGCGGCGGCCGCCGCTCGGAGGCCTCCGGCCTGGGGCCGTCGGCCGGCTTCTCGGCCGCTTTCTCCTCCTGCCGTGGACGCCGCGATCGCTCGCTCCCCGGACGCACCATGGTCAACGATACCCGCCGCCGCTCCTTGTCGACCTCCATGACCCACACCTTGACCACGTCGCCCACCGCCACCACCTCGTGGGGATCGCGGATGAAACGATCGGCCAGGCGGCTTACGTGGACCAGGCCGCTGTCGTGCATGCCGATGTCCACGAAGCAACCAAAATCGACCACGTTCAGCACCGTGCCCGACAACTCCATCCCCGCCGTCAAGTCCTCCAGCTTCAACACCCCTTGGCGGAAGATGGGCGGGGGCAAGTCCTCGCGCGGATCGCGGCCGGGCCGGGCCAGTTGCGACAAGATGTCCTTCAGCGTCAGGGCCCCCACGTCCAGGTCCTTGGCCTTGGCGTCCAGGTCGATGCCGGCGGTCCGCTCGGAGAGTGCGGCCGTGGCTTCCTTGTCGACCAGGTCGGCCGGGCCGCAACCGAGCTGCTCCAGCAGGCGCGCGGCCGCAGCATAGCTTTCCGGATGGATCCAGGTGGCGTCCAGCGGGTTGTTGCCCCCGGTGATCTTCAGGAATCCGGCGGCCTGCACGAACGTTGCCTCGCCCAGCCCCGGCA
>JBEKZQ010000288.1:0-13937 GCA_049509675.1 Thermoguttaceae bacterium | reverse complement strand
GTGCTCCCTTGGCCGACGTCGCTCTGGACCCAGATGCGCCCGCCCATCAGGGCGACGAGGTTCGAGCAGATGGAGAGCCCAAGGCCGGTGCCTCCGAAGCGACGCGTTGTGGAGGCATCGGCCTGCGCGAACGGTTGGAAGATGCGCTCGAGGTCCGCCGGGGGTATGCCGATTCCCGTGTCCCGCACGCTGAACTCCAAAGTGACGGAAGGGGGAGTCGGAGGGATTAGGGATTGGGGATTAGGGATTAGATTTGGCGAATCGGCGGTTATCGGCTGTTTATCCTCTCCCAATCCCCAATCCCCAATCCCTAATCCCTTGTTCCCTTCCTCCGCAACGCGCACGCTCACCTCCACCTCGCCGCGTTCGGTGAACTTGACGGCGTTCCCGGCGAGGTTGAAGAGGACTTGCCGCAGTCGCACCGCGTCGCCCACCAGCGAATCGGGCGTGGCGGGGGGTATGCGGCACGAGAAGGCCAGCCCCTTTTCGCTGGCACGCACGGCAAGCACGCGCGACACCTGATCCATGATGGACGGCAGGCTGAACGGGGCCGATTCCAGTTCCAGTTTGCCGGCTTCGATCTTCGCGCAATCCAGAAGGTCGTTCAGCAGAGTCAGCAGCAGGTCGGCCGATTCCTTGACCGTGTGCAGGAAGTCGCGTGCGGTGGGGTCGGTTACTTTGTGCGACGCCAGCTCGACCATGCCCAGGATGGCATTCATGGGGGTGCGCAGTTCGTGGCTGACGTTGGCCAGGAAGCGGCTCTTCGCCTGGTTGGCTTCTTCGGCGGCCGTTTTGGCCCGCTGCAGCGCCTCTTCGGCCCGTTTGCGATCGATGGCATAGCGGATGGCGCGGACCATCGATCGCGCCTCCGTATGCCCCTTGACCAGGTAGTCCGCCGCACCGCAGCGGACGGCCTCGTTGGCGATTTGCTCGTCCGTTACGCCCGTGATCACGAGAATCGGCATCGCGGGCACGGCGCTGCAAAGCCGCGTAATCGTGTCCAGGCCGTGGGAGTCGGGCAACGACAGGTCCAAGAGGATCGCATCGAAGCGTTCCCGCTCGATGCGGTCCAGAGTTTCCCGAAGCGAACTTACCCAACACAGGTCGAACTGCCCCGGGGCGTCCCGCATCAGCATCTCCTGAAGCAGAACGGCGTCCGCACGATTGTCTTCCACCAGCAGGATCCGCTTAGGGTTGGGCGTCATGCCTGCTTCTCCTCCACGGCCTTGCAGCGGAAGACTTCGATGGCCCGGACCAATTCCACGAAGCCCTGATAGGTGCTGGCCTTTTCCAGGTAACATTCCGCCGGCAGTCCGTAGGATCGCGCACGCCTCAGTTCCGAGATGGAACTGCTCAGCAGCACCAGGGGAATCTGCCCCAGGACCGGATCGAGCCGGATCTCGTCCAGCACTTCGCAGCCATTCTTGCGCGGGAGCTTCAGGTCCAGCATGATCAGTTCCGGCCGCAGCGACTCGGCATACTTGCCGCGGCGGTGCAGGAACTCCATGGCCTCCACGCCGTCGCCCACGACGCTGACGTGGTAAGGAAACCCGGCCTTCTCGATGGCCGCCTGTACCAGCACCACGTCGCCTCGGTTGTCCTCGATCATCAACACTTCAACCGTTTTCATCCTTGTTCTTTCCCTTGGTCAGGAATGGTAAAGCAAAATGTCGAGCCCTTTCCTGGCTCGGACTCCATCCAGATGCGGCCCCCGTGACGTTCCACGATCTTCTTGCAGACGGCCAGGCCGATTCCCGTGCCGGGGTACTGCTCGCGCGTGTGCAAGCGCTGGAAGATCATGAAGATTCGGTCGGCAAACTGCCGATCGATGCCGATCCCATTGTCGCGGACGGTGAATAGCCATTGGCCCGGCTGCCGCCGGGCGCCGACGTGGATTTCAGGCGTCCGCTCCTCGCGGAACTTGACGGCGTTGGCGATCAGGTTCTGGAAGACTTGCGTCAGTTCCACCGGGTTGGAGGCGATCATCGGCAAGGGATCGTGCGTAATCGCCGCACCGCACTCCTCGATGCTGGTCGTCAGGCTGCTCAACACCCTGTCCAAGACCGCACCGATGTCCGTACGCTCGGTCATCGCGCCTCGGCCCGCACGGGAGTAGGCCAGCAGGTCGTCGATCAGTCGGTGCATCCGCGCGGCCGCGTCCGAGGCGAAGGAGACGTACTCGTCGGCCTTGGCGTCCAGCTTCCCCTGGCAGCGCTCCTGGAGCAGGCTCATGAACCCGGTGACCATCCGCAGCGGCTCCTTCAGGTCGTGCGAGGCCACGTAAGCGAACTGCTCCAGGTCCTTGTTGGAGCGGGCCAGGTCCTCGGCGGTCTGACGCAGGGCCTGCTCGGCCCGCTTGCGTTCGGTGATGTTGTTCATGGCGAGGATCACGTGCCGCCGGCCATCGAGGATGAGAGGATCGGCACTGACTTCCAGCCACAGGAGCACCTCGTTTCCATCGACCGAGAGGATTGCCTGCGCCTCCACGTCATGGATGGGCTGCCCGGTTCGTAACACCGATGCGAACGTGTTGCGAATGGGGCACGAAGCGCACTGGGGGCCATGCCCACACCCGGCGGGCTCGGCCAACGCATGGACACAACCCACGAAGTCGCCCGGTTGCCCCCCCTCCCACGCCAGCACGTCCTTTCTTACCCATCGAGAAAGCGTGTCATTGACTTGCTTGACGGCGCCGTCCTCTCCGATCACCAACATGCCGACGTTCACCACGTCGAAAACCGCGCGAAGATTGGCCTGTTCTCGGGCCAGCGCTTCCTCGGCCCGCTTGCCTTCGGTAATGTCGCGGATGATCTTCGAGGCCCCGATGATCTTGCCGTCCTGGCACTTTACCGGGGAGACGGTCACTGACACGTCGATCCGTCTTCCATCCTTGGCGAGACGCACCGTCTCCAGATGTTCCACGTGCTGGCCGCTCAGCACGCGCTCCAGGATTTGCTCTTCTTCCTGAATCCGCTCCGGCGGCAGCAGCAGCGTGATCGGTTGGCCGACGACCTCCTCCGCCCGGTAGCCGAAGAGGCGATCGGCCCCGGCGTTCCAGGTCTGGATGACGCCGTTGAGGTCCTTGGAGAGGATGGCATCCTCGGAGGACTCGACGATCGCCGCCAGCCGCGCCAGTTCTTCTTCGCTCTGCTTCTTCGCGGTGACGTCGTTGCCCACGGCGAGCACCCCGATCATGTTCCCGCGCTCGTCGTGAATCGCTCGGTTCGACCAGGAGATCCAGACGCGCTCGCCGCTTTTGCGCACGTTCTCGTTGACGTTCGTCCCGTAGCGATCAGGATGCCGCTTGATGTCCTCGATCATGGCGGCCAGGTCGCGGCCGGAGGTGTCGGTAGGCGGCACGATGGTGCCCATGACGTTCTTGCCGATGACCTCGCTCTGGGAAAAGCCGAAGAACTTCTCGGCAAACTCGTTGAAGAACGTGAAATTGCCGTCCATGTTCCAGCGGATGATGATGCTGTTGGCGTTCTGCACCAGGTCGCGGTACTTCTCCTCGCTTTCGCGCAGTTCCGCTTGCAGCCGCAGGGTTTCCAGGATATGGGCGCACTGGGCGGCCAGCCACTCGGCCAGGCGGAACTGCTCGGCCGTCCACTGCTGCTTCTGGCGACTGTAGATGGCCACCGAGCCGAAGGGCCGTCCCTCGGTACGCATCGGGGCGGCCAGAACGGCCTGGAACGGTTGCTCGCCCGGGGGATGTACCAGCGAGAGGTCCGGGCGGAGTGAGGCGTCGGCCAACGCGGCTGTCTTGTTCTCGGCGACGACCAGCTCGACGAAAGTACACGCCGCGGGCAACGATTCGACGGTCGCCCCCTCCGGCCCCAGCCCCGCCTGCCCGCGGACCATCAGCCGGCTGCCTTGCGGCTCGAACACCATGACGGCGGAGGCCGCCGGGCCGAACATCTCCTTGGCTGCCGCGCAGACGTCCTGCACCACCGCCCGCTCGGCCGCGCCCAGCCGGGCCGCATCCAGCAGCTTCTGCAGCATGTCCTCGCGGTGTTGCAATTCCGCATTGAGCGTTTGAATCTCCTCGGACTGCGTTTGCAGTTCCTCGTTCTGCTGGGCCAGCTCCTCCGACTGCTGCGACAGCTCCTCCGACTGCTGCGAGAGTTCCTCGTTCAGCCGCGTCAATTCCTCCAACTGCTGCTCCTGCGCAAAACTCACCGCCTCGGCCCACCGGGCCCGGCGGAGGCGTTCCGCCAGAACGCACAGGAACAGATTGGTGCCGGTGAAGATCCCCAGGGCCAGGACGTCATTCGGAGCGTCGATGCGGAGCGACCCATACGGTGCCAGGAACCAATAATCCGCCGCCAGCGCCGCGAGCACGGTGGCCAGGATGCCCGGCCCGCCGCCTGCCAGGCTCGCCACCAACAGCACGGCGGGATAAAAAGTGACGAAGGTGGGCAGTGGGCCGAAGGCATCGACCAACCGCCAGCGCAGCAGCACGGCCACGGCAATCACGACTACCGCGAAAGCGTAGCGAATGGCGATCCCGGCCCACTTTCGGCGAAACGCGGCGCCGGTCTTTGCTCCCATGCTCATACGCGGTGCTCCAGAGCCAATTCTCTGCCGATCGACCGCGGCAGGGGCCGTAAGGGGACAGCCCCATTTTCGCGGCGCGATAGATCATCATTTGGGGCTGGGTTATTGTAAGACGGATTGGCAATCCGTCCTACAGGGCGCGTGAACGTCGTTCCTGCCGGGGTAAGAACGCGATAGACGCACCGCGCGGCGTGCGTCAGCCCGGCGTCAGCGGGCGGCCGCTCGGCCTTGCCGGCAATCAGCACGCCCCCCGGGGCCAGAACCGACGCCAACTGGCGCCAAATCGTTTCCGCACGACAAGGCTTGAGGTAGATGGCCGCGTTGCGCCAGAAGATGATGTCCCACGGCCCATCCTCCACGCCGGCCAGCAGGTCGGCGGCCTTCCAGTGGACCTGCCGGCGGAGGGCCTCGACCGGCCGCCAATGTGGCCCGACCGGCTCGAAATACTTGTCCCGCGTCGCGGCTGGGACCAGCTTCAGCATGGTGGCGTCGTAGAAGCCCAGCTTGGCGCGATCGATTGCGTCGCCGCGGCAATCGGTACCCAGCAGGTAGCTTGTTTCCAGCAGGCCCGCTTCGCGCAAGAGGATGGCCATGCTGTACAATTCGGCGCCGCTGGAACATGCGGCGCTCCAGATTCGCAGCCGGCGGTTGCAGTTGGCCAAAGCGGGCAGGACCTGCGTGCCGAGACAGTCGAACACGCCAGGCTCGCGGAAGAACTCCGTCGCGCCGATCAACAGCGAGCTGATGACTGTTGCAACCAGGTGCGGCTTTCGCTCCACCAATTCGCCGGCCGCACGGGGCTCGGGGACATTCAAAGTCCTCAAGCAAGCCGGCAGGCGACGATGGAGCGACTGCGTGCGGTAGGCCGTGGCATCCAGTCCGGCACGGCCCAAGACCCAAGCGATGAACTCGTCCAGTCGTTCTTCCGCCGCCGGCGGCGCGGCTGCGCAAACGGCGCCGCACGCGCCGCGCGCAGAAGAAGGCTGCCGCCGGGTCGGCGTCTTGCCCGCGAAGCTTATATGGCTTAGATTGCGCTTGGCGCTGTTGTTCATGGCCGCATTATGCATCCCCCTCAAGATACTGGAGAGCCGGGAGATGCACAATCGGGAGTTTGCCGTTACGGCTAACGCGATTGTAGCGGCGGCCTGTGGTCGCGCGCGGCACCCGTCTTCTGGGTCGGCCCCCGATGACCACCAGGTCCGGCTTGCCGTCGCCGTTGATGTCAGCGGCCACGGCGCCCTCCGCCGGCATGCCGGGATCCAGATCGTAGCTCTTGAACTCCCGGCCCGTGGCGTCGGTGGCCTTGTAGAGCCGCAGCCCGCCCCCGCCGGCCCGCCAGCCGGCCACGATCTCGTCCTGGCCGTCGCCGTCGAAGTCGGCCGTGACCAGGGCGTGACCCTCCTGGAGCGTATCGTCAATCACCTGCCGCTGCCACAGCCCGGCGCCTTGCGGCGGCGAGTAGACGACGACCTGGTGGCCGTGCCACGGCTCGATCGCCGCCAGCATCAGCCGGCCCTTGGCCAGGCGGAGGACCGCCACTTCGCTCGTGCCGCGGGCGGCGCCGGGCTGGTCGTTGACCGGCGGCGCGCCGGCGGCCAGTTGCACCTTCCGCCACCGCGTCTGGCGGCCCTGCCCCTTGTAGTCGAAGCGATGGATGCCCTCGAAGCTGGCCGTCAGGATTGCGTCGCGACCGCAACAATCCAGATCGACCACCCGGATCCCGTGCAGCACGGTGAGCGTCTCGTCGATCTTCCAGACCTGCCAGGGCTCCTCCGCCGGCCGCCGCCGCGGTCGAAACGCCCAGAGATGGGCCGGCTTCGGGTCCTGGGGGCCGTTGGAGCCGGGGCCGAAGATCGGGGCGTGGATCAGCACCGGCCGGCCATTGCCCTCCACGTCCGCCCAGCGCAGGCGATGCACCACGGGGTCGGTGGCGATGAGGCGCCGCGGCCAGAGGTCGCCGGGCTTCTCCGGCTGCCGCAGAAGCTCGATCTGCCCGCCCCGACCGGATTGGTTGAAGTAGAAGCCGCTGGCCAGCGCGATCATCGGCCGGCCGCTGCCGTCGAGGTCCCGCACGGCCAGGTCGATGTTCTTGGCGGTGTGGGCCAGGGGATGCCGCCGCCAACTCGGGTTCTCGTACCAGTCCACGCGATCCGCGTCGGTCGACAACGCGATCACGTCCGGCCGGCCGTCCCCGTTGAGGTCCGCCACGGCCACCTGGTAGCCGGCGGGGAACGCATCGATCATGTGTTTCTCGAAGCGGGGCGGCTCGGCCCCCAACAGCAAGCCTCCCAAGACGAAAAGAGCGAACATGGCAAGACTCCTTGGCCCCATATTAACACCAGCGGCTTGCTTCCTTACTACTTCTTGCCGGTTTCAAAAACCAACAGGTAAGGCACCGCCGCATGACCTTGCTCGTCCTTGAAGTTATGGAACTTCTGCGAGTTCAGCCACCAGCCGTACGTTTTATTCGCCTCCAGCTTCACTTTCAATACGCACGTCTTGTGGTCGGCTTCGTATCGCGGACCAGCAATCACTTGCGGCGTCGAATCCGTCCACGCGGTCGACCAGCTCCAGGAATGATCCTGCATGTTCTTGCTGAACGTGACTTTGATTTCGTACTGGCCGGGCGGAACACTTATCGATCCCGCTTCCGGCATGGTTTTGACGACGACAGGAGGAAAAGAATCGATATCCTCCGCAGGAACAGCCTGCCTGGCAAAGCCGCACAGCACACCAGCAGCAATGATCGCGAAAAAGGTCTTTGTTTTCATGGCCTGTCTTTCTCCCTTCTACTCTTGTTTAGTTTGGAAAATCAGCAGATAAGGAACCGCCGCGCGACCGTCCCTGTCCTTGAAGTTACGGAACTTTTCAGAGTTCAGCCAGAAGGCGTAAGTCCGCGCCGGTTCCAATTTCACTTTTGCCACGCAAGTCCGGCCATCGGCCTCGTAACGCGGCAGGCCGATGATTTCCGGTGCGGAGTTTTCCCATGCATCTGACCAACTCCACGAAGCGTCTGTCATTTCCTTGCTGAACCGCACGCGAATTTCCGTCTTGGCCGGCACAACATCACGTGCGCCGGAAACCGGGAATGTCTCCACGACGATTGGCGGTTGCCCGGCCAACGTGTGATGAGCAGTTTCCGCCGATGGATTGGCGTTTTCCCCGGCCTTTCCGATCTCGATGCGCTCCGCCGTAAGCTGGCTGTCGGGGGTCGCCATTACCACGTTGCCGTCCCGGGCGGTGATGCTTATCGGCGGGCTGGCAGAATGAGGCGCGGCGGTTGTTTCCGCTCGGTTGCCGGGCGACAGGCTCGTGCCGGAGGGCAGACGTTCCAGCGTCGGCATGCCGCCAAAGTCATGGTGCAATGACGAGATCAACCCGAAAGCCAGGAGGACCGTTCCCAAAACCAAGTTCAACGCCGAAAGGCATATTCCGACTTTTCCCGCCACGGACCTCCGCCCCGCGATGCCGCAGATCAAGGCGATCACTTGCAGCAGGGCGAACAACAGGATGGCGAACATCCAGATGCCGCCCAGCAAAGCCAGCGGAAACGCGGCCACGCACAGCACCAGGGCCGCCGTGCCAAACCGCCTTTGCGCCGGCGTGGCCGGCCGCGGGGCCTTCTTGCACTGCCGTCGGGCAAAGGCCGCCCGCACGTCCGCCCCGCTCAACACCACCAACGACCAGATCCCAATCGGCAGGCCGATCAGGTTGCCCGGCGTAACGATGAGCGCCGCGACGCTGGCGGCGATGGCCAGGCCATGCCATTCCAGCCGCTTCATCTTCAACGCTCCGAGAATCATGAGGGTGCTGAAAACGAGGTTGAGAACGAGCGCAGGAACAAGGCCAACTGCCGGAACGATGTCAGCAGACCTGTTACCCAAAATGGCGAAGAATACAAGAACGATCAGCGGAGTCGCCAGCCAATTGAGAATTCCCGTGACCAGCAGGCCGATGGCCGGACCTTGCACCGATTGCCGGGCGTGCTGTTGCGCGTCATCGGCGGCGGGCGACGCAGGAGTTGGCGTCGTTGCGATCGACTCTACTTCGGTCTTGACCTCGCTGGCCTGCTGGAAACGCCGCTCGGGCTCCTTTTCCAGCGCACGCAGCACGACCTCGTCCAGCCGCACGTCGATCTGCACTTTCCGCGAGGGCGGGGCGAAGCGGCCGATCGGCAACTCGCCGGTGAGCATCTGGTAGAACACCACGCCGAGCGAATAGATGTCGGCCCGGTGATCGACCTGCTGCGGATGTTCCAGTTGCTCGGGGGCCATGTAATTGGGCGTGCCCATCACCTGGCCGGCGCCGGTGAGCGCCGCCTCGGAAAAGGGGAGAGGTCCAATTTGCCCGGACGGCCCTGCGGGTGCTTGGCACAAATTGGACCTCTCCCCTTTTCCGGGCCCAACGAGCTTCGCCAGGCCGAAATCGGCGATCTTCACTTGCCCGCCGCGGTCCATGAGGATGTTCTCGGGCTTGATGTCGCGGTGGACCACGCCTCGGTCGTGGGCATATTGCAGCGCGTCGCAAATTTGCGGCACGATGGCCAGCGCTTCCGGCGGGGCAAGCTTCCCGGCGTTCAGCAGTTGCCGCAGGGTCGCACCATCGACGAACTCCATGAGAAAGTAGTAAAGATCGCCGTCACCCCCGGCCGCCGTCACCCCCGGCCCCTCTCCCGGCGGCGGGAGAGGGGAGATTGTCTGCCCGAAGTCGTACACCGTGACGATGTGCGGATGGCTGAGCATGGCCATGGCGCGGGCCTCGCGGGCGAAGCGTTCGGCGAAGGCCGGATCCCGGGCGATTTTGGGCAGAAGGATCTTCAGCGCTACCGGCCGGTCCAAATGCTTTTGCCGGGCCTTGTAGACCATGCCCATCCCACCCCGGCCGATGAATTCCAGGATCTCCAGGTCGGGAAACGAGGGGGCCAGTTCGGCCGGCGTCGGCGGCACGTCGTCGGACGGGCCGGCCGATTGGCCTCCCCCCGTGGCCGACGATTGCGTTTGCAGCGCGCCCTTGAGCAGGCAGGCCGGGCAAAGTCCCTGGGGGGCATTGGCGGCCAATTCAGCCCCGCATTGGGGGCAACGGTTTTCTGCATTCATGGTCTTTTCGATCCAAGTAACGGTCTACGGGGACTGTCCCAATTTTCGTTCGACGAAAATGGGACTGTCCCCTTCGGCTGTTTTGCAGTCCAATAACTACAAGCACGACAACAGGCAGCGAATTTCATCCTCGATCTCGTCAGGACCAGCCACCGTCTGCGCGATTTCCTCCCGGAACAGGGCCCGATAGCGGCGGCGGAGTCGATGGGCAGCCGTCTTGACCGCTCCTTCGCTCATGCTCAGCTCTGCGCCGATCACCGCGTAGCGGCCGCTGCGACCGCCGGTCAGCGTATCCTTCAATGCCTGGAACAGGCTCGCTTTGCCCTCGGCCGCCAGTTCCGCCTGTAGCCGCGACAACACCCGTTCCAGGAGCGACAAAGCCCACTGCTTCTCGAACATCTTCTCGGGCGTGATGTCCTGGGCCGGCTCCAGGCGATAACGCGTCTCGGCAGCCGGGCAATCCAGCGAAATCAGCGGCCGACCTCCTCCGCGTTTCCGGGCGTTAGCGCGGTCCCGCTGGTCCGACAGGAAATGTTTCAGCGACGCCAGCAGGAAGGAGCGGAATTTGCCCTTCCGGCGATCGACGTTCGCCAGAAAACCCGGCCCCAGCAGGCGCGCGAAAAACTCCTGCGTCAGGTCCTCGGCCTCGTGCGATTCATGCCCCCGACGCCGCAGGAATGCGTACAGCGGATACCAATACGTGCGGCACAGCTCGGTCATGGCCTCGGCCGCCCGGGACGATTCGGTCCCGCCCGCGGCGGCCAGCACGACCGTCCAGTGCGTGGCGGCAAAACCGCCCGCATCCGCAGGCTCGGGCGTCGGCTGTTGCTTGGACATCACACTTCTTACAAAGGGAAATCAGGAGAAAGGTTACACGAAAACGCCAAGAAATGCTAATATCTATGTTCGGCAAGGGGTAAACTGCAAAGTCGGGGTCTGGTCCATTTTTCGGCTGATAGGCATTGCCATTTGGCCGGACTCATGACCGAAAACATGGACCTGACCCCTTTGGGTCAGACCGACATGGGCCGAAAACGGAAGAACGCACCCCGCCAGTGGCCGGGTGCCGATCGTCCTTTGGAAAATGCCGCCGACAGCGGCCGGCCGCCCGGCGGCCTTCCGCACAAGCGGGCAGGCCCTGCCGGAAAAGTCATCGTCGCCGTCGCGGTGTTTCTTGTCGTCGCTACGGCGGCCGTTTTTGCACAGACGCTCCGCCACGACTTCGTCAATTGCGACGACGATCAATACGTCTACGAAAACCCCCACCTCATCGGCGGGCTGACGGCGAAGAGCATCGCCTGGGCCTTTACCGCCAGCCATTCGGCCAACTGGCATCCGCTCACCTGGATGTCGCACATGCTGGACTGGCAGCTCTACAGGCTCGAACCGGGCGGGCATCACTTCACCAGCGTCCTGTTGCACGCCGCCGCGGCCGTGTTGCTCTTTCTGGTCATGCTGCAAATGACCGGCCGCCTGTGGCCCAGCGCCCTGGTTGCGGCCGTCTTCGCCGTCCATCCCTTGCACGTCGAATCGGTCGCCTGGATCGCCGAACGCAAGGACGTGCTCAGCGGCCTGCTGTTCATGATGACACTGGCGGCCTATGCATCCTATGCAAGCCGGCCGTTCTCCTGGGCCCGCTACCTGCCGGTCGTGCTCTGCTGCGCCCTGGGGCTCATGGCCAAGCCGATGTTGGTGACTTTGCCGCTGGTCCTGCTCCTCTTGGACTATTGGCCGCTGGGGCGACTGGATCCGCTCGCGTGCGACGGTTGGCTTGCCGTAACCATGCACCGGGGACCGTCCCCTTCGGCCGGGACGGCGCCCTGGCCGCGGCTGCTCCTGGAAAAAGCGCCGCTCGTGGTTCTGGCCGCCATCTCGTGCAAGCTGACCCTTTGGGCTCAAAGCGCCGTGGGAGCCATTAAGACCGACGAATTGGCTCTGCCCTATCGCGTCGCCAACGCACTGGTCTCCTATGTCGTCTACATCGGGCAGATGTTCTATCCGGCGGGGCTGGTGGTCCACTATCCCCATCCGGCCCGCCACATTTCGCTCTGGGCGGTCGCCGGCGCCCTGGCCGTGCTCATGGTGCTCTCGATCGGGGCCGTCTGGTGCCGCCGAAAATGCCCCTACCTGCTCGTCGGCTGGTTTTGGTACCTGGTCATGCTCGTGCCGGTTGTCGGCCTGGTGCAGGTCGGCGCCCAGGCCAGGGCCGATCGGTATACGTACCTCCCGCAGATCGGGCTTTACGTGGCCATCGCCTGGGCTGTCAGCGATCTGTCGCAAAGCCGGCCGCGGCGCGCGGCAATTGCCAGCGCAGCGGCCGCGGCCGTGCTCGCCGTCCTCATGCTCTGCGCCTGGCGGCAAACGGCCGTGTGGCGCGACAGCGTGACCTTGTGGACCCATGCCGTCCGCTGTTCGCCCGGCAACGATTTCGCCCATAACAACCTGGGCGTCGCGCTGCGCAAGGAGGGCAAGCTCGATGAGGCGCTCGAACATTATCGGCAGGCAGTAGAGCTCAACCCCCGCTACGTGACCGCGCGGACCAACGTGGCGGTCTGCCTATATGAAAAGTCCGTCGCGCAGAAGGACGATGCGCTCCTGACGGAAGCCATCGCCGAGTATCAAGCGGCTTTGGAGCTCGCCCCGGAAAACGCCGAACTGCTGAACGATTACGCCGTCGCCCTCCACGCGGCCAACAAACCCGACGAGGCCTTCGACTGTATCCGGCAGGCCGTGCGCTGCGATCCCAATCATGCCCTGGCCCGTAAGAATCTTGGCATGCTCCTGGCCCAGCGGGGGCGGTATGACGAGGCCGTCACCCAGTATCAAAAGGCCCTGGAGCTCAATCCCAGCCTTATCGACGCGCACCGCAATCTGGCCGTGGCGCTGACCAGGCTCGGGCAGTTCGACCAGGCGCTGCCGCACCTGAAAGCGGCCGTCCAACTCGATCCGGCCGACGTTGCGCCGGTGCTCGACCTGGCGTTCATCTGGGCGGCCTCGCCGCACGACAACTTGCGCAACGGGGCGGCCGCCGTCGACGTGGCCGACTATGTCTGCAAGGCCACCGAGTACCAGAACGCGCGGGCCCTGGGCGTGCTGGCAGCGGCTCATGCCGAGACGGGTAATTTCGAGGAAGCCCGCAACGCGATCGGCCGGGCCCTCGCGCTGGTCGAGGGAAAATCCTCGCCGCTCGAACCGGCGCTGCGCGAGTGCCTCCGGCTTTACCGCGCGGGAAAGCCCTGCCGCAGCGGACAATAAATAATGGTCCCCCTCTCCATCCGGGAGAGGGTAGGGTGAGGGGATCCTGCGAGCGACGGGGAGTAGGGGCATCGGCGCCTCGCCTTAGTTCCCCTCTCCCCGGCCCTCTCCCGGAGGGAGAGGGGGACGACTTGCGCGGCCCTCACCGTAATTTGCAAAGCCAAGTTGTAACAGTTTTCACCCGGCGGCGTTATTCTATTGGCAAGCATGCGGGCGAAGAGGACGCGACATGGCAAACACGACTTCGCGACGGCAATGGGTGCTCTCCGCGCTGGAACGCTGCGAGATCCCGTTGACGCGCTATGCCTTCCGCCTTTTGGGCGAGCAGGATTCGGCCCGCGAGGCCGTGCAACATGCGTTCTTGCAGCTCTGCCAGCGGTCGCCGGAGGAGCTTGAAGGCCGGGAAGCGCAATGGCTTTTTGCCGTCTGCCGCAATAAGGCCCTGGACCTGATCCGCGGCCGACGAAGGCTCACTTCGGCGGGCGAGGGCGAATTGGCCGGCTTTCCCGGCCGGGAGCCCGATCCGGCGGCCGTCGCCGAGCAGCACGACCTGGCCGGCCGCCTCGGTCGCCTGGTGGCCCAACTGCCGGCCGGCCAACGCGAGGCGATCGACCTGTGGAGCGAAGGCTTTTCCTATCGCCAAATCGCCCAGATTGCCGGCCATAGCGAGGGGAACGTCCGCCTGCTTGTGCATCGGGCACTCAAACAACTGCGTCAACATTGCAAGGTGCTGACATGAGCACGAATGATCAAAACGGTGAAGACCAGGGCCGCGCCGCGCGGCTGACCGCCTACGCCCTGGGACAGCTTGATTCTTCGGAGCGGGCGGAAGTCGAGGCCGAATTGGCGGCCGCCCCCAA
This sequence comes from Thermoguttaceae bacterium, assembly GCA_049509675.1. Taxonomy (GTDB): domain Bacteria; phylum Planctomycetota; class Planctomycetia; order Pirellulales; family Thermoguttaceae; genus JBEKZQ01. Next base: position 169 of record JBEKZQ010000288.1, on the reverse strand, counting down.
GGCCCAAGAGCCAAAAATCCAAGAGGTAGTCCGCATCGAACGGGCCCTCGCCGCGGAGCTTCGCAAGACGGCCCAGCAGGGGCCGACGCCGGCGCGCTCCGCCGCACTGCGCCAGGCGGTCGAGCGCCGCCTCCAAGAGTTGGAAGCAGACCGGCCCCCCTCTCCCCTC
>JBEKZQ010000287.1:0-8205 GCA_049509675.1 Thermoguttaceae bacterium | reverse complement strand
TGGGGCATGGCCCACAAACCACCCCTCCTTGACCCGCCGCGTCAGCCCCTCTCTCACGTCAAGGGATTGCTGCTCCGTGTAGAACGATGCCATGCTGGCGAGCATCCGCCGTTGCATCCTGCCGGCCGGCGTGTTTTCAGTCGGCTGCGAAACGGAAATGAACTCCAAGCCGTGCTCGGATTCCAGCCGCTCCAATTCAACGTAGTCGAAGAGGTTGCGGGCGGCGCGGTCCACCTTGTAGAAAAGCAAGCCGGTCAATTCCTCGGCGTGTTTCTTGGCGTAGGCGAGCAATTCCTTGAAGGCTTTGCGCTCATCCTGCTTGGTGGCGGTTTCCGCAATGCGGAACAGCTTGACGATGATTCCGCCCATGCGTTCGGCGTAGCGGCGCAGGGCATCCTCTTGGATGTCGAGCGAAAACCCTTCCCGCTGCTGTTCGCGGGAACTCACGCGGGCCAATGCAACGTATTTCTTCGTCACGGTCTGCTCCTCCGAAGCACATCGAACAGGTTGCTCACATTCAATATGATGCTCAGACCGTCTTGAGGAGTCAAGTTCCCGTAGTAGGGCTGCCAAACACGGAGGGTGTCGGCCAATAATTCAGGCGTCACCCAACGCGGTGCCCCGGCCGGAACGGCAATCGGCGGGACGGGCGGGGCATCGGGAACGGGGGCAGAAACAGAGGTAACGTCGGAGGTGCCTATCATGTGGTTGCTCGTCACGGTGTAGTGTGCAGAGAGGGACGCCCGCAGGGCGACGGTCCCTGTCGCCTTGCGGGTGGGCCGGAACTCACTAGCGGCCGAATTTGCCCTTGGGGGCGCGCAAGCCGAGCGCGGCGGGGTTCTTGGCCCGAAGTTCCATGTACTGCTCTTGAGTCAGCTTCCGCGGGTCAATCTTGCCGCCGGCTGGGGTGCCCGGCCCGCTGCCGCTCCCGACACCACTGACGACGCCCGACTTGAAGAGGTTGCCGAAGACTTGGGGCAAGTCCTTCATGCGGCGAACCGCGCTTTCGGGCGTGTGCGTCACCGTGGTGGGTTGGCCGTTTTCGTCCTGGTCGGGGAAATCGACCAACACTTTGAACTTGCCGGTCCCCTTGCCCCTCTCGTCCGCGATCTCGGTCAGTCTGCTGTAGGGTTTCAGCACGGTGACGATCTGCTCGGGGCGGAAGGCGTCGTTGCCCGCCGCGGCGTCCGTCAGCGCCCGCGCCGTCGTCTCCTCGCAGTAGCGCTGCTTCCAGGCTTCGAGTTCCTTCTTGCCGGCGTTCACCTCCTTGGTCAGCTTCTCTTCGAGTTGTTTTTTCTCGTGGGCCGCCTGCTCTTCCTTCGTCCGCGTCTCCCTGCGCAACGTCTCCAACTCCTGGGCCATTTGCTCACGCTCTTGGACGGTCAGGTTCTTTGACGCCGACATCTCTTCGAGCGTCTTCTCGACCCGCTGAATCTGTGCCTGATGCTTGCGACGATCATCGGCAAGGATTCGATTGACTTCGGTCTGGGTCAGGCGCTTTTCCTGCCCCGGATCAGGCGTAGGCACCGGGGCACCGGCCGGCGGCTCGTTGTCGTTGTCGTAGCAGGTCAGCGCCGGCATCGAGTGGTACAGTTCTTGCATGGTTTTCATGCCTTTCTTTCCCGCGTAGGATCAGAGAACCACGTAGCGGTGTCGGTGGCTCCGCCGCAGTGATTGAATCGGGCTCGCTGCGTCAAGCCCGTGGTCGAATGGCCGGTTCACGAACGGTCGCACGGTTGGGGATGGAAATTGGGGATGGGTTCACTTGCGTTCCCGCAAGGCTTTCCTGCTCTGCGTCCGGGCTGCGCGGACGTGGGCGGCATGGGCATCGGCCTTTGCCCTCTCGGTCTGCTTGAACGCCTTGAAGCTGGCGTCTTCGAGCCTCGTTACCTTGCTGTCGGTCACTTTCACGGCCGCCTCCCTGGGTCGATGACCGGCATCGCTGGAACGACGACGTATTGCCGCCGCTCATCTCTCGCGTTGCCCTCCATGCGCTCTTTGGCCACGGCCCGCCGCGCCTCCTGCTCTTGCGATTTCGTGATGCCCTGGACGATGCGTTCGATCTTCTTGTCGCTCATTTCGGTTCTCCGTGTTTCCTCCGCAGGCACCCGGCACACCGATCCCAAGAAGCCAAGGTGCCTGCGGATCATTACCGCGCTCGACCCTGCCGAGCGCGGCTGAAAAGTCGGGGTTGATTACGACGAAGCGCCGCAATCGAATTCTCGGCGTCGGTCTCGCTGCCGCAGTGCGTGAGATAGCTCACCACGGCGTCCACGTCGCATGCGCCGGCAGCCTTGGCGATCCGCTTCGCTTGGGAGAATGTCAATCTGGTCGGCGTCGTCATCGTCGGTCTCCTGCTGTGTGGCCAGGCGTCCGTAACTCAACGAGCCTGGTAGGTTAAATTTCTGGGCGTTGTCGGCAAAGCAGTCCTCGCACACGGCCCCGTTCTCGTAGCAGGGGTGGATTGCTGCGCCGCATTGTGCGCATAACATCACGGTCTCCTGGCAGATTGGAAAAGATGGGCCGCCGAACGGCGGACCAAAGGGAGCATCGGCGGGCACACTGATCCCAGAGCCTCGCAGCGCTCTATTCGGAAGTCAGCCTGAACTGATTTTGCGCATCCGCGAAGATTTGTTGAAAGTCTCCGATCAGCGCGTCAACAATGGCATCGCGTTGTGGAAGGTGCTCCACGCGATGGTACACAGCCTGGCACATGCGCTCTGCAATGACTTGCACCTGACGAGCCGAAAGGAGCGAACCGGCCTCGATTCGCAGCGATTGACTACGTTCACACAAGCGACCAATCACGGCCGCGACTTGCGCAGCCGCGGGATCGCCGCTTGCGGCCAACTCCTCGGCGATCAGACGGGACAGGCGAATCTCCGCGGACAAGTCGGTCGCGCCGCTGATTTCGGCCAGCCGGTCGGCCCGCGGGCCTCGCGGCAGTCGATATTCGTGCGTCATGGCCTCACCTCATAAATCCTATGGAAGATGCTGCGCGGCACATGCACGCCAGGTCGCGCCTTCTTGAATTCATGCCGCAGCCCTTCGGCGGATAAGCCGCCCGGCAGTTCGGCCGTCTTGAGCCAGGCTTCGACGATTCGCTCGGCCACGATGCGTCGCATTTGGTGCAAGAGTTCGAGCAGGTCTTCATCCAGTGGGATCGGGTTCGGCAGATGCCGTTGGATGTCGGCGGAGACTTTGACAAACGGAATGACTCTCATGTGTGGTTGCTCTCTTTCTCGGAAACCGCCGGGCCGTTGCCGGCAGGGTCGCCGGCTGACGTGTTCTGGATGGCAGGTCAAAATTGACGACGGTTCTCAAGGGAGTAAGAAACGGGGGCGTTCTCGGCGCGGAGTGGCACTCTGCTTGATCCAGGATGCGAGGGTCACTTGGCCGCATTCTTGCGGCATTCTTCTCTTGGACAAATGCCACACCAGATATAGGGACGCTCCGCCGTTGAATCAAAGTCCGTCTTGACAATCTCGAAGTGTTTGTAGGCGAGATCGTCCCCGCTCGACAAACGCTTCCTGACGACCACCGGCGCAACCGCCTTCAACTCGGTCGAGAACTGCTCCGCGGTCAACGGCTCCTTGCCGGGAAACTCCGCCTCGTTCCAGCGGCAATAGATCGTGTAAAGGGCCGGAACTTGGACAGCCTTGGTGGTGTCCACAAGGCAACAGTCTTCAACGAATCGCTGTTCAGGGGCACAACTGCTTTGCAATTCCTCCAATTCGTCCCTGGTTGATTGGCAGAGCGTGAATTGCTTGGCCGCCCACAATCGCTTCAATCCTTCCAGGCACCAGAGCACGATTCCCGGATACTCGCTCTTCAACTTCTCCGCCAATGTCCGGTCCTCCTTGCCAAGGAAGCTGCGCGTCAACTTCAAGGGAATCAAACGGCCAACGAGCGCGCCGGAGTTGTCCGGGAGCACGGCCTGCTTGTTGCCCAGCCCAAAAATCTTGAGCGGGAGGGTCATCGAGATGTTGGTGATATTCTTCCGATTGATGGTCACCTTGTCGCCGCCGGTGATCGCTTTCAGCCGTTGCACCACTTGCCACGATTGGTGCTTGATGGGGCCGCGCTCGATCTCGGGAATAACAGCCAGCCGTTTGCCTACAGCTTGCTCCAGGCCGAACTGGTCCACCAGATCGTCCAACGTCAGGCCGCAAGCCCCGCCGCCCATGTTCTCGGTGACTTTCATAAGGGTGTTCTTGCCGCTGCGCGGCGGCCCGACCACGGTGAAGAAGTTTTGCAGATCGAAATTGCGCCACAGCGTATAGCCCATGATCTCCTGGAGGCTTCCGATCCAATCCTTGTCCTGACCGAGGCTGTCCAGAAACTTGTGCCACTCCACGGGATGGGAAGCTTGGGGATCGAAGTCGAATGGTGCGTGCCATTCGTAGAACAACTTGGGCGTCGGCGGAAGGAAGAAGTCCTGCCTGCCTTCGACAACGCGCTTGACGTTCAAGATGCCGTTGTTGAAGGGCAGAATATCGCCCGCATCCCACTCGTGCTTGACAAGCCAGAAAGGGGACGAAGCGGTCACGGGAACCTCGTGCTTGCACTCGGATTCAATGGCCCTCCAAGTATTGGCGACGATCTCGACATAGACGGGCTCGGGCTTGACCGACGCTTTCTTCTCGCCTTCCTCGTCGGCCTCCAACTTCGTCAAGAAGGTCGCCAAGCGAATGTGTTCCCGTTGAATCGTGTCACGGACCCAGGGAATCAACTCGTTGTTGCGCAGTTCCACCCAGCCCTCTTGCCGACTGTAGCGCCAACTGGAGCCGAGAAAATGGGCCACCGTAGGTGTGCCGTCCGGCATTGACCAGCGGGTGATATGCTTTCTTGCCAGCCGGAGGGGATCATCGAATTGCAACTCGGGACCGGCCAGATGTTCCTTGATGAATTCCGCGAAACTGCCCATCGCCTTCTGTACGTCGGGCCATTTCTTGTGGATGCACTTCTCCCCGAAGCAATGGAAGCCGATGGCACCGCTGTCATATACCAAGATTCCGGCGGGTCCGCTCGTGTGATGCCTTCCTTGAATCGGACAAACGGACAGGCTGATGACGTAACAGTGGCGCTGTTCGTTGCGGTGAAAGCCGCACGGAGGATTACCCTTGGCCTTGCAATAGGCCGTCAGCAGTTCCATCTTTTCCCGCAACTCGCCTGCATCCAAGGCATCCAGGCTCACTTCCTTGAGTTCAGGCTCCTCGCTGGGGACGATCGCAGTTCCGGCAAAGGCGTTGAGCACTTCCAAGGAAACCGGCTCCAGCACGTCCCGGGCCGACAGAATCAGCACGGGACGGTTGGGGCGCTCTTTCGTCGGAGCACTCTTCTTATTGGTCGAGCCGGCAATACGCACGACTCGCGGCGGATCGAACACGCTCTGATCGACGTGAACCTCGGGGGTGTCGTGCCGCGCGGCAGCAATCAAGACCCGCTCGATCAGCTTCACCGAGTCCCGAGCATTGGGCAGATCGCACGCAGATATAAGGTATGCGCCGCTGCCGGAATCCATCTCCATCTGCTCGGGAAAGCCGGCCGCCTTCAGATGCTCGCGAAGCTTTTTGGCATGGGCCAATGCCGCCGCGTGTTCGGCATCGTTGGCGCAGACCTTGCCGCCCCTGGGATGGTCCCGCTTGGGATCGAGGTCGAAGAGAATGTGCCGAATGCGGGCAACATCATCGGCACAGACCGCATGGTGCTCCCGCGGCTGGAAACCAGCCACCAGCGGGTTGAGAGTCATGTAGATGCCGGCAAAACTGCGCTGGTCCAGCAGGGCTACCTGATGGGCGAAATCCTCCGCATTGTCGGCGTAGGAAACCGTGAGCGCGCCCCGCCCGCGGGGAATCGCCCGAATCTCGACTTTGCCATTGCCGAACAGGGCAAACATCTGAGCCGCATCACTCATGGTCACTTCCGGTCACCAAAGGTGGTAGTCTTGTCCGGCCGGCTGCCTAAATTGTCCGGCCCTTGTCCGCCTGGTCGAAGACCAGCCGGACAACGTAAGCTGCTGCAAATTAAGATGTTATGAAAATCTGTCCGCCTGTCCGCCCGTTTTCGCCCGGATCGTTCCCATACGGGAGAGTGCGTGTGCGCGCGCCGTGCGCGCTGTTTTGGTGCCTTCATACCCCCCAGCCCCATTGCGCGGGGCGCGCACATCGCTCTTGAAACCAATAAAACTCCGAGACCCCTGCCGGACAGACGGACAAGAATGTTGTGAAGAATGCTAAGTGCTTATTTCCATGAGGTTTATGCTGTCCGTCCCCCTCCTCTGGGAGGCGGACAAAACAGGGTTTGCCCGCCGGACACGGCCGGACACGCCCGCTAAGGCGCGGTGTAGACGCTCAAACCCGCAAGAGGCCCGTATTGCCGTCAAGCTGTCGGACGCTGGACGCTGCTGGTCCTGTCGCCGGCCTTGGCACACAAGTCGCCTGCGGGTGGTCCTTTGCATCCACGTCATGCCGGCCCCCACCGCTGGGCGCGCTCGTCGATCTTTGTCAGTGCCATCCTCACCTGATGCGGGGTGAGATTGAGAAGACCCGGCAATTCACGCCGCGTATGCCCAGCCCGCAGGTGGTCCAGCACTTCGACCAACACCGGGTCGTCGCGGGCGAGGTCTTCAAAGTCCGCTTCATCCCAAACGGGCACCTCGTCGCTGCCAGCGGCCAAATGCGGGTTGGGCGCGCCGCCACGGTCGTCTTCGCTCAGCGGCAGCCGCTCCACCGTCGTCTGCCCTGGAAGTCGGCGGCCCTCCCGCCGCGCCGTAGCGACCGTGCTGCTTGGCGGCCGGAGCGTGCTGTCTTCCTCGGCATTGGCGTGGTCGAGCACACAACGCTCTAACTCGTCCGCAACGTAGCCCTCGACCCCTTCGGCCGGCACGTCGTTCTGCGCCAGCCGGCCCACCGCCGTCACCAACCAGAGATACAGCGGCCCTTGGAGATCGTCGCGGAGCAGATCGCCTTCGACCGGGCAGCGGCTCTTGAAGATTCTCTTGCGGACGCCAGGGCGATCCGCGACCAGCAGGGCGCGATAGACGAGCCAGCGTAGCCCGCGGATGAGCGCGGCCGCTGCGGAATGGTCCTGGGACCGGTGGGCCGCCAGCAGGGTTGCCAGGCCCGGAGAATCGAGCCTGTCGCGTTCGGCTGACGCGGTTTCGTCGAAGAGACCGGCCAACTGGCCGATGCCGAATCTCTGCTTAGCCCGCCCCATATAATGGCCCTCGGTTTCTGGAAAAGTGCGCGAAGAATGTTTCTGGAAAATCAGCAACCAAGAATTTTCGCGCGTTTACACACACACCGGATTTCCACATGCGGTTACATGCGCGGTTAGACATTACGTTAAGTCTGCGTCGATCCAGTCTGGACGTGACCTGAGACGCTGGACGATTGCCGGCCGGCTTACGCCCGCCGCGTCGGCCGCCTCCTGACGGCTCCGCCAAACTCGGACGTGACCATCTGGGCCGACGTGGGAGACCGGTCGCCCCTTTCCGTGCCCACCGACAATTCGAGGTTCGCGGATCGCATCGGGGAACCAGTCCGTCATCATGTCCACCACCATGCGCGCCGTTGTCGCGTGCAGCCCGGCTCCCGCGCCGAGTATGATCTGCGCCGTCGGCTCATGGTCGAGCGTTCGGAACCACTCAGCCAATTTGCTCGGGAGTTTGCCGCGGTAGCGCCAGACGGCCCGCCAGGGTGCGGGGCGTTCATGCTGCCCTGTCCCGACATAGCGCACGGCTTGGTTCGCGTCGAGCAGAACGTAGACGTAGTGCCGTGGTTGCCTGCCTGGGTCGCATCCCATGATTTGCCTCCAATAGCTGAATCAGCGAAACTCTCGCGGATTAGAGTGATCGCGGCTTCCCCCGACCCAAATCAGGCCAGAACGCCACCCCATAGGGCGAATCGCAAGGGTTGTGCGGATCACCCCGGTCTCCCCGCGAGTTTCCGCATCGGGGCAGCGCCGCCAGCCCGCCGTCTTCCTCGAATGCCGTCGAGGCCGACCATCGCAGTCCGGTCGCCAGTCGCTTGCGCTTGTTTACACGCACGTCTTGTTCGTCCACCTTTGAACTTCGCTTGATAGCTCCCCTATTAGCTAAATCAACAACGTCGCCGAAAATTAGAGTGAATTCTCGGGCGGTAAGCAGCGATTTTGCAGTCGTGCCCGTCCAACTGGACGCCGTGCGGTCGCCAGTTGCTTGCG
>JBEKZQ010000286.1:0-8244 GCA_049509675.1 Thermoguttaceae bacterium | reverse complement strand
ACATTACCGGTTGGGTGCCACGACCAACCTCCGGTCGGTGCCCGGCTTGCCCAGCAGTGCTGGAAACACGGTTGGACAAGCCAACCGTGGCACCCGTAAACTCAAGTTGGACAGACCACTAGGCCGCTTCAGCAGCTTCGCCGGCCGGCGTGCCATCGACCAACGCGCCGGCGCCGTCGCAGTCGTTTCCGCCCAACGCCGCATCGGTATACGCCTTGGCGGACGGATTGCGTCGGACACGCTTCCGCAAACGCTCCAGCCAGAGCCAATACATGCCCAGCCCGACAGAGGACGAGAGCGTTTCCCACGCGCGGCGGACGCAAAAGAAGAGCGGGTTCTCCGGCGGCGAGCCGGGACGCCGCGTGGCGCGGACCTTCCTGCGCAACAGGCCGGCCTGGAGCGCATGAATGCGATGGAACCGGTAGCTGCCGTAGTAGACCATGATCGCCGCCGCAAGGTGGCTCGTTCCGGCGCCCCCGGCACAGGCGCGGCGCAGCAGTGTCTCCACGTGCTGCGGACTGTAGTACAGGTGCCACGCCCGGTCGTAGATATCGCCCCACTGCTGCTCGCTCATGCGCGGATGCCGCGTGGTCACGTGCTCCACGTCGTAGCGGTTCAGGTCGGGCTCCATCCATTGGCCGCGCTGGAGCATGGCCTTGTGGTCGGCTGAGCCGGGCAGCGGCGTCAGGATGAAGAACTCCAGGATATCAACAGGCAACTCGTTCTGGATCGTCCGGATGTCGCGACGGATCGACTCGGGCGTATCGGACGGGAAACCGAGGATATAGCCCGCGTAGGTGATGACCCCGCGCGACCGCCATGCCTGAAGCATGACGCGGTACTGCCCGATCTGATTCTGCCGTTTTCCGGCTGCCGCCAGGTTTTCGGGATTGATGTTTTCCAGCCCGAGAAACACGCGGGTGCAACCGGCGCGAACCGCTTTCTCCACGAAGCCGGGGATCTTGTGGCACATCATGTCCACTTGGATCGTGAGCTTGATGCGCAGGCCCTCTTGCTCGCGCAGAGCAATGAGGCGATCGAAAATGGCTTCCCAGTTCTTGTTTCGCGCGAGGTTGTCGTCGGTAATGAAGAAACGGCGCATGCCTTGGGCCGCGTTGGCCCGCACCAGCCGCTCCACGTCGTCGGCGCTGCGCCAGCGCGACCTGCGGCCCTGGACGTTGATGATCGTGCAGAAACTGCACTCGAAGGGGCAACCCCGGCCGGCATCGAACGGCGCGTAGAACATGCTCCGCCCGGCGACCTCGCGCGGCAGGAAAGGCACGACCTGCCCCTGCAACTCCGGCAGCTCTTTGAGATAATTGTAGAGCGGCTTCAGGCGGTCGTGATAGGCGTCGGCCAGGAGGCCTTCCATGCGGCTTTCGGCCTCGCCGGCAAAGAGCGAAACCCCCATCGCTTGGAGGTCGCGCAGCTCGGCCGGCAGTTCGCTCAGCATGGCGATCGAGCCGCTCACGTGGAAGCCGCCGATGACCACGGGGATTCCGGCGGCCCGGAACTGACGGGCCAGATCGGCGGCGCGGGGAAACTGGTTGGTTTGCACGCCGGCCAGGAGCACGACCCCCCGCCCGCCGCGGGCGTGAATGCGGCGGATGATCTTGCGCACGGGAATCACCGTGCTGGATTCATCGTAGCTATTGACGACCACGTCGACGTCGTCGCCCAGAGCGCCCCGTTGCCCAACATCGTCGGCCAGGGCGTACAGGCAGGCCAAGGAGTTCGAGGGCACGAACGTCCACTGCCACTGAATGACATAACCGTCATCGTCGTAGTGCGAGGGCTTGATGATTTCGACGTAGAAGTCTCTCCGCCCGGCCGCATCATGCGTCATGCTTGGTTCCCTCCATCGCAGGAGAACTGCTAAGTCGGGGTCTGGTCCATTTTTCGGCTGATAGGCATTGCCATTTGTCCGAACTCATGACCGAAAACATGGATCCGGGTACCCTCCGGGTGCCTTTGCGTCAGACTTGGTACACGAATTCCCATGTTGATACAAGAGCAATCGCGGACTTGCGATGGCCCTGGATTGGCGGACAAATCTCGCAACCCCTTGACGGCAAACGAGTACGGAGTTATTGGTAGGGACGGGGGCGGCCTTTGGGGATGGAGGAGGGCCGCGTGAGCTTGCGATCGGCGAATCAATAGATCTCCTGTTATTGTCTTGCCGATGCTTGGAACGGCCCCCGACGCGCTGTAAAATGAAAGTTGCCCGTTTACAGGTGTCTCTTGCAGGAGGTCGGTCGCATGAGTTCCCAGTTCAATCGTCGTGACTTCATCGCCTATTCCATGGCGGCGTCCGCCGGGTCGAGTTTGGCCGCCCAGGCCGGCGCGGCGCCGGTCCAGGAAGAAGATGCCCCGCCGAAGCCGGCCATTGCCGCCGGGTCGAAGAACACGCTGCCCACCGGCAAGATCGGCAAGCTTACGCTGAGCCGCCTCATCTCGGGCGGCAACCTCATCAGCGGCTGGGCCCACTCGCGCGACCTCCACTATGTGCCCGCGCTCATGCGGGCCTACAATACCGAGGAGAAGGTCATGGACACGCTCCAGTTGCTCGAGGAGCACGGAGTGAACACGATCATCGCTGATCCCGCCAAGAAGTGCATGGACATCTTCGGCCGCTACTGGAAACAGCGCGGCGGCAAGATCCAGTGGATCGCCGAAGGTCACCCGGACCTGGACGACTGGAAGACGAACATCAAGCGGTCGATCGATTTCGGGGCGTCGGCCATCTACATCCAGGGCGTCATCTGCGACAACTGGTACAACGCAAATCATCTGGACTTGGCGGCCCGCTGCGTGGAGTTCATCAAGTCCCACGGCGTGCCCGGCGGCATCGGCGCCCACAAGCTGGACGTCGTCATGGAATCCGAAAAGAAGAACTACGGCGCCGATTTCTACGTCAAAACGCTCCATCACACCATGTACTGGTCGACCCGACGGCAAGATCAGAACTCCGACGTCGTGAGCAATCCGTGCGACAACTACTTCGATCTGGATCCGGAGAAGACCATCGCCTTCATGCAAGGGGTGAAAAAACCGTGGATCGCATTCAAGGTCTTGGCCGCCGGCGCCATTCAGCCCAAGTCCGGGTTCAGCTATGCGCTCCGCAACGGCGCCGATTTCATCTGCGTGGGCATGTTCGACTTCCAAGTGGAACAGAACGTGGCGTTGGTCAAAGAGATCCTCCCGAAGACCCAGTCCCGCAATCGCGGCTGGATGGCGTGAGCGGTACGGTAGGACGGATTGCCAATCCGTCCTGCGAAGCCTGGCCGCGAATGATGATTTGTCGTGCCACGGTAATAGCCAACTCAAACCGCAAGAGTTTGACCGTTTGAATAACCAACAACGAGGGTATCCCAATGACCGAGAGACTGGACTGTGACAAGGACCTGGGTTTTAGCCGCCGTGGATTTCTGGCCGGGGCGACGGCCGTCGGGCTGTCGATCGTCCGTCCGGAACTGGTCGCCGGCGCAGCGGCCAACGCGAAGATCACGCTGGGGCTGATCGGCTGCGGCGGACGCGGCAACTGGATCGCCGATCTCTTCCAACAGCACGGCGGATACCAGTTCGTGGCCGCCGCCGACTACTTCCCCGACCGCGCCGAAGGCACGGCCAAACGGCTCGGCATCGCGGCGAATCGGGCCTTCAGTGGATTGTCGGGCTACAAGCGCCTGCTGGACGCCCGCCCCGATGCCATCGTCGTGGAAAGCCCGCCCTATTTCCATGCCGAGCAGGCCCTGGCGGGCGTGGAGGCCGGCTGCCACGTCTACTGCGCCAAGCCGATCGCCGTCGACGTACACGGCTGCCTCACCCTGGCCGAGGCTGGCAAGAAGGCCACGGCCGCCAAGCGTTGCCTGCTGGTCGACTTCCAGACCCGAGCCAACGAGTTCTATCGGGAAACCGTCCGCTGCGTTCAGGCCGGCGACATCGGACCGATCGTCTCCGGCGAGGCGGTCTACTACACCGGCGCCACCTGGGGCGGCGCCGACACGAGCACCCCGGAAAGCCGGCTCCGCTACTGGGGCGTCGATCGCATCCTCTCCGGCGACATCATCACCGAGCAGAATATCCATGCCTTGGACGTCGCCACCTGGTTCATCGGCGAGGACCCGGTCAAGGCCTATGGCAATTGCGGCCGGGGAGGCCGGCCCCCGTTCGGCACCTGCAACGACCACTTCTCCGTCCTCTTCACCTTCCCCAAGAACCTGACCGTCTCGTTCGCCTCGAAGCAATACGGGACCGGCATCGAGGACATCGGCTGCTGGATGTTCGGCCCCCGCGGCACCGCCGACACCCACTACTTCGGCATCGTTCGCATCGTCGGCGAGAAGTCGTACAAGGGCGGGCGTTTGGGCAACCTTTTCACCGACGGCGTCGTGCAGAACATCCACGACTTCCACGATCAGATCCAGAAGGGCGATTACTCCAACGCCACGGTCGTCCCCAGCGTCCGCAGCAACTTGACCACGATCCTGGGCCGAACGGCCGCCTACAAGCAAACCGAAGTGACCTGGGCCGACATGATGAAAACGGCCGAGCGCTACGAGTTCCCGACCACCGGGCTGAAATCGTAGCGGGCCCGCGGCCGCTTTCAGTATTACTCCCCTCTCCCCTTGCGGGAGAGGGGTTGGGGGTGTGGGGTTCTCGGCGAATTCGATTTTCTCGCCGGGTGCCACTGGCTTGCCAGTGCTGTTCCATTTCGGTTGTTGCAGGGTTGAGCCGCCGGAAACCTCTCCGCGCGGTTCGTCGGCGAGCCGCGAGCCGATTGGTGGGGCTCGCCGCGCTCGACCCTACAAAGACTCACATTCTCTCAGGCCTTCAGTCCTTTCAGATCGACTTCCAGCCGCTTGTTCTCCTTGACCAATTCATCCATGGTGAGGAGGGCGCCGCGGCGGGCCGCTTCCCGGCCGAGGATGGCGGTGAGGGTGCAATCGACGGAGCGCTGCGTGGTGTCGTTGCCGTACGCGCCCGTGGTGACGTATTTGTAGAAGGCGGCGATGTTGCGTTTGGCGCCGGCGTCGTAGAGGTCGGCGACCTGGCCGCCGCCGAAGTGTTTCGGTCCGCCGCGGACATATGCCTTTCCCCAGTAGGAAAGACGTGCGCTGGCCTCGCTCCCCTGGATCGAGCCTTCCAGCGACCCTTGTTTGAGCCAGTCGTGGCTCGGTCCTTGCGCGCTGTGGTGGTTCCAAGCCAGTCCGTCGTCGAAGGTGTAGGTCACGAAGTTGGTGTCGAAGGCGTCGCCGTGGGGATCCTTGCGGAACCGGCCGCCCTTGCCATAGGCCGAAACGGGCCGCTTGCCCAGGGCCCAGACGATGGCGTCGATGGCGTGGATGTCGAAATTGCCGATGTAACCGCAGCCCAGGGCATCGTCGTTGACCCAGATCAGGCCGGTCAGGCGGTTTTCCAGGTTCCCGGTCAAAGGGGGATCATTGAAGCCGCCGCCGCCGCTGGTGCCAACCGAGAAGACCATTTGCAACGTCCCCAGTCCGCCTTCGCGCAGACGCTTGCAGACTTCCAGGTTCATCGGATCGGTCCACATCTGGTAATCGACGAGGAAGACGCGTTTCTTCTCCGTCGCGGCCTTGCCCGCCGCGCCGATCGCGAGCGTGCCGGGCACGTCCACGGCAACGGGCTTGGCCATGTAGACGTGCAGCCCGGCCTCGACGGCGGCCGCGGCATGTTCGGGGAAGAAGTACGGGGGCGTTTCCAGGATCACTGCCTCGACGCCGCTCTGGATCAGCCGCTTGTAGGCCGACAGGCCGGAGAAACACTTCGCCTTATCCGCGCCCAGCGATGTTCCGGTCTTTTCGGCGCGGTCGGGGAAGTAGTCGGCGGCGGCCACGAACTCGTAGCCGCCATGCTGTTTGAACAGGCCGGCGATCCAGCTCCCGCGGCCGCCACAGCCGACGATGCCGACCTTGATCTTGCGTTCCAACGCGGCACGCGGAGCGGCCTGCTCGGCCGCCGCGGCCAGTCCGGCCCCCAGCACCGATGCCGACGCTGCGGCGCTGGCGACATTGTTCAAAAACTGCCGGCGAGGGAGGGTTTCGTGCTCTGACATGGGTAGGACTCCTCGGGGTTGAGCATGAAGGTGAGGCATTTTATGGTCTGCGCGGTTTGAAATGATCCCAACCGCGGCAATAGGGAACGGATCGTATCATTGCAAACCGTTCACAGTATAGCGTGGCGAAGCAACCCCAGCATACCAACCTCTGCCACCGAATGCCAGCAACCCGCAGGAAAAGGCAGGAAAACTGCAAAATCTGACACGAAGGCGCCCAGCCCGGATTATTCATGAAAATGTAATGGGTGGGTCAAGGTCGCGAAAACTTATGGTGGGGCTCGCAAACCGATGAAACGCTGCTCCACGCCCGGTGAAGGAACCAGACCGGCGGTAAGCGACCGAAGCCCCACCACTACCACGGTTTGCTTGACCCACCCTACACATTTGTGAATAATCCTGGTTGGCCGTGGAGTCCGTGTGGATGAGTACGTTTCGCCTCTCGCAATCCGCCGACCTGCCGCTGCCGCTGTTGATCACCGGCATTGCCGGCGTGGCCGGCTACCACGCGCTGAGTTACTTCCAGGGCAAGTATCCGGGCCGGGTGTTCGGCATCCGCCAGGTGGAGAATTCCCGCCTCGCGGGGCCGGGAATCATCGCCTGCAATGCCGAGGACCGCCAGGCCATGGCGCGGTTGTTCGACCGCCACCGGTTCGCTTCCGTGTTGGACTGCGCGGGCAACTGCGCTTTGAAGGCCTGCGAGCTCGATCGGGAACTGGCCTGGCGAATCAACGTGGAAGGCGTCCGCAACCTGCTCTCGCAGACCGTCGCCCGCGGCGCCCGGCTGGTCCACTTGTCGGTGGATTTGGTTTTCTCCGGCGAGCGGGACGGCGGTTACTGCGAGGACGATCCGCCCGATCCGGTGACGATCTACGGCAAGACGATGGCCGTGGGCGAGCAATTGTGTCGCCAGTGCGATCCGACGGCCTGCACCTTGCGGATCTCGCTGCCCATGGGAATCAGTTTCAGCGGCCACGCGGGCGCGATCGATTGGATCACCTCGCGTTTCAAGAAGTCGCGCCCGGCAACCCTGTATTTCGACGAGGTTCGCACGCCGACCTACACCGACTGCTTGAACCCGCTCTATGAAACGGTGCTGCGGAGCGACCTGAGCGGACTGTTTCACGCGGGGGCGCCGCGGCGGCTGAGCCTCTATCAAATCGCCCAGATCCTGAACCGCGTGGGCGGCTACGATCCCGACTGCCTGCACGGCATTCCGCGACGCGAGGCGAGCCCCATTCCGCCCCGGGCGGGCAACGTGAGCATGGATAGCAGTCGCTTGACGGCCGCGCTGGGCTACAACCCCTTCCATCCCTGGCCCTGGGACGATTGCCTTGTGCCGACGCACGGCAATTGGCATCGAGAGCGTCCGGCGGCCGAGGCCGGCTCGCCCGAACGCCTGCACGAGCTCTTGGCAGTCAACCCGGCCCGCGCCGGGTGCGGCGAGCAACGCCGTCCGTGCCAGAAGATGGCCAAACCGATCCCCCTCTCCCGCCCATCGCTTGCGACGGGATGGGAGAGCGGCAAGGGGTGAGGGCGGTTGGCTATGAGATTAAGGTCCCCCTCTCCCTCCGGGAGATGGTCGGGGTGAGGGCGGTTGGCCGTGAAACCCCGAATTCTTGCGTTTCTTCCCATCATGAGCCCCTGGGGCAAGAAAAGACGACCAGCCGATTTCACAGGTAACGTATTGTGTCGCAAGGTGTTGCGCGCTCGCGTGCCACGTGCTTGCCCGTGCATCTGTCACAACATAAGCCCCTGGGGCAAGAAAAGACGACTAGCCGTTTTCTCACGTAACGTATTGTCTCGTAAGGTATTGTGCTTCTGCCGCCGCGCTCGATCGGCTGATGCGGCATCGTGGGAAGCGTCGCCGTAAGTCGATTGGCGCAAGGGGGATGGGAGATGTGACCCGCGCTTTTGGAACCGCTGCGGTAAGAATTCCGGCAGTGCGCACACGGCGAAAAATCCGCGAGAGTATATAACCCGCCGGTTGCCGATTTGGTGGACTTGGCGCTAACCCATACTGCTCAGCCACTTGGACTTACAATGCCTGGAGGCCGCCGAGGGGATACAAATTACGTTCAACGGGTCTTACATCGCGGCACGTCTCGCGTGCCGATCTTACAATGCCGGAACTACCTCGGGCTTACTTGCATACCTTTGGACTTATA
>JBEKZQ010000285.1:0-8286 GCA_049509675.1 Thermoguttaceae bacterium | reverse complement strand
CAGGTCCATGTTTTCGGTCAAGAGTCCGGTCAAATGGTTAATCCTATCAGCCGAAAAATGGACCAGACCCCGACTTTACAATTCTCCTGCTATACGCCTGTATATTTTCGGCAGCGGCGGGCGTCAAGACGGTTTTTGGGCCAGCGCAGAAAAAAAGCCCATGGCGTGCATGTCAGGTATCTGCGTGCCACAGGCTCTCACCGCGGGAAAAACGCCTGACGCCTCGTGCGGTGTCCCTGTTGGGTGCGGCGTCGGTGAGGCAACCGCTCAAACCGCTCCAACACTGAAAGTATAGCTCGCGGAGCGAAGTTTGCAAGCGATCTCCCGGGTGGGTTGGCCTACTGCCACGGGTTGGACCAGTCGCCCCATCGGTCCAGGTAGCGGCGGTAGGCGGTAACTTGGTCGGCCTTCTGCTCCAGCCAGGTCTTGGTTTCGGCCACGATTTGCTGCTCGCTCTCCAGAGGAAGTTGACCGGTCAGGACCCGCGTGCGGAGAAACACGAAGTAGGTGTCCAGCACGTCACAGCGGCAATAATCGTTGATTTCGGGCAATCGGCCGGCGTCAAAGAGGTCTTGGACCATGTCGCCCTGCACGTCCATTTTTCCCGGTTTTCCCAGCAGGTTGGCGGCCAGGTTCAGTCCGCCGTTGAAGCGGCTGCTGCCGAAGTTGGTGAGCAATTCACATAAGTCGATATGAGCGTTGACGTTATAGCGGCTGCGCGGCTGATCGTATCCCTTCGAGCCCAACTGGAACCAGCCGGGAATCGCTAAGCCGTAGCGAAAGGCCGTCAGTTCCAGCAACGGTAGATCGAAGCCGCGGCCGTTGAAACTCACCAGGGTGGGCCGCTGATATTTCTCCCAACCCCGCCAGAAGTTCTCGGTAATGACCGGCGGCCGGAACTGTGGTTCATCCAGTGCCACCACGTCCACAAGCCGGAAGTCGCCCGTCACTTTGCCCACGGCCACGCAGATCGGCAACTGGAAAGTGTAGGGGATGAAATCGCTCTCGTACTTCTTCAGCAATTCGGCCCGGTAGCGGCCGACGGCCTGGGCCGGTTCGAGCCCCTCGCCCGGATATTTCAGCTTGGCGACCAGCGGCGCGTCGGCGACGCTCTCGATGTCGAAAATCAGGTAGCGGACCGGCGTGGACATGGCGGTGGCGTCTTGGATCCTGCGTGCTGGGTTTTGGGGTTTGGAGTACCGAAATCTAACATCTCACAGTTCCAGTTTGCCCGTGCTGTCGCTGAACTTCGGCATGGCGACGCCCATGCGGTCGAGCATTGCCAGGTAGAGGTTTGTCAACGGCGTCTCCTTGGCAAATGTGAGGTGGCGGCCGGCGGCGATCGTGCCCCCGCCGCGACCGGCCAGCACGATCGGCAGGTCGTCGTGATTGTGGCGGTTGCCGTCGCTTATTCCGCTGCCGTACATGATCATTGCGCTGTCGAGCAAGGTGCCGTCGCCTTCCTTCGCGGCGTTGAGCTTCGCGAGAAACCCGGCCAGCAGGCCGAGGTGAAAGCGGTTGATCTTGCTGATCTGTGCCTGCTTCTCCGGATTACCACCGTGGTGCGACAACTCGTGATGGCCTGCCCGCACCCCAATCTCGGGATAGCTGCGGTTGCTTCCTTCGTTCAAGTACATGAAGGTGGCAATGCGCGTGGAATCGGTCTGAAAGGCCAGCACGATCATGTCCATCAGCAGACGCACGTGTTCGGCGAAGTCGCCGGGCGTGCCGGCAGGTCGCACGCCCGCGGGCGCCGAAGCAGTGGCTTCGGCCTTCTGCAGACGGCGCTCGACCTCGCGCACGGCGTACAGATACTCGTCGAGCTTGCGGCCGTCGCTCGGGTCGAGCTGGCGCCGCAACTCGGCGGCGTCCTCGGCCGCGAAGTCCAGAATGCTCTTGCGCCGCCGTTCTTGTTCTGCGCGGCGCGCTCGGTCTACGGCAGTCAGTTCTGCGGGGCTGAAAAGACGGTCGAACACGGCCCGCGGATTGACCTCTTTGCTCAGCGGCGAGGTGGGCGTGCGCCAGGAGATGTTCGACGTATACGCGCAACTGTAGCCGGAATCGCAGTTGCCCGCCAGTGCGCTCCGCTCGCCGCCCAATTCGAGCGAGGCAAAGCGGGTGAGGTGGCCGAGCTTCTCCGCGGCCGCCTGATCCACGGAAACGCCGTTGCGGATGTCCTTGCCGTTGGTCTTGTACGGATGCGCGCCGGTGAGGAAGGAGGCGGCCGAGCGGGCGTGATCGCCGGGACCGTCGCGATGCGGCCGCCCGCCGTCGAGCGTCAGCCCGCTGAGCACCGTGACGCTCGACTTGATCGGCTCCAGCGGCGCAAGGATCGGAGGCAGGAGATCCAACGGGCCTTCTTCTTTCGGCGTCCAGTCGGGCATGTGTATGCCGTTGGGGACTGAGAAAAAGGCCGTCCGCCGCGGCGCTCCGCCCTCGGCCGCCTGCGAAATCTGGGGCATGATCGACTCCAACCACGGCAACGCGATCGCCGTGCCGATGCCCCGCAGGACCGTCCGCCGGGAAACCTGCCGGTTCTGACTCATGGCTTACTCCTTATTCTTGCCGCCGCGCACCGGGGACTGGTCCATTTTTCGGCCGGAAGGCGCGGTCTTGCGAATCGACAATGGCCGAAAACATGGACCTGTCCCCTTCTTGGCCAAAGGAGATAGGCCCCTGTGAACGGTTACGTTTCTGGAAGGGGTCGCTGCGGACGATGCCCAGCACGAACGTCGAGAACTTGTAGTCGCCAACCTTCGCCGTCTGGACGATTCCGTCGACCGCCGGTCGATCGTAGGACTCCACGCCGCGGCCGATGGCGTAGGTCAGCAATTTCTCCGCCAGGCAGCGGGCGAACTGCTCCTTGTTGCCGCGGAGCATGGCCTTCAGTTCCCGCGGGCCGTTGAACGACCGGCCGTCGGGCAACTGTGCGGCGGCGTCGATAGGGAAATTGCCGTCTTTGGTCCGCCAGGCGCCCACGGCGTCGAAGTTCTCCAGGGCGAAGCCCAAGGCGTCCATTTCCTTGTGGCACACGGCACAGTTGGGGTCCTTGCGGTGCTGCTCCATGCGCTGTCGCAACGTGCCGGTGGCCACGGCCTTGGCATCGTCGCGCAACATGGGAACGTTGGGCGGCGGATCGGGGGGCGGCGCGCCGAGGATGTTCTCCAGCACCCACTTGCCGCGTTTCACCGGCGAGGTCCGCGTGGGATTCGACGTCACCGTGAGCATGGCGGCCTGCGCGAGCACGCCGCCGCGGGCTTGCGCGGCCTCGTGGCCGCCGCCGGCCGGAAGCGATACCCGGCGGAACTGGTCGCCCTCGACGCCCTCCAGCCCGTAGTGCCGCGCGAGCCGGGCGTTGACGAACGTAAAGTCGGCGTCGAGCAGGTCCAGCGCGCTGCGGTCCTCATGCACGATGCTCTCGAAGAACATCTCCGACTCGGTTCGCATCGCGCGGCGCAATTCGTCGTCGAAGGCCGGGAACTGCCTTTTGTCGGGCGCGGCCAGGTCGAGGTTCCGCAGTTGCAGCCACTGCCCGGCAAAGTTCTCCACCAGCGCCTTGCACTTCGCATCGATGAGCATCCGCCGCACCTGGCGGTCGAGATTCTCGCGGAGCTTGCCGCGGGCCGCCAGATCGAACAGTTCGTCGTCGGGCATGCTGCTCCAGAGAAAATAGGAGAGCCGCGAGGCCAATTCGTACTCATTCAGTGCGCGGATCGGCCCGACGCCGTTCGCTTCCGGGTCGAGTTCCACGCGGAACAGGAAGTGCGGCGAGACCAGGATCGCCTCGAGCGCCAGTTGGATGCCCGCCTCGAATCGGTCGCCTTGCGCACGAGCAGTTGCCACGAGTTTCAGCAGGCGTGCGAGTTCCTGGTCGCGGATCGGACGGCGGTACGCCCGCGTGGCGAGCCGGCGAAGAATCTGCTCGGTGGCCGCGTCGGGTGACACTTTCTCTCCCGGTGCGACGAGAAAGATGCGGCGATGCGATGGCGGATAATCTTGAGGCTTGTCGCCCGGCTTGTCGGCGACGATCGCCTTCGCGGCGATCTGCTCGGCTGCGGCCAGGTACTTCTCCATCAGCAGCGGCGGAAGCGTGAGCACGTCGCCGATGTTGTCGAACCCGTAGCCCACATCGTCGGAGGGGAAATCGGCGGCCGCGTGGAACTCGATGCCCAGCAGGTCGCGGATGGTGTTCGTGTATTCTGCACGATTCAGACGCCGGATCGTCACCCGGCCCGGATCGGCGGGGCCAGCCCGGTCGGCTGGGCCGAGCGTGGCTTCCAGCCAGGCGGTTACGGCGTCGTACTCCGCGTCCTTCGGTCGGCGGCAGTCCTTGGGCGGCATCTTGCGAGCGCGGAGCATGCTAAGCACCTTCCGCCACGTGGCCCGATCCTCCGAGACGGCCGCGGCAGTGCGGTATTTGTCCAACTGGACACCTCGTTCGGCGTCTTCTCCGCTATGGCAATCCAGGCAATACCGCTTGACCAGCGGCAGCACGGTGGCGTCGAAGGACGGAGACGCCGCGGCCGGCGGTTTGGCCGGCTCGGCGGCGAAAACCACCGCCCACACCCCCGCGCAGAACCCTAAAGCCACCACCGACCATATGCGGACACTCATCGTCGAGTCTCCTTGGCTCAGGAAGGACAGGGACGGCGGGCGAATCGAGGGCAGCGTTGCAAATCCACTTGGCTCGGCTCATTATACCCCGACGAGTCAACAGGCGTCCACGGTCAGGAGCAAGGGGTAGGACGACTACAAGGCGTGAGTTTCTTGTGGCGGGCAGCCAAGACAGCGTATATATTGATGGCCAAGGCCACCTGTAGGACGGATTGGCAATCCGTCGGTGTTCTGTAGGACGGATTGGCAATCCGTCCTACTGTGATTGATCAACTGATTCTCTTTCGGCTCCTTACCATTGCGGTTCCACGGCGAGAACAACCCATGAACGTACAGCGATGCCCATGGGCCGTCTGCTTGGTCGCGGCCGTGTCGTTTCCAGGCGGCGCGGCGGCCGCCGAAGGCGGCGCCGGCGCGCGGATGTGGCAACAAGACATCACCATCCCGACCTGCCGCGCCGGTGAGCCGGAGAAAGACCCGATCTTCTACAGCGGCCGCAGCTACCAGGGCGCGAAAGGACCGGTGTATCCCTATCCGCTTCTGGATAAACTCAGCGACGTGAGGGAGGACCGCAAGTACCGTGCGGTGTTCCTGGAGAATCCCTACGTGCAGTTTTCCATCCTTCCCGAGCTTGGCGGGCGCGTGTTCAGCGGGCAGGACCGCGGCAACGGCTACGACTTCCTCTACCGCCAGCACGTGATCAAGCCCGCACTGATCGGCATGATCGGCGCGTGGATCTCCGGGGGCATCGAGTGGGATATCCCGCACCACCACCGGGCCACGACCTTCATGCCCGTCGCCTACCGCCTGGTGGAGAACGCCGACGGCAGCAAGACCGTCTGGCTGGGCGAGATCGAGCGCCGGCACCGCATGAAATGGCTGGTGGGGTTGACGCTCTTTGCCGACCGGTCGTACTTGAAGGCCACGGTCAAGTTGTTCAACCGCACTCCGCTGGCCCATTCGCTGCTGTACTTCGCCAATGTCGCCGTGCCGGCCAATGCCGATTACCAGGTGGTCTTTCCGCCCGGCACGCGCTACGGCACGCAGCACGGCAAGAGCGAGTTCGTCGATTGGCCGATCGGTCGCGGCGTGTATGGCGGCCTGGATCGCTCCGGGGTCGACGTGAGCCGGTGGAAGAACCTGCCCACGCCGGTGTCCATCTTCGCCTGGAACCACGAGGACGATTTCTTCGGCGGCTACGACCACGGCAAGAAGGCGGGCATGGCCATCATCGCCGACCACCACGTTGCTCCGGGCAAGAAGTTCTTCGCCTGGGGAAACGGCCCGGAAGGCGAAATGTGGAACAAGATCCTCACCGACGCCGACGGGCCGTACCTGGAGCTGATGTCCGGCGGCTACTCCGACAATCAGCCCGATTACAGTTGGATCCAGCCCGGCGAAGTGAAGGTGGTGGAGCAATACTTCTACCCCATCCGCGCGCTGGGCGGGATCAAGAATGCCAACCTCGATGCGGCCGTCAACCTGGAGGTCGGCGACCGCATCCGTTTTGCCTTCAATACCACGGCCGAGTTCCGCGACGCCCGCGTCGTCGTTCGGGCGGGTGACAAGACGCCTTTCCAAAGGCGGATCACCATCAGCCCTGCGCAGCCCTTTGCCCAGGAATTGCCGCTGCCGCCGGGCGTGAAGCCGGAAGACGTGAAAGTCGCGCTGAGCGCGGCCGACGGCAGGGAGTTGATCCGTTATGCTCCGTTGCCGCCAGCCACCGCCGCGATGCCTTCGCGGGTAGAACCGCCGCCCGCCCCGAAGGACATCAAGACGGTCGAAGAGCTTTACCTGGCCGGGCTGCGATTGGAGCAGTTCCATAGTCCGGCGCGCGAGCCGTATCCCTATTACGAAGAGGCCCTGCGGCGCGATCCGGGCGACTATCGCTCCAGCGTGGCCCTGGGAATCCTCGCTTGCAAGCGGGCGCTCTATGCCGAGGCCGAAAAGCACCTGGCCGCGGCGGTTGCGCGCGCAACGCGCAACTACACGCGGCCCAAAGACGGTGAAGCGTTCTACTACCTGGGCATCACCTTGCGCGGCCAGGGCCAAGAGAAGGAGGCCGACGATGCCTTCCATAACGCGGCCTGGAGCCTCGCCTTCCAGGGCGCGGCCAACGCGGCCTTGGCCGAAAGCGCCTGCCGAAAAGGCGACTTCAGCCAGGCCCTGGAGTTCATCGACCGCGCCATCGCCGTCGGGGCGATGAACACCAAGGCCCTCGGGCTGAAGACCGCCGTGTTGCGCAAGCTCGGCCGCTCCCGGCAGGCGATCGCCCTGGCCCAACAGGCCCGCGAGATCGACCCCCTCGATTCATGGGCGGCCCACGAGTGCTCGCTGCTTGCTATCACTGCGCAGGATCGGGTTGTCAACGATGAGCAGTCCTCTCTTGAACTGGCGGTCGATTACGCCAATTGCGGCATGTACGAGGAAGCGATCGGCGTGCTGCGGCAGGCGGTGGCGGCTGCGCCCGACAAGACCCGAATCGATCCCATGATCCATTACCACCTGGGCTACTACTGGTTGCAGAAGGGCCGCGCACAGGAGGCCGGCGAGTGTTTCAAAGCGGCGGGCCGAATGTCGCCGGACTATTGTTTTCCCTTCCGCACCGAATCGATCGAGGTGCTCCGCACGGCCATGTTGCATAATCCGCAGGACGCCCGCGCCGCCTGCTACTTGGGCAACTTGCTCTATGACAACCAGCCCGAGGCGGCCGTGCGGGCGTGGCAGCAAGCCCGCGACCTCGACGGCAAATGGGCTCTGGTGCATCGCAACCTCGGCTGGGCCTACGCCCACACCGAGCACGACAATGCCAAGGCGGCAGCCAGCTTGGAAACAGCGGTTGCCTGCGACCCGCAGGACCCGCGGCTCTACGCCGAGTTGGACGGGCTGTACGATACGATCAATACAGACCTGCAGAAACGCCTGGACCTGTTGGAGAGGAATCACGCCACGGTGGCGCGCCGCGACGACGCCCTGCTGCGGGAAATCTCCTTGCTGATCCTTTTGGGGCGTTACGATCGGGCGCTGGAACTGCTGGAGAACCACCATTTCCGCGTTTGGGAAGGCGAGACGGGGGTGCATGACGTGTATGCCGACGCGCTCTTGCTGCGCGGGCAGCAGTCGCTGAGATCGGGCAAGCACGCCGCAGCCCGCAAGGATTTCGAGGCGGCCCTGGAGTATCCGGATCGTTTCGAGACGGCCAAAGTTCGTCGCGGCCAAGACCGGCTCGCCGAGGCCCAGTACTTCCTGGGCGTGGTCAGCGCGGCCGAAGGCCACGCGGACCAAGCGCGGCAGCACTTCCAGCAATCGACCGCGAGTCCGGCCGCTTCGCCCGAGATGCGCTATTATCAGGGGCTCGCCGCCCGAAAACTGGGCCAGGACGCCCGGGCAGCGCAGCTTTTCGACGAGTTGGTCCGCATTGGGCAAGAAAGGCTGCACGCGGCGGGTGAATTGGACTTTTTCGCCAAGTTCGGCACGCGGCAATCCTCGGCCGTGCGGAAGGCCGACGCGTATTACCTGGTGGGACTGGGGCTCTTGGGCAAAGGTCAGCTTGCTGAAGCGCGGAAACAGTTCGAGGCCGCCTTGCAAGCCCACGCCTCCCATCTGGGCGCGCGGGTCATGCTGGCAAGTGAATAAGTTACCGCAATTGCAACAGGCACACGCCGTGTGCCG